>JAAYGU010000079.1 GCA_012727535.1 Bacillota bacterium | reverse complement strand
GTGTCTTACTTTTTAAAAAATCGACACTCTCCTCCGCCACCCGAAAAGGACATTCCACCGGTGGATCAAGATAGACCTGGCCTAAGAGGTTAAGCACGCCGACCTCATAACCACTTTTGGACACAAATAGACCATACCCTTCCCCCGGTGTCCCGGGAGGATAATTCGCCGGTCTCAATACTTGCCGGAAACGCTCGAAGACCTGGTTGATCTCTCGATTCTTCCAGGTATGATTCCCTAAGGTGATTACATCAACCCCATGGTTAAGTAATTCTGCCGCCACCTCCGTGGTCAGCCCGAACCCGCCGGCCGCATTCTCCCCGTTCGCCACGATCAGATCCGGGGAATACTCCTCTTTTATCTTGGGTAGCAATTCTTTAACGGCTCTACGCCCCGGTCGACCGACGATATCGCCAAGAAAGACAATTTTCAATCGAGCGCTGCCTCCTTAGAGCATCCCCCCAATTAAGGGGGGTCGGAATGGTTAAAGAGCATAACTCGGCCTTCTTCGCGAATCCCGATCAGCTCTTTATCTTGTTGTGAATCTTTAATATCCTCTAACATGTGATCGATCATCTCTTCTTGAAAGATCAGTTCCTCTTCACCCATACTATCTTCCGCATCTTTAATTATCTCGCCCTGGTATTTGTGATTAATGATCCGCGTGATTAAAGAAATCTCGTCTTGGGAGAGAGAGGCAATATCCCTTTTAATCTCCAAAAAACTAAAGTTTTTAAGTCTTTTGAAAGTAAACTTCATAATCTTCGGATGGTACCGGTTTAACTCTGTCAAGGCCTTTAAACTGAGCTCTAGTTCTTCCTGGAAAGCTTTTTTTTCTTCTGGGGTAAATTTTCGTTTAAAGATAAAACCAAACTGAAAGATTTGTTCCTCCGGGATCAGTTTCAAAGTCGCAATCTCAGGATAACGGATCAATAAAGAAACAATCAAACTCATGGAGCTGGTAAAGGATTCTCCTTCTTTCCAAAAAACACCCTTCATCATTGCTCCTCCCAACTACCTCTTCTGCTGAATTATACAATAAGCCACTGACCGCAGTGGCTTATTGTCCTTATTTTGCATACTCCACAGCTCTAATTTCGCGAATCACCATCACTTTAATCTGACCCGGATATTCCAATTCAGCCTCAATTTTTTTTGCAATTTCCCGCGATATATAAGCGGCCGCAGAATCGTCAACTTTTTCCGGTTTAACCATGATTCTAATCTCACGTCCGGCTTGTATAGCATATGCTTTTTCAACGCCTTCAAAAGAATCGGCGATCTTTTCTAATCTCTCAAGACGTTTAATATAGCTTTCCAGGGTTTCACGTCTCGCCCCCGGCCGCGCGGCAGAGATGGCGTCCGCGGCTTGGACCAGCACCGCTTCAACCGTATAAGGGTCAATATCGCCGTGATGAGCGGCAATAGCATGGATCACCGCTGCCGATTCACGGTATCTTTTAGCAATATCAGCACCAATGGTTACGTGCGGTCCTTCCACTTCGTGGTCGATGGCTTTGCCAATGTCATGGAGGAGTCCTGCCCGTTTGGCGATCGTGACATCGGCCCCCAATTCAGCAGCAATCAACCCGGCTAAATATGCCACTTCGATGGAGTGTTTCAAGACATTCTGCCCGTAACTGGTACGATATTTTAAGCGCCCCAACAGGCGGATAATTTCCGGATGCAAATTGGGGATTCCTACTTCAATGGCCGCCTGCTCACCTTCTTCTTTAATAATGGTTTCCACTTCTTTACGCGCCTTTTCGACCATCTCTTCAATTCTGGCCGGATGTATCCGTCCATCCGCAATCAAACGTTCCAGAGCAATTCTTGCCACTTCACGCCGTACCGGATCGAAACCGGAGAGAATTACTGCTTCCGGAGTATCGTCGATAATCAGGTCAATCCCGGTCAATGTTTCCAGGGCTCTAATATTTCTCCCTTCCCGCCCGATAATTCGACCTTTCATCTCATCGTTGGGTAAAGCAACCACCGAAACAGTAGTCTCCGCAACATGGTCGGCCGCGTAGCGCTGAATCGCAGTAGACAAGATCTCTTTTGCTTTCTTATCGGATTCTTCTTTAACCTTGGACTCAAAATCACGAACGCGTATTGCCATTTCCTGAGCTAATTCTTTCTCCAGCTCAGAAAGTATTAAGTCTTTAGCTTGACCAACGGTAAGACCGGAGATCTGTTCTAATTCTTCCAACCTTTTCTGTTGTAAATCGCGAAGCTCTCTCTTTATTCTTTCCACTTCGGCTTCTTTTTGGTTTAAATGCTCCTCTTTCTTCTCGAGCAGCTCCATTTTCCGGTCAAGATTCTCTTCTTTCTGGAGAATTCGTTTTTCCTGTCGTTGGATATCATTCCTGCGCTCCCGGATCTCTCTTTCCCCTTCGTTCTTAATGCGAAGGGCTTCTTCTTTCGCTTCTAGAATAGATTCCCGTTTTTTTGCTTCGGCTTCTCTTTCTGCTTCTTGTAAGATCATTTTCGCGGTTTCTTCCGCAGAACGCAGGTTCATTGCCGTCCTTATTTTTTCAAAGACTATACCGCCGGCTAAGCCAAGTATAATTAATAATAATATTAGCCATAAATCGATCCTCAACACCTCCCTTGCCTAAAATTAATACTAAATAAAGCCGAGTAAGAACTCGGCTTCATTGTGTTCTCCTCCAGGTTTAATTGTATCTTTTTTGAAAATAGCTGTCAAGACTCCTTCTCCTGGTTAAGATAGGGCTCAATCTCTTCCACCGGAAAACCAGCAGCGTATAATCGCCGCGCCCATTTTATAACCTCTTTTTTTCCGGGCGGGGTCTGGCCGGAAGCGCCAAATATTTTTTCCCACCAGAACCTGACCACCGCCCTCTCTTGAGCAGGAGGATAAAATTGAGCCAAGCCATCCTCCACATCCTCCGGTTTCAACCCGGCTAAAAGTAAGCGTTGGCGGATAAAAGCCCTACTTTTGCCCGCGGCTAAATACTTCTCCACCTGCCGCTGAAGGTATGCTTGGTCATCCAGGTAACCCCACTCCCGGAGCCGGGCCAATGCCTCGGTAATTTCCTCTTTCGTATACCCACGTTTCTCTAAACGAAGTCTTAATTCTTGATCACAAAAATCGCGCCTTTTAAGCAAAGTTAAAGAGTATTCCAAGGCTGAAACTGGACACTTCATTTCTTCGCCGTTTTCGTCTCCTTAGTCGCCGCGACTTCTTCCCTGTTTTCCTGAGGCCTCTTTAGCCCGACTTCCTGGTAGACTAAGTTTTCAATCTCCTGATACAGCTCCGGGTTTTCTTTTAAGAATTCAACTGCCTTATCTCTACCCTGGCCCAAACGTGTCTCTTTATAAGAGTACCAAGCACCGCTTTTCTTCACAATATCTTTATCCGCCGCCAAATCGAGGAGGCAACCGACTTTAGAGATCCCTTCGCCATAAATGATATCGAACTCGGCATCTTTAAACGGCGGCGCTACTTTGTTTTTGACCACCTTAACTCTGGTTCGATTCCCAATAAAATCACTGCCTTGCTTGAGACTCTCCACCCGTCTCACTTCCAGACGGACCGTAGAGTAAAACTTTAGCGCCCGACCACCGGGAGTCACCTCCGGATTACCAAACATAACTCCAACCTTTTCCCGGATTTGATTGATAAAAACAGCTACGGCGCGTGATTTACTAATCGCACCGGTCAGCTTCCTCAGCGCCTGGGACATTAACCTGGCCTGCAACCCAACATGGGAATCACCCATCTCGCCCTCGATCTCGGCCCGAGGCGTTAAAGCCGCGACCGAATCCACTACCACAATATCGACCGCACTACTCCGGACTAAAGCTTCGGCAATCTCCAAGGCCTGCTCCCCTGTATCAGGCTGCGAGATAAGCAGATTATCAATATCTACACCCAGTTTGCGTGCGTACAAAGGATCAAGCGCATGTTCCGCATCGATAAAGGCCGCGATTCCCCCTAATTTCTGCGCTTCCGCTACCATATGCAAAGCCACGGTCGTCTTACCTGAAGATTCTGGGCCGTAGATCTCAATGATGCGACCACGGGGAATACCCCCTACTCCCAAAGCAATATCCAGCGTAATCGCCCCGGTCGGAATTACCTCTATATTCATCTTGGTGTCGGCTTCCCCCATGCGCATAATGGAACCCTTCCCAAACTGCTTTTCAATCTGGAGGATCGCTCCCTCCAATGCTTTTTGCTTTTCACTGACCGACATTTCCCCCGCTCCCTCCAAACATTTGTTCGTCCCGATTATAACAAACTTAACATCCGGTGTCAATCGTCTCGTTGCTCGTCACTTGTCGCTCGCCGTTTACATGTTTACCCAACTTTCACTTGCAACCACCAGTTAAACTATTATTTATTATACCTATCACGATAGTAAACTTTTCCTGTAAACAGCAACACGTTCTGTGTTTTATCCAACCCCATACTTAAGCCCGGCGCTACCACTCTAGCGCGCCGGGGAGCATCCTTGCCGGATGGTCGGCAGCTTTTCTTTCAGCTTGATCCGGCAAATATCTTCGTGCTCCTCACTCTCGCTCGTCGCTCGCTCTAATTCACTTCGTAAACTTGTCGGCTACCGTGGAGGCCCCATATGAATCCGGCTTAATCCGGGCATCAAACCCACTCCCGGTGACCATCCCTACTACTTCCCTGATAATCTCTTTCGACCTTCCTTGCGTCCCAACATCCAGATGAATCTCGATATTGAAATCAATCAGCCCAATCGTGGCAAACTTACCCGCCAGCCGGGACGCCACCTCCAGACTCCGCGTCGTTTCAAGAAAAATCCGTTGTTTTAAAGAAAGCTTCCCCTTCTGCCGCTCCTTAGTATAATAAAAACGGCCACCCTTTCCTTCGCGCAGGATCACAATCGCCGTCACATAACAGACCGTCTCCCGTAACTGGGAGTCGGTTCCCACTATTATTTTATAGTGATCTTCCGGATGTTCATTGATAAATGCGAGTAGATCACGGAAAACCTGGTTAAAACTGAGTCGTCCTTTAGATGGGCTGATAAAGTACATCTTATTCTCCTCTTCAGCAAGAATGCTCGGTTTAGGTAAGGTCGATTCTTTCAATTTTTAGCCAAATAAGAAGCTAGGGCATAAAACTCTTCCGGAGAAAGGGTCTCTCCGCGTTGTTTGGGGTTAATCCCTAAAACCTGAAAAGCCTCCTCTACCCTCTTTTCTCCCCCTAAATCAGAAAATATACGGCGGAGGGAATTAAAAAGATTTTTCCGCCGATAAGCAAAAGACGTCCGCACCAACAAGGAAAACAACCGTTCCGTCTGGGGATTCGTCTCTCTTTTGCGCGGAATTAACCTGACAATCGCCGAATCAACCTTCGGCCGTGGTAAAAAAACCGTCGGCGGAACGATGCCTATAATTTCCGCGTGACAATAATGTTGAATCATCACCGAAAGCGCGCCGTAGATCTTATTTCCGGGGGGAGAGACCATCCGCTGGGCAACTTCCTTTTGCACTAAAAAAACCAGTAAGCGCCAGTCGATCCCGGACTCCAGTAAATGAAAGAGGATTGGGGTAGTGATATAATATGGGAGGTTCGCCACTACTTTGGGCTTAAGATGTGTTTCTTCAATTAAAATTAGGGGATCAAGCTTTAAGATATCACCGTAGATTATTCGGACATTAGCGTGGCCGGTTAACACTTCTTCAAGCAAAGGGGCCAAAGAACGGTCAGTTTCGACCGTAACCACCAGGCCGGCCCGTTCCGCCAAACTATTGGTTAGCGTCCCGATTCCGGCTCCGATCTCCACGACCAAGTCGGAGGAATCAAGTTCGGCCGCCGCTACTATTTTTTGGAGAGTATTGGCATCCGTTAAAAAATTCTGTCCCAGTTGTTTCTTCGCCGTCAGCTGGTATTTGTCTAATAACTGACTTACCACCCGGGGAGAGGTTAACGTCAACCTTTTTTGTTCAGTAATCTCTCTACCACCTACCTCTACACTACTTCCGCCAGCGGACTACAAACCGAGGAACATTTCCCTAAATAATCTACCCAACCCGCAAGGTGCTTGGTGAAGGATGGATGAACTATTTAACTATTTATTGAAGTGCTCCGTTCCGGGGCCGGTCTGTCAAAAAATTGCTACCTACTTTTAGTTTTAGCCGCCGCAATAATTCTTCACCGACCATCTTCATCTCCAAGGGGTGGGTATACCGGTTTTCGGTTTGCCTCACCACAGCCACGGTCAAAGCCATCAAAGGCCATTGTTCAATCTTTCCGTCGGGTTTTTGCAGCATTAAACCGCCCCGTTCACGGTCATCATCCAGATAAAGATGGATAATCTCTTGGTCAAACCGCTCAATCAGTTTCTGGGCAACTTGAATCCCGGTTTCCGGCGGTAGCAACACAGCGAAATCATCGCCATGGATATGAGCGATAAAAACATCCGGAGCTTCCAGTTCATCGGTGACTTCGACCAATAAACGGCTCAGCAGCTTAAGGGCTTCATCCCCGGCGCTAAAGCCATAACATTGGTTATAGATGCGAAAGTTATTGATATCAAGCAACAAGAAGTCACAATCTCTTTCTCCCGTAATCTGCCGCATAATCTCCTGTTCAATGGCATTCCAACCTTGAAACCCGGTAAGAGAATTTTTAGTTATCGCTCTCCGTTCCGCCGCTAGCTGATTAACAAAGGTTAAAACATCCTTAGGTTTGAAGGGTTTAACCAATTGGCGATCAACTTTCACCCCCAGATTAGCCATATCTTCCAGATTAATCTCTTCTTCAGTCATAATAATAATCCCAATATTGCGGGTCTGTGCATGTAGCTTTAATTCATAACAGACTTCAAAGCCATCTTTAATCGGGAGGTACTGATCGATAATCACCACTCCAGGCATGAACTCCAGCGTTCTGCTTAGGACTTCATCACCTTGAGCGCACGTCGTGATCTGATAACCGGCGTTCGAAAGACGGATAACTATGATCTCAGCCAGGCGCGGATCGCTTTCAGCCACCAACACTCGCTCTACATTCATAAAAAAAATCCGCTCCTTTCGCTCCCTCACTTTCCTCAGCAATCATTTCTTTCGACGAAAGGTGATGTTTTCCTCTATTTTTACTGGAAAAAAGTAGCTTATATTTCTGGAGAAACACGGCTTCTATGGAGCAAGAATATAGACCTTGACCTTTTTCCGGCCAAAAAGAATTGCTTCTCGCTGCGTATCAAAGCACAAATCGATCCGGTTGTTCTTGATCGCGGAACCAATATCTTCAGCATCCGCAAAACCATACCCTTCGACATAAAGTTTTGTCCCTAACGGAATGACTTTTGGATCAACCGCCGCAATCCCATAAGTGGCTTTCTTCCCTGTATAAGTATAACCGTCGGCGTAAATCCCACAAGATTCGGGGCCGGGGTCATAAGCCGTTGCTTCCATGATCTTCATTTCAGTATACCTAATCGTTATTCCCCGGGCGACCGTCAGCGTCTTCACCACCGGTCTGGTTCCTCGCGCAATGACCTGCTTGACCGCAGGTTTGATTACTTTCTCTCCGGTTTTGGTTCTCTTAATTTCCTCGCCATCCTCATAGACAACAGTGTACTTTCGTTCCAACACACCAGGTTCGCCCTTTTGTACCGTCCTTTGCTTTCCCTTATCCAAATTCGGATCATTGATGTAGGAGACCTTGGGGGCAATTTTATACTGAACAGTCAGCTCCTCACTGGTCACCCGGGTAATCTTCAAACGCAACCCTTCCCAAACCGTCTCGCCCAAGGGAAGTGAGACCCGGTCATTCTCTCCCAGTTCAACTCCTGTTCGCGCCAGAGCTTCTTCCACTTTAACCGGCGGCATTCTGGTCGTAATCTCCTCGCCATCCACGACAATGGAGAGATTAACCCCTCTCAATACTTCAATGGTCTCTTCTCCCCTGATCTTCTCTTTCAGTCCGGGAGTAACTTCATCCCCCGGCTGCAGAGTAAGACCAGCCACCTTCAGTACCTGCTCGACGGTACTAGCGGTGGTGGTTAGGCTAATCTTACCCCCGTCCACTAAAAGTTCAACCCGGTTAACGGTCAGTGTATAAAGGAAGAAAAAAAGAAGAAATACACCGGGAATCATGAGAAGAAAATAAGAATGAAAACGAGAAGGGAGCTTAAACTGAAGAATGCTGTTATGTATTTTCATTTTTCCTCCTCCTATAAGGTTAAGAACAGAAACTTTGTCGGGTCCTCTAAAGTGGTCAAATTAGTATTGATCCGATTCCCCCTGATAAAGTATTCAGCAACGTTGATAATCTCTCCTTTTGGCATTAATTGGCCCCATGTTAACCGGTTTGGTGAGGGCGGATCCGAAACTCCACCCCGAGCTCCTCCGCAATTTTGCGGGCTGGTTCCGGATCAAAACCCGGTATTTGCACCACCGAAAGAACTACCCGGGGAATATATAACTTACTATCCCGGGCAAACTGCAACATATGATTAAACGCTTCCGGTCCGAGCTCCGAGTGGCAAAGCCGGTCGTATTGCTCGGCATCGGCTGCATTCAAACTGATCGAGATCGTGTCAACCAGCCCTTCCAGTTCCGGCAGGATCTTGCGCTGCAAAACCGCTTCGGCTAACCCATTGGTGTTAATTCTAATGTTAGCATCATAACGCACTTTCAGTTCACGCGCGACCTCCTTAATCACTTCCCAGCGCAACAGTGGTTCGCCATACCCGCAGAAAACAACCTCACGAAAAGCCGAAACATCGCCGGCGGCCGCTAAAGCCTGTTCCGCAGTTGGTTCTGCGTCTAACCAAAGATCGTAACCCACCCCTTGTTCATTCTCTCTAATGCAAAAAACACAACGGTTGGGACAACGGTTGGTAATATTCAAATAGATCTTATCCCCAATCACATAAGCGTAAGTCCGACCCACGGTTTCCTCTCCTTTTCTCGCTGTTCGTCACTCGTCGCACGCAATAAAAGATAGCCCTCGAATACTCCAAGAAATTCATTGGAACAAGGGAATATCATTCGCTCCGGCGGAACTTCATAGTTCTCGTTGTAACGTGCTTTCGCTTACCCTTTCCCCAAACCCGACAAATAGATCAAGCTACTTACTACCTGCTACACCAGCGTTTCCAGCCCAAAGCAAGCATGAGCATTCTGCCACGTCTGTTCGGCAACCTCCTCGGGTGTACTCCCTAGAATCTCGGCCAGCCGCTTAGCAACTAGAGCCACATAAGCCGGTTCATTGCGCCGCCCTCGGTAGGGATGAGGGGTAAGGTAGGGCGCATCCGTCTCGATTAACAACCGTTCGGCTGGGATCTCCTTGATGACCTCCGGCAATCGACGGGCATTGGCAAAAGTAACCGGCCCGGCTACTGAGAAATAAAAGTTAAGCTTGGCATATTCTCTGGTCAGCTCTCTGCTCCCGGAATAGCAATGCATCACTCCCTGGTAGGTCGCGGCACCGGCTTTGAGGATCGCTAAAAGATCAGCATGGGCTTCCCGGGCGTGAATAACCACTGGTTTGCCCAGCTTGTCCGCTAGCGCCAACAGTTGGCGGAAAACCGCTTGTTGCGTTTTCCGGGGAGAATGATCATAGTGGTAATCAAGGCCAATCTCCCCCAAAGCGACCACCTTTTTATGGGTCAGCATTTGTTCCAGCGCTGTCAGATCCTCAGCAGTGAAGGCAACAGCGTTGTGGGGATGAATACCCACAGCTGCATAGAGCTGTGGATATTCATCAGCCAACTCAACCGCCATCCGCGAGGAAGCAAGGTCGTAACCGACCACAAGCATCCGCTCGACACCGGCCGCCTCTGCCCGTTTTACAACCTCCGGTAAATCCGGAAGGTATGCGTTATCATTTAAATGGCAGTGCGTATCAAAGAGTCTCATCTAACCTCCGCTCCGTCCCCGATCGGTTTCTCCGGAACCACAAGGGCTAATTGGTCACCGGCCGAAGCGGCCAGCAGCATACCCTGGGAGAGATGCCCTCTAAGTTTGGCCGGTTTAAGATTGGCAACGCCCACGATTTCTTTCCCGATCAGCTCTTCCGGTTGGTAGTATTGGGCAATCCCAGCCACAATCTGCCGTTCTTCGCTACCGATCTTCACTTCTAGCCGCAGAAGTTTATCGGCCCCCTCAATCTTCTCGGCCACCAGCACCTTCGCCACCCGTAAATCAATCTGCATAAATTGATCGAACGTAATCTGCGGGACCTCTTGTTTGGCTTCGGTTTCCTTCTCCGCCTGCGCTTTCGGCTCTTCCTTTGGCTGTTCCGACTCATCAGCGGACTCTTTCCACTCAATGCGGGGAAAGAGCGGTTTCCCTTTCTGTACCTTCGTTCCAGCCGGGAACTGGCCCCACCGGCCTCCTTCCTCCAGTCTGCTTGCCCCCGGATCACTGCCCAAGCCCAACTGGTTAAAGATCTTGGCCGGGGTTTCCACTAAGAACGGCACCAGCAAAACCGCTGCCACCCTGAGCGCTTCCACCATGGCGTATAAAACCGTGCCTAACCTTTCCCGGTTCCCCTGTTTATTGAGGCTCCACGGCGCGGCTTCATCAATATACTTGTTCGCCCGTCCAATCAGTTGAAAGATTGCTGCCAAAGCATCGGAGACTTCTAACTTCTCCATATGCTCCTGGACAGCCTGCACCGCCCGGTTGGCTTCGCTGATCAAGTCCTGATCCAGTGGTTCGTACTCTCCGGGTGTCGGGACCACCCCACCGGCAAATTTCTCCACCATCGATAGAGTGCGGTGTAGCAAATTTCCTAAATCATTAGCCAAGTCGGTGTTGACCCTCAGGACCAAAGCTTCTTCCGAATAAACGCCGTCGGCACCAAAGGGAACCTCACGTAAAAGATAATAGCGGATCGCATCTAACCCGTATTTTTCCACCAGGATGACAGGATCAACCACGTTCCCCTTGGATTTGGACATCTTTCCGCCTTCCAACACCAACCAACCATGGCCGAAAACCTGCTTCGGCAATGGCAGATCCAGAGCCATTAAAACAATCGGCCAAATAATCGTGTGGAAACGGACAATCTCCTTACCGACCAGATGTAAATCGGCTGGCCAAAAACGCTTAAACAAACTATTATCGTCTGCCTCCTCCGGATAACCTAAGGCCGTAATATAGTTGGTTAAAGCATCGAGCCAGACATAAATAACATGTTTGGTATCGAAAGGTACCGGAATTCCCCAGGAAAAAGTAGTCCGGGAAATACAGAGATCGTCCAAACCGGGACGGAGGAAATTATTAATCATCTCATGCTTCCGGGAGACCGGTTGGATAAATTCCGGGTGGGCTTCAATATGAGCCATCAAGCGATCGGCATACTTCGACAAGCGGAAGAAATAGCTCTCTTCCCGTACTTTCTCCACTTCCCGTCCGCAGTCTGGGCATTTCCCCTCGACCAACTGACGCTCGAGCCAAAAAGCCTCACAAGGGGTACAATAGAGTCCCTCATATTCACTCTTATAAATATCCCCTTGCTCGTAAAGGCGCTGGAAAATCTGTTGCACCCGGCGCATATGCCGAGGCTCGGTCGTCCGGATAAAATCATCATTACTAATCTTCAGCAGCCGCCAAAGCTCCTTGATATTCTCCACAATTTTGTCGACAAACTCTTGCGGAGAAACACCAGCCTCCTCCGCCCGGCGCTGAATCTTCTGTCCATGCTCATCCGTACCGGTCAGAAAATGAACATCCTTCCCCTGCTGCCGATGATAACGGGCTAGCGCATCCGCTACCACCGTCGTATAAGCATGGCCAATATGTAGATTGTCGCTGGGATAGTAGATTGGCGTTGTAATGTAAAATTTACTCATCTTCGTTACCTCCCTGATTTTAAACATTAATCATAATAAAAAACCTCTCCACCCAAAGAATTACTCTTTGGGGGCGAGGATTTCCCGCGGTACCACCCCAATTCTCCCTGCAAGCAGAGACTCGACGGACAGTATTAAACCTGGCCTTACGCGCTAACGGGCGTTCCCGGATCGCTTACCGAAGACCCTATGCTCTCCTTCAGCTATCAGCTCCGGGTCCATCTTCGTCGATCCCTACCGGCCGGCTTCCACCATCCCCGGCTCGCTGAACGTTCGGAACCACTACTCTTACCCTTCATCGCCTGTCATTCATTGCCTATTAACTACGGTTTAAGGTAATCACCCCTAATATAACTATATTAAAACCCCATAAAAACAAATTTGTCAAGTTGTTCAGGGAAATTATATTTTTTTCCAAATAAATAATTACCTCTATTGACTTAGTCTGGAAAATAAGGTACAATTAGCTTGTAGTTAGATGTCGAATCTTAACGAAAAGGAGGGATTTTTGCTATGATGAAATCTACAGGAATCGTTCGTAAGGTTGATGAGTTAGGACGGGTTGTTATTCCCATCGAACTACGGCGTACCCTGCAAATCGAAGAGAGGGATGCTCTGGAAATCTATGTTGACGGGGAAAAGATCATCTTGAAAAAATACGAACCGGCCTGTATTTTCTGCGGAAATGCTGAGAATGTACAGATTTTTAAAGATAAAAATATTTGTACAGATTGTCTTGAAGCCATGAAAAATGTTTCTTAACCCGTTCTTTTATATATTTCTTATGCCCACAGTGAAAGTGGTCATTCGTACGGAAGGAGGTCCTCCTCCTTTTTTGTTTTGTCTAAGTAAAACTGGTAAAGCTCACTCCGGGCTACGCCTTCCCGTTCGGCAATCTCACGGATCACCGCTGATGGTTTTTCTCCCTGTGCTTTTCTCTCGACAACCTCCCGGTAAAAGAGAGAATAATCAATTACTTGTTCCGCCACCGCATGCCGCTTACCCTCAATCACCAGGGTAAATTCGCCTCTCTTTTCCCTCGTCTGCCAGGTCCGTACCGCCTCGGCCAGGGTTCCCCGCCAAAACTCTTCGTAAATCTTTGTTAATTCCCGGGCGACCACCACCCGACGGTCCGCCCCCAGATAAGAACAGAGCTCACTTAAAGTTTGGCTAATCCGGTGCGGAGCCTCATATAAGACAATCGTCCGTTCCTCCTGTGCCAAAGAGGCTAATCGTGCTTTTCTCTCCTTGCCTTTCCGGGGCAGAAAACCTTCAAAGACAAATCGGTCAGTAGGTAACCCGGAAGCCACTAACGCCACGATACAAGCAGCCGGCCCCGGGAGCGGAATAACGCGGATGCCTTCTTCCACCGCCTTTTGCACGAGAACAGCGCCCGGATCGGAAAGACCGGGTGTGCCGGCATCACTCACTAAGGCAATATTTTTCCCTTCTTTTAAGTACCCGATTATCTTCTCCGCCTGTTCCTTCTCCTTCTCCCGGTAATAACTGAGCAGCTGCTTACGAAGGGAGAGATGGGAAAGGAGTTTTCTCGTATGGCGGGTATCTTCCGCTGCGATTAAATCAACTTCCTCTAGAACCTGGACTGCTCTCGTGGTTAGATCGCCCAGATTGCCTAGAGGGGTAGCCACTAAAAAAAGATTCCCGGTTGTTCCGGGATTCTCCGCTTTGCTCATCAGTTACACCATCCTTACCTGTTTCGGGCAGCCTTTACCTCTTAAAATAGAGCTCCCCATCACCCGCCGAAAGCCACCGCCTAATATACTACTCATTACTCGCTAAATATCTAGCCTTTACTAGCATTCATTTAGCCGGGGCCGAATGGTGGCTTCGCCACCACCGGTCTTGTAAGTAAATCAAAGCAAAGAAAGGAAAGTAAAAGAGGGTCGCTTTGAGAGTACTCCATTCATGATAGCGGATTAATCCCCAGCGGACAAAGAGCCATTCTCCAAAAGCATTGGCACCAATCCAAAACAACCAATTAACAACAGACCAGCGGGGAAAACGGCGCTGGAGATAAATTGCCAGTCCCCCTTGGGGAGGAGCGATCCCCAAATCCGACCACAGGCTGATCCCACCGGTTGTTGGGCCAATATATTCCCATTGCTTATACATTACGCCGTAGATATCGGCAACCGTTCCTAAAAGCGCTGTAAAAATAAGTCCTGGATAGAGGTCTCGCCATTCTCTCCTCGGAACAACCAGTAAATAAAGGAGCCATAAACCTAAACCAACCAGACGATAGGGCAAAGTAAGACCCCCGCTCCTCTAATCTTAGTTAGAAATGAGTTCCGATCCTCACCGCTCGTATGAATAATTACCTTTGCAAACCTCTCCCTAGCCAGGGCAGAATGGTATTCTCCGGTAACTCGAATTTCTTGGTGAGTATTCTTACGACTACTCCCTCACCGGGGGAGGAAAGATCAGGTAATCGTCACTTAAAATATCCTCTTTCCGTCCGGCAAGTGTCTCCAAATAAACGTTAAAGTTCGGTACAACCCTTTTCTGTTGATAATTAAAACGCCCGTTCTTCCATAAGAACTCATAAACCGATCCTTCTCTTCTATTCTGCCCTTCCCACGCGAAACCTACTAACCAAATCTCGTCGCCCAGCTTAAATAATCTTAGATCATCATAAATGAAGTCGATCTCATGCAGTTTCTTCCAAGCCGTTCCTTGCTTACCATATAGCTCAACCCGTGTTCTTTCCCCTTTGGCCCGCACATCATATTCCCGTAGCAAAAAGATGATCTCTGAACCCCCGTTGCCATTGATGTCCGCTAAATAAACCCCGCTTAATGGTTGACCGCTCCCCATTGACGGTAGAATAGGGCCAATCTCTTCAAAGTTAAACCGTGCTTCTTTCGTCAACAAACCAACCCGGTACTGCGGCCAACCCCAGAGATCATCATCCGTTCTAATCAGCAATAAAGCCTCTTCCTCACCATTCCGGTCCAGATCCCCCACATACCAATTGTGAATCCGGTAGGGAGTCAAATACTTAAAGATAAAGTCCTCAATTCTCCCCTGGAAATCGGTCCCCGGAAGTTGGCTGGCAAAGGGGTTGATTTTCTGGTGAAAGGTTTGTAACAGTAAATACTCATAACCGGACTGACTCCAAATCGGCTCTTCGATGTGATAATACTGTTTCTTATAATCCCTAATGCTTAGGGATTTTTCTGTTGAACAGGTAAAGGGGCCGAATTCTTGGTAAACACCCTGGGGATAGGAATCCCATTCTTTCATCTTGATCCGGCCGGTACTCTTTTCCTGATCAGCTGTGATTACCCGGTAACTTAAAACACGGTTCTCATACCGTTCAAGCAACTGTAGATGCCAGTTCGCATTAAAGACCGCTACCTCTTCTAAATAAAGACCATTATTGTTGAAGAGCGAAAGTTTCAAAGAAGGAAGCTCTTGTCCGTTTCCTAAAAAGGCCAGGTGATTAAGGCCATTCCCCTGCAAGATATAGAAGGATTTATATAAGTATCCTTCTGGATCACGAGCCTGGCCATAGGCCTTAAAGGGTAAAAGCGTCAATTGATACGCACAACGTTCAAAATCCCAATCGGCGATCGCAGCTAAGAGTAGGACCTTACTCGGGCTATCCTCGGTCGGAAGCAGGTAAGTAAAGACGTATTCTTCCTCGATATCATCATCCAAGGCCGGATCGGAAGCCCAATCCAACAGCGAGGCATTACTAGGGAGTAAAGGCAGAATCGCCCGTTTTCCCGAAGGAATCTCGGCTATCTTATTTAAAGAAGTACCCCAACATAAAACCGTCTTACTCTCCATTTCCCCCATGCCGAAGAGCTGTGGACGCCGCCGCAAGCGGGCAAAATTTGCATATTCACGCCGGGCAATCTGGTAGATTTGCTTCTCCTCTTTTAGCCGGTTATCCCTTAGATCCCACTTTTTACTGGTGATCGCCAGCACCTGACTGGCGGGTTTACCATCAAGGTAATTGACCTCATGAATCACTAGATCTCCTTCATAATCCATAAATTGCAAATCATACTGTCCACGCGCGGTAAACATTTGGAGATAATTGTTGTTTCGGTATTTATACATTGTTAATTCACCATGGGAGACTCCTTCCGGCCGAAAAAGGGTCCAAAACTCCAAGACCCCGTCCAAGTCCAGATCGCCAATCTGCAAAATATTATATGTATATCCAGTATCTCCAAACTTAACTTTACCTTTTGTTTTCCGGTCCCCTCTCCCCAAATCGTAATTAAAGATTTGGGTATAACGACCATCGATCAGATCAAGCATCATCAAAGCATAATTTTCTTGGAGGGAATAAAGGACTAAGTACTCAACGTCTGGATCCTTATCAAAGTTGGGAAGCGCAAAACACTGGATGATATTAGCGCCCAATGGTAAATGATTAAGCAGGTCACTAGTGGCGCCAGCAGGAAAAGCAGTAAGAATAAGCAGTATTAAGGCAAGGCAAAAAAATGATAAACACCTGGTAGATCTCATCTACACATCCCTCCTTCCTAAAATTAATTCCACACAAGTGGAGAACATCCTTTTTCCGATGAAAAATTTAGGGAACCCTGACGGTTCCCTACTTAAACTCCACTTTATGGAAGACTTTTTTCCCTTTTTGCAGAATCAAGCCGTCCGGGTAATCACCGGGCTTGATCACCTGCTGCACCTCGGTCACTGCTTCTTCATCCAAATATAACCCCCGTTGGTCAATCAGCCGGCGGCCTTCTTTTTTGGAGGGAACCAGGCCGGTGAGAACCACTAAATCAAGAAGAGGAACCCCTTCGGGATAGTCGGCCACGGTGAGCTGCGTTACCGGCAAAGCACTTGCGCTCACTTTGCCCGCCCCGAAGAGCGCTTCGGCGGTTTTCTGGGCTTTTTTGGCTTCTTCTTCCCCATGCGCTAGCTTCGTCACTTCGTAAGCCAGAACTTTCTTCGCCTCATTACTTTCCTGACCACGCAGGGCACCCAATCTTCTAACCTCATCCATCGGTAAAAAAGTGAAGAAACCCAGGAACCGTTCAACATCATCATCATGGGTATTCCGCCAGTACTGGTAAAAATCAAAAGGTGAGGTCTTATTCGGATCAAGCCAGACCGAACCAGCTTCGGTCTTCCCCATCTTCTTCCCGCTGGCAGTGGTCAGGAGCGGCCAGGTCAAGCCGAAAGCTGTAGTCTCTTCCAACCGACGGATTAGATCGGCGCCGGCTAAAATATTCGACCACTGATCATCGCCGCCCATTTGTAATTTACAACCATACTCCCGGTTAAGGACTAAAAAATCATAAGCCTGCAGCAGCATATAGTTAAACTCAATAAAGGAAAGTCCGCGTTCCATCCGCGAACGGAAACACTCGGCCGTCAGCATCCGATTAACAGAAAACTGGGAGCCAATTTCCCGGAGAAAGTCGATATAGTTGAGGGATAAGATCCAATCGGCATTATTGACCAGTAAAGCCTGATCATTAGAAAAGTCCATATAGTGAGCGAGCTGTGCTTTAATTGCCTCAGCATTTTGGGCAATCACCTCTTTGGAGAGCATCGTCCGCAACTCGGTCCGGCCGCTCGGATCGCCGATCATCACGGTGCCGCCTCCTACTAGAGCAATCGGGCGATGGCCAGCCCGTTGGAGATGGGCTAAAGCCATAATCCCCATTAAATGTCCCACATGTAAACTATCGGCGGTTGGATCAAATCCAACGTAAGCGGTCACCTTTTCCTCGGCTAACGTCTTCCGGAGTTCCGCCTCGAAAGTAACCTGTTTGAAGAAACCCCTTTCCTTTAAAAGATCAAAGGCATTCATCGTCTTTGCACCCCTCCGTCTTGATGGTTTCAGAATTGCCTAAGCAAAAAACCTCTCATCCCAAAAAAGGGACGAGAGGTTACTCGCGGTACCACCCTGTTTGTCATTGCCCATTCATAGCAATGACCACTCAATATTGATAACGGCTAAACCGGAGAACTCTACTTACGCCATATGCGGTTCGAGCTTCCTCTCCCGGGGGTAACTTCAGAACCGGTCGGGCCAGTTTACACCAACCACTGGCTCTCTAGGACCAAAACCTAATTCCTACTTCTCCCGTTCATCGAGTTTTGATGCTAATTTTATGTTATACTATCATGCTCTTTTGGATTTGTCAATTATAATTCATCTGCCGACGCGGAAGAGCGGAATTTAACTTGCGAAACGCTCCTTTAGCCTCACAGACTTGATTTTTTCCCCTGCTTTTCGCCAGGAAGTTGGCCTCCTCCGCTTTCCGCAACAATTCTTCCATCGAGCTACCGTCTTCCGGATAACTGGCCATCCCTATTGATATCGTTACTGGTTAAGGCCAGTGCTTCGTGGCGGTTTCTACCACCGAACGGAGGCGTTCTCCAATCCGAAAAGCCTCTTCGCGGTCAGCCCCGGGCAACACGGCTAAAAACTCATCCCCGGAAAACCAGCGCGCCAAAAAGTCATCCCTGCGCAATTGACCGGCTAATAACTCCGCCAAATGTCTAATCATAAGATTACCCCGTTGGTAACTGAGGTCATTATACTGCTTTAGGTTATCCCCATCAATAAAGAGAATACTGAAAGGTTCTTGCGCTTCTAAAGATTTATTCAGTTTTTCTTCCAGAATTGATTCAGCCGCGCGGTGATTGGGCAAACCCGAAATATCGTCACTGAGCGCTAGATTGTGCGCTTGACTGAGGAGACCGTAACTTTGACAAATATGCTCCGACAGGTTAACAATCAAACTTTTGACCGAACGCAAAAACTCCCCTTCTTCTTCGCCTTGAGCGGAGTTGATTTGGCTCAAAAAAAGCAAACGCAAAAATGCCGCCGGATCTTTCCCCTCTTCTCTGTAGGGCAGAATATAGTAATTATAGATTTGTCCGCCAAAACCGGCTTTTTCCAAATTGGCGTAAAACTGCGTTTTTAAGTGACCGGCTAAATCCTCTGTTTCTGCTCCGGTTCCTCCCGGATAGATTAAAACAAAGTCATGATCGATGATGCGGGCCGGAATTAATCTCCACTCCAGATCCCCCGTTCGTAGGGTTTGGACTAAGGTGTCGAAGGTGCTTCGGAAAATCTTCGCGCACTCGAGAGAACGTTCATAAGTTAAAGACTCAAGATTTTCCACATAAAAAAAGACAATGCACCCCTGTTCGCCAAGCTTCTTAGCTTTCACGGCTTTAATCAATCCAAAAAGATTCAAAAAACCGGTTGCCTTGTCGAGACAAAAGTTTTGGTTTAACACAATTAAACATCCCTTTTACATAAGAGATTTACCAAACAAACGATCAATTGAAATGAAACTACTAACCAATGGTTTGTTTCCAATATTAACATAATTTTACCATTCTCTCGGAATTTGTCAAGAAGAATGATCTTCACTTTTGTAAGGTAAGGAGTATCTCTTTTCCAAAACGGCTGTAATTCCTTTCTTTCTGTAAGTTCTCGCAGTAAACACAGAAACGGGTTTAACCTTTATTGACTTGTATTCATCGTCAAATAGTGCTTTAATGTTAAAGTTAAGGTTAGGGTAAAATCTTTAATTAGCCAATTCTGATAAATAATAGGCAATACAGAGGTGTAAACAGTTATGCAAAATTTAAATAACCATCTACGGAATGTCGCCATTATCGCCCATGTCGATCACGGGAAAACTACTCTGGTCGACAGCCTTCTTCGGCAGTCTGGCGTCTTCCGAGAAAATGAACAGGTCGTCGACCGGGTGCTCGATAGTAACGACCTCGAGCGGGAACGGGGCATTACCATTCTTGCGAAAAACACTTCCGTCTACTATGAGGAGCTGAAAATTAACATCGTGGATACCCCCGGACATGCTGACTTCGGCGGCGAAGTTGAACGGGTCTTGAAAATGGTCGATGGTGCGCTCCTCCTCGTCGATGCATTTGAAGGACCAATGGCCCAAACTAAATTTGTCCTCAGAAAAGCCTTAGAAGCCGGGCTTAAAATAATTGTGGTAATCAATAAGATCGACCGTCCCGATG
>JAAYGU010000078.1 GCA_012727535.1 Bacillota bacterium | reverse complement strand
GATCTTGGGTTTAAACCCCCGTTTCTTTGCTGTCTCGGCTTTTGGGATTCTTACTTCCAATACCCCATTTCGATACCGGGCGGTAGCTTGTTCGGATTTAACCTCCACGGGGAGAGGAACAGTGCGCTGAAAACTACCATAACGCCTTTCCGTCAGGTGGTACCCTTTCTCCTCTCGGATTTCATCCCGTTTACTCTCCCCTTTAAGGATTACCGCTCTTTCATCAACCGTCACATCTAGGTCTTCCCGGTTTACCCCTGGAAGATCGGCCTGTAGGATAACTTCATTCTCCGTCTCTCTAAGATCTATCGACGGGCCAAAATTTCCTGTGCGGAAAAAGTCAGTAAAGTGCCTCGGAACCAGTTGATTAAAGAAACGATCCCCCCAAAAATCGTTGGTGAAGGGACTGAGCCAATTCCGGTTCTCCACCACAAGTCACCTCCTTAAATCAACCAATAGTTTTCCCAAAATAAACAGATTAATACTGGACACTCCGCTCTTTTCCTACCCCTTGTACGGTATAAAATGCGAGACAATAATCGGCAAGTATGGCTGTAGAAAAAGCACCCCTGAAATCCAGCGAATTTCAGGGGTGCTCTCGTTTTACTTAAGGGCATTTATCTTGAGTTCTAATGATGCGAAGGCGCGATCTCTTCTCGACATATACCTGAAAAGACCTCTGGGCGTTCGCTTGGTTAGATTCTCGCCAAAATGATAAAGTTCAGAATAAAGAGCAACGTGGAGACGATTAAAATTGGATGTACCTCTTTGAACTGCTTCTTACAGATTTTGACGAGGCAGTAAAAGATAAAACCGGTCGCAATCCCATAAGAGATGCTATAACACAAGGCCATAAAGACACCAGCAAAGAAAGCAGGGATCGCTTCGTCCAGATCATCCCATTTGATCTCTTTGAAGGCTGACATCATCATGATCCCGACCACAATCAACGCCGGCGCTGTAGCCTCCGCCGGAACTAAACCGGCCACCGGAGCGAGGAAAATACTAGCTACGAAGAGCAGGGCAGTAACGACGCTGGTTAAACCAGTCCGGCCACCGGCACCGATTCCGGCTGCACTCTCAACATAAGTGGTTGTGTTGGAGGTACCGAAAACAGCGCCCACCGAAGTCGCGATCGCATCGGCAAAAAGGGCTTTGTCCATCTTGGATTTAAAGCCAGAGCTGCTAAACATAAGTTTTTCATCTTCATCACTAAAGATTCCGCTCTTTCGTCCCGTACCGATAAAGGTCCCAATCGTATCAAAAGTATCGGATAAACTAAAGGCAAAGATCGTCATCAAAACTAAGGGTATTTTGGCCGGGTCGGCAAAGAGCGAGCCCATACCCTCCGGACCAAAGGCGGCACCAAAGGTTATCCCCAATTCTTTAAAGGCGTCGCCCACGCCGGTCGTGGTTCCCAGACTGGAAAGGTCAACGACACCCATGGGAATACCAATGAGCGTGGTCCCGATAATTCCGAGGAGGATTGCCCCCCTGACCTTGAGCACCAATAAGATAATCGTTAAGATCAAACCGATAATTGCCAATAAAACTGTCGGGTTATTCAGAGCGACCAAAGCGGGAACCGCACTCGCATCGGCAATAACAGTACCGCTCTCTAAAACAATGTTATGCCCGGGATCGGAGGTGAAATTAATCAAACCGGCATTTTTGACGCCAATATAGGCAATGAAGATACCAATTCCGCCGCCGATCGCATTTTGCAGCCCAACCGGAATGGACTGGATAATCGCTTTCCGGAATTTTGTTACGGTAATAAGAATATTAACGATTCCACAGACGAAAACCATCGCCAACGCCTGTTGCCAGCTGAAACCCAAGGCAAATACTACCGTATAGGTAAAGAAGGCATTTAAGCCCATCCCGGGTGCTTGGGCATAGGGTACGTTGGCAAAGAGACCCATCACTAAGGTTCCAACGACCGAAGCAAAAATGGTTGCCAGGAAAACCCCGCCCCACGGTATTCCGGTCTGCGACAGCATTGCCGGATTCACAAAGATGATATAGGACATGGCAAAGAAGGTAGTCAAACCGGCAATAACCTCGGTGGAAACCTTGGTGCCGTTCTCCTTAAGCTTGAAGAACTTCTCCATAAATATAATCCCTCCATTTTTTTATCTAAAGAGCGTCCCCGCTCTAGCTAACTACTTCTACAACTAAAAAAGCAATTGGTTCTTACCAATTGCCGTAAATCAATAGAGAATCAACCTACATTTATTATGAAATAAATGCGGTTAATTATACTCCAATAGTCGAACAATTTACGGTTGCTCGGTAGAAACTTCGGGCCCATATTACCCAAATAATATTGGCTTGTCCATATTCAATTTTATAACACAATTGTATCATAGATTCTCGCTAATGGAAGTAAACTCTTTGCAAACAAAATAGAAGTTTCGTTTCCGAGCGTAAAACAATTCGAACAGAGGCGTTACCTCTTGTCCCAGGCCTATTTATGGCGAAAGGCGGTTGAAATTAACCGCCTTTCGCCATTAGCCTTAAATTTAATTTTTAGCAGCAGCTTCCTGGGTTCCCGCTTTAATCTCTTGTTCTGCCTCAATCGAGGAGGAATCCTGCGCTTGGTCGATGGAGAATGGTAAGACAAGGTTAAGAATGATCCCAATCAAAGCCGCTAAAGCGATCCCTTCCAGATTGAAACTTAACTGTTCAGTAAGGGGGAAGAAGATTCTCCCACCACCGATCCCGATGACCAGGATAACCGAAGAGATGATTAGGTTTCTTTTATCATTATAATCGATCCCGCTCTCGACTAGCGTCCGAATCCCGCTGCTGGCAATGATTCCAAACAGCATCATACTAATCCCTCCCATGACTGGCACGGGAATAGTCTGAATCAGAGCGCCGAACTTCGTAAAAAAGGAGAGGATAATCGCAATAACTGCGGCGCCGCCGATCACCCAGACACTATAGACTCTAGTAATCGCCATCACGCCGACATTCTCACCGTAGGTGGTATTGGGCGGACCGCCAAAGAGGGCTGCCAAAGAAGTCGCGAGGCCATCGCCGGCCAAGGTCCGATGAAGACCGGGATCTTTATAAAAGTCTTTACCAACTACTTTGCTGGTGACCAAAGTATCGCCTAAATGCTCAGCAATGGTAGCAAGAGAAACCAGAGCAAAGGTAGCTATTGGTACAAATCCAAACTTCGGCATGACAAGTTTGGGTAAGCCAAACCATCGTTCAGCGGCTACCGCCGAAAAGTCGATTAAGGCGTGTTGCGGAAAGAGCCAGCCGGTAATTAGGGCAAACAAATATCCACCAATGATCCCAATGAGTACCGGAATTACGGTGAAAAAACCTTTGAAAACCACGGAAGCAATGATGGCGATGCCCAAGGTAACCGCCGCCACCAACACATAGTAAAGATTATAAGTGTCCCCCGACCCACACATCGCCATGTTCATCGCCGTGGGCGCCAAGTTTAGACCAATCGTCACGATGATTGATCCAATCACCACCGGTGGTAAGACCCGATCCAACCATTTTAAGCCAAAATGCTTAATGAATAAGGCAAAAGCCAGGTAAATCAGGCCCACAAAGAAGGCACCGCCCATGGCGTAGGGAAAACCATAGACCGTAGAAATAGAGATTAAGGGCGCAATAAAAGCGAAGGAGGAGCCAAGATAAGCCGGTACCTTTCCTTTGGTAATCAGGATGTAGAGTAAGGTGCCGATTCCTGAGGTAAAGAGCGCGGTTGAGGTCAACATGACGACTTGTTCTGGGGTGTTAATAGTAACCAAGAAAGGAACCAAAACCGTCGCCCCAAACATAGCGAAAACATGTTGAAAACTCAAAGGAATCCATTTGCTGAGAGTAGGCTTGACCGAAACATCGAGAAATTTTTTCAAACTGATCCCTCCATTTTTAGTTCTTATTTTTAACAGCTCCCGCCGGGTTACCCAACTAACTCCTGAGATTTATTCTATATGAAAAAACCCCTGATTGAGATCAATCAGGGGTAAATTCAGCCTTTCCCTCCTTATTGACCTCACTGGATCAATTTAAAGTAGGTTTTTACTATATTCTCTCATCTAATTCTTCAATTATTACCCGATCTTCACCGTCACATTCTTTTAGTTTCACACGGATTGCTTCCTTTTGGGACGTCGGAACATTTTTTCCTATAAAGTCCGCTCGGATTGGAAGTTCCCGGTGCCCACGGTCAATCAAAACCGCTAGTTGAATCCTACTCGGTCGTCCTAAGTCGATCAAGGCATCAAGAGCTGCTCTCACCGTCCGGCCAGTGTAAAGTACATCATCAACTAAAACCACTTTTTTTTCGTTGATATCAAAGGGAACATCACTCCGGTGGACGACTGGCTGTGGCGAAATTAAGGTTAGATCGTCCCGGTAAAAAGTAATATCCAGTGTCCCAACGGGAACTTCCGCTCCTTCGTGTTCTTTGATTAGCTCCGCTAAACGCTGAGCAAGTGGCACTCCCCGGGTGCGGATCCCAATTAAAACCACATCCTTGACCCCTTTATTCCGCTCGGTAATCTCATGGGACAAGCGGTATAAAGCACGCCGCATATTTTCTCCGTCCATCACCTGAGCTTTGACACGCACCACAGCCACCTCCACAAAAAAACCTTCCACCGTCAGGTGGAAGGTTCAGTTCTTAACTTTAAACACCATAGTCTAAGAAGATTGTTCCTTACCAGCCTCACGGGACCAGTTTAAAGGTATTTTCTTTCTGCATTAGAATACCAAAAATAATACTCTCTGTCAATACTTATTTTCTCTGTTAATACTATGCCCCTTTACTCATCTTCAATCCCCTTCATCCGGCTGCGGTTTATCCTTTTTATAAAACACCTCCAACGGCCGCATCATATCGTAATCTTCATGTTCCAGCAGATGACAATGCCAAACATATCGTCCGGTATACGGCCCAAAACTGACAATAATCCGTGTCACTTCACCCGCAGTGCTGCGAACCGTATCTTTCCATCCGCATTCGTTAGGAGCGGATGGAACCGGGGGTCCGGTAAAGAGCAGTTCTTGGGTCTGGTTAAAATAGCCGACATCAAAGGGTTGCCGGTTCAAGATCTGGAATTGAATCAGATGCAGATGAATGGGGTGCGTCACGAAACCGGGATTGATCAAATTCCAAATCTCAACTTCATTCCGGCGGGGTCCTTCGGTGAGCGGATCATGCCACCCTTTGCCGTTAAAAAGGAATATTAATCGTCCGAATTGATCCCTTTGGACACCCAGCCGTAGATTCCGCTGTACTTTGGCCGAACAAGGATCCATGGGCGGCACTGGTACCAACCAATCCGGTAGACAAGTCCGGTCTTTCTCCCGGAGGGGTAACACGACCCTGAATTGCATAATCTGACCAGTAGTATCAGGATCGACCGGCTCTCCGCTGGGAAAAGGAACAGGAGCGTCATTCCGGAGAAGCAGGCGCTTCCCTTTCTGCCCGGAGAAGTCGACAATTACATCAGCCCGTTCCGCCGGGGCCAGGATTAATTCGTCGAGCTTAACCGGTGCCGATAAAAAACCACCATCCGTCCCAATTTGGTAAAAGGGTACCTCGGGCTCGAATCTCATCCGGTAAAATCGTTGGTTGGAACCATTTAAGATCCGGAAACGGTACTTGCGCGGTTCAACCTCCAGATAGGGCCAGACCTTCCCATTAACCAGAATCTTATCACCTGCTACGCCGGGAGTAATGCTGGGATCAACCCCAGGGATTGGCGGGTCGGGTTGTCGCGGATAAAATAAGGAACCATCAGGATTAAAGGACCGATCCTGGATTAAGAGTGGAATTTCATACTTCCCCCGCGGGAGGTTCAGACTCCTTTCCACACTGTCCCGGAGCAGATAGAAGCCGGCCAACCCGGCATAGACATTAAGGCGGGTAATCCCGACGGCATGGTCGTGATACCAAAGGGTCGCCGCCGGTTGACGATTAGGGTACCAGTAAACCTTCCGTCTAAAGAACGGCCCGGTCTGGGCAAAACCTCTCGTAAACCACGCTTCTGGATAACCGTCACTCTCCGGTCGGACCCGGGCACCATGAAGATGAACGACGGTTCGCACCTCCGGAGCCCACCTCCACCCCATGCAAGGTACGATCCACCGGTAGAAAATGCTTCCTCGGTAGGTGATTTTCCCATTTAATCAAGACTTTCTCGTTGCGCCGAACATCGATCACCGGCCCCGGATACATTCCCTCATAGCCCCAGATTAAAGTGTCCGGCAGTTCGCGGTGGAGCGACTGATAGGCTTGTAGCATCCTGACTTGATAAAAGGTTTCATTCCGATTACGATACTTGGGCTTAAGGGTCGGCGGGATCGGTAATCGGTCCAGGTACTTTTGGAGCGTTACCATTGACAAGCCCCCTTGTTTGTAATCCTTGGTTCAGCTTATGTGTAGAGGCGAACGAAAGTTTCTTATTCCATTCCGTGGGGGCCAGTCAGATCGTATTTTTTTCAAAAAAAGGTCATTTCACGAAAATTGCCTAAATACTGCTGCCCAGCGGGGAAAGACACCGCCGGCGCTGCCGGTCAATCTCATAAAGCATGATCGAAGCCGCACAGGAAACGTTAAAAGAAGTGATCTGCCCATACATAGGAATACGGCATAACTTGTCCGCTAATTCTTTATAGTTCTTACTTACCCCGTAAGTTTCATTACCCAGTAGTAAAACGGTTGGTTTGGTGAAATCAACCTCTTCCAGTAGAAGCTCCGCCTGGGCCGTGGAGCCGACAATCTGCAAATCCGGGAAACGCTTTCTGAGCTTAGTAAACCAAGGTATTAACTGATGATGCGACGGCAAACGAATAGTAGGGACGGCAAAAAAAGTCCCCATACTGGCCCTGATCGTTATCGGATCATAGAGGTCGACGGCATGCCCGGTAATGCTCAAACCGTCCACTTTCAGCGCTTCACAGGAACGGATCAAAGTCCCTAAGTTACCATGGCTCGATGGCCGGTCGAAGACCACCACCAACAGATCTTCTTTTACTTTGATCCGATCCAGATCATGAGCGGTCATCCCCACCACGGCAATGATTTCCGAAGTTTCTTCCTCTTTATCACTCAATTTGGCCATTAGTGCTGCGGTAAGCTCTAGATGTAATTCCGCCGTTGAGTTTCGTAAAATATTCTTAGCCCAGTCCGAGAGGGGTTTTTCCCGGGAATAGACAAAGGTTTTGATTGGCCAATCATAGGCCAGCGCATAGTTGATTGACTGAACTCCTTCGACAAAAAATTCTTGATACTTTGTGCGCTTCTCCCGGTTGCGCTTTAACACTTCCACATGTTGAAAATCATTATTTTCGTTGTAAACCTTTTTAATCTTTGGTTTCATCGGTTTCTCCTTAATCCTTAATTTAATTTGTTATTTTTACTTAGAAGTTTTTAAAAAACGCCTCATCCTGTTCCGTTCGGTCTCTCTAAATTCTATTCGCTTGACTTTCATCCTTACCTTCCGGGAAAGTCTTAAACTGGCGATCTTCTCCAGACAGCGAAGTCGCAAAACGGTCCGGCTCGTTTCCGGGTTTTTTATTTTAAAAGGAGCGTCCTTGCTTTACATCCTGAAAAGGAAGTTGTCATAACCTCCCTGAATCAATAAAAGAAACCGGCTTAAAAAACCCGGCTTACGCCGGGATTGAGTGATTCTTATTGTCGCGCTAACGGTTGGAGGGGATGACCGCTTAAGATCACTTCCACCTCTTCGTAGCCAACCGGGAAAGCATAATTGTAACGGGCCGGCAGGGCGAAAACATACCGCTCATTACGGGCGAGCTCCTTCGGGCCCACCGGCGCCGCCCCGATACTGAACTTCTCCTCTTGCAATAAATCCCATTGCTTGAGGGTGAAGACCATGATCGGTATATCCTGTCGGGGTTCTTCAACGGTCCATTCCGGATGGCGGAGTAAAACTAACGGGCCGTTTTCTACACTACGTGCTCCTTCCCCTTCACCAAGGGTTAAACCCTCCCATGCTTCGCTCACCACTTTATACCCCTGCCAACTGTCGGGCAGGGTAAAACTAAAACCATACCGGGGATTTTCGTAGATCAACACTCGTTCCGGCTGCGGAGCGTGCACCCTTATTACCTTCGCTACGGCGGAGACCGGGTAAATCATTGTTCGCGGTTCGTCGGTAAAAGTGACTTCCACCATAACACCCTTTGTTAAGGCTTCCGCGGTCAGTTCCCGTCCGGTATAACCTTGATAGATCTTCGTCCGCTCGTCAATTATGACATTGGCTTGATCATAACCACTAACCGTATCTTTCGGCGCTTCGACAAAAATCCTTTTTACTTGTTGCTCTTGATCAAGAGTAACGTCAGTAATCTCGCCGCCCACCTCTATCAGGTCCGCCGACGCAATCAGCCAGTTGCCTTTAAAATTCTCCACCGTAACATATTGTTTAGTGGTAAAAGTTGCGTCCGTAGAATCAGTATAAGCAAACTGTACTATAAACCCATACTTTTCTTGCTCAACCCGGTATTGCTCCCTAATTTGGTAGTCCTTAATCCAAGGACTGGAAACCCCCGTCGACCAGTTAGTCTCCACCAGTTTCGGGTAAACCTCTTTTTTCAATTCCGGCGTCATGACGGCATACTGCAGGGCACCGTTATGATTTTTGACCCCCTCGGCCCAGGTTTTTACCGCGCCAAAAGGATCATGCGGAATCAGTGCTTCTTCCAGTAGCGCTACTTGCGACTTTCGCGCTTCCAGCTCTTTGGTATTGATCTCCACCCGACTCGACTCTTTCTCCCATTTCACGTTAGCGCCAAAGATGTCGGCCAGTTTCGGTAGCGGAAGGAAGAGCGTACCCTTAAAGATTTGGGGCGTCCTTTTCATCTCGACTTCTTGACCATTCACGAACACCTTGAGCTTGGTCCCGGCATAGACCACCGACGCCAAGGTCAAAACCAAAGCAATCATAGTTATAAAAATCAAATTTCTTTTCTGCACGAGCTATCCCTCCCTACTAATTAGGACGCATCTTTTCGCTTGAAAGTTCCAGAAGCTATATCCCATGTTTGCCCTATTTTACCAGGTAGTCAACTCGGACTTGGCAATAGATTCCTCTTAGTTACCAAAGGTAAAACTGGCTCGGGAGCCTAATATACTATAGTTAAGCCGTGAGATAAGGATCATCATTTCTATATACTACTCCTACCCCACACCTTTTTAAAAAAAAGGGCTAAAAGCCTAACACACATAATCCCGAAAGGAAGGTATAACTTGAAAAAGAACTTACTTATTTTCCCCTTTTGCCTGCTAATGCTTTTTAGTATCGTCCGGCCCGGCACTGCCGCATCAACCACGGTCAGCATTTCCGTTTCGGATCGGCAAATCGGCTTTTCCTTAATGCAACAGACAGCGGCCGGTTTCTTTCAGTTACAGGTCGGAGAATTCAAAGACTATCAACAAAGCAGTGCGCCAGCTGGGCTTTTTTCCGTATTGTACCTCGCTATGGAGACCGGGGATTCCCCCCAGGCTATCCACAAAAAACAAAAGGGAAAAGGGTGGGGCAAAATTGCCAAAGAATTAGGTCTGCCTGCAAATTTTCACGGAAAGTACATGTCGTCGAAGCACAAACATAAATTTTCACCGGTTAATGCGCTCGATGATGCGACCTATGAATTAATGATGGCCATCCGCTTCCTCCATGAATATTATGGTGTCGATCCCGAATTACTCTATGATTGGTATTCCCGAGGCCTCAGTGATTACGATCTCTTTATCGCAGTCAACCTAAGCGCCCGGCTGCAAATTTCACCGGTCGATCTCTTTGTCTTAAGAATCTCCGGCAAAAATTGGCGGTTTATCGCCCGTAAATACAAAGTCGACTACGACAGTCTGGGCCAACCCGTACTTCCGAACACGAAATTTAAAAACAATAAAAAAATCCCTCCGGGGCAGGCAAAAAAGAAAAAATAAGAAAAAAGTCCACCTAAAGGTGGACTTACGCACAAACGCTCCGCGGTGATTAACTTAATGATCGCTTTTTCCCTGAGCACATTTCTCCTTAGGGTCTTGTTGTGGAACGAGTTTTTCCTTATCCTTTTTATCTTTTTGGATTGGCAATTCCCACCAGCTAACCGTAGCCACAAGTACTGCCGTACTGATATTTTCCGCAAAAGGATCTAAAAAAACAAGTAGGTTATTACCAGGTGGCAGGATGATCTGCCCTTCAAATTCCTGGATAACTTTACCGTCCGGGTAAAGGGCGTCAAACCGGATCCTATTTAAATCAGCGGCACCCACCGTCCTTACAATCAATGTGCTGGTATCGGGCGATCCGATCAGGTTATTCTGCGGAATCAAGGTCTGCCTAATCAACTCAATCCTGGGCTGATCCGCGATCAAAAGTTCTAACGTCTCTTCGTTGCCGATGCGCCCCCCAGTTACTTCACTTACAAACAATCCGGCGGCCACTTTATCTAGATACATCAGCTTGACATTGTCTGGCGGATTTTCAAAAATAAGCGCTAAAAACAACCCATCAGTTGGCACCTGGAAAAAATTGTGGACCGAAAAGTAACTTCCGGCTTGGGCATAAACGGAAGCATTCCGGACGACGCTAACCGCGCCTTCTGTATCCAATTGGACCGGACGGGTGCGGCCATTCAGTTTTTCCCCGCAACTGAGGTTACAATCCGTCTTGCAGCTTAAATAACGGTTATCCGGTCGGTACGACAGATTAGTATTGATCCCATCCAACTTACTTCCCCCTTTCCAAGATGTTGGTCACGATTCCCGTCTGACGGTTGGCATGTATACGCGCTGACCATCGTAGACTTTCCCTTTTAATCTTGGGTGATTGTTGTCGTTTCTTACCGGGCCAAACATCTCCACCTCAGACCAGATGACCGTAACCGCCACAATTCCAACTCTTCCCGGTGCCCGGTTATCGGTAATGCTGAGTAAGATGTTATTTCCGGGTGGAACGACAATCCAGCCCTGGAAATTGAGGTCCAATTCTCCACTCGGGTGCTTGCTAACCCAAAGACGGGACAACCCACTAAAATTTGCAGGAAAACCGGCCCGGACCGCATTACTGACTTGGGAACCAAGGTTGAGATTGGCGACGGGAACGAATGTGCCCGGGGTTAGACTCTCGACGCGACTAATTTCAAGCGTCAGGGTTTCCTCATAGTCCCGCGGAATTGTCGAATCATTAAATGATATTCCGGCGGTGACCTTCTCCAGAAACATGATCGTTGCAACACCCCGGTTTTCAAAAGAGATGGACATGGTTTGGGGACCGGTTTCTTCATCAACCTCGGTAAGACTAAAAAACTCTCTCGGTACCGTTTTTCTAGGTATCGTATTATTGCCCATTCAATCACCCCCTGGTAGTTCAGTGGATCGATATAGTAGTATGCAAAAACTTCCGAATGGTGTTACGCATAAAGTAACAAACTATTACGATCTAAGCATAACAATAAAAAAAGTCCGGTCTTGAACCCGACCAGACAACCATTTGTCACTCCTATCAACAAAAGTCCAAATCTATTAGCATATTATTTCATGTCACATATTTCTCTGGTTCGTTTTGATCAATGCTTACCTTTCTTCTCCGGCCACCAATCCTTCATACAACCTTTCTACATCTACGGATAAACCGGTGAAGAAATAGGATTGCGCAACCCTTCCCCGCTCAAAGGTCTTATACTTTCCAATCTCATAATCTTCAAACTCATACACGAGGATATTCTCCTGTTTTGGATCAACAAGCCAGTATTCCCGCACCCCGGAGAGCCGGTAGGTATTTAACTTGTCTATCATGTCTTTACTCCGGGTGCTCTCGGAGAGAATTTCCACTACCAAAGTTGGCGTCCCCATATACCGTCCTTTTTCCGTCACATTATGCTCCAAGTCACAGGCGACCAACAGATCCGGCTGCATAACATCGGGCTCCTTGAACTCTTTCTTCCTAAAATGCACATCAAACGGGGCGAAAAAAACGCGACACTTATCCTCCTTAAAATAAGCGGTAAATATAAGATGTAACCGGCCCAAAATCTCCTGATGCACAATGCTTGGCGAGGCCAATAAATGAATTTCGCCGTTAATGTACTCCATCCGTAGAGTGCTTTTTTCATAGATCCCCATAAACTCTTCGTAGGAGACTTTTTTCCCACCGTATTGATCGTTCAAAGCCCGTTCCCTGACTAAAAAGTATTGTTCGAGGTCGGTGATATAAGGGGTCAATCTAGCTGTTTTTTTCCCGTTTTTCGTAATCACTACTTCATTTTGTGCTTCGACCAAGTCCATATACTTACCTAAATTCTGTTTAAGCTCAGTGACCGTGATCACCATTCCTTCTTGGAGATTGATTGATTCCATCCCGCTCACCTCCCTCTATAATATACCATCGGGAAGGGTTTCGTACAACAATTTCGTGCGTTTTTATATACCATCTCGTACGTCGTCCCCCTTGTTAGGGTGCGATTTGCCGAATAAAAAATGCAGATCAAACCGACCGGTCGGTATTCATCTGCATTCTATCCCCAAAAGGGCAAATTAATTGAGATCTCTTCGGCAAATTCAGAAGTGAGATTCGGGGAACATAAATGATTTTTCTTATGAGTCTAAAAACTTGATTTTTATCAGCTTAACAAAAAAAGGTCATTCGGTTTCAGGAAACCAGATGTTGATTTCCCGTTCCGCGCTTTCCGGAGAATCCGAAGCATGAACAATATTCTCCGATTTGGAAAGGGCATATTGACCTCTGATCGTCCCCATCTCTGCCTGGGCCGGATCGGTCGCCCCATTGATCTTCCTTACCGTCTCAATAACATTGGGACCTTCGATGATCATCGCACAGACCATGCCCCGCGTCAGGTAGCTGATCAACTCCGGAAAGAACGGCTTATCTTTATGCTCAACATAGTGGGTCTCCACAATCTCCCGGGTAGGCTTAATCAGTTTCAAAGCCGTAATGTTCAGCCCTTTTCGTTCGTAAATGGAAATAATCTGCCCCACTAAGCGTCGTTCCACCCCGTCCGGTTTGATCAACACTAACGATCTTTCCATCATTCCACTCCTTTGCAAAGTTCCTGTCTTATTGCCTTATTGTATCCTAATTTTCTGTTCTCTTCAAGGGAGCCGCTCCCTCAAGGGGTCTTTTTCTTTGGCCGCAGGACAAAGGTCTCTGGTTTTATAAGCAAACCCCCGGCCGAAACCTTCGGCAGGGGGTTTGCTCTAAGGCGTTAATAATTCATCTCCTCTTGTTACTAATCTACTTTTACATTTTTAAGTATTCGTTCACGCCGGCTACCGCCAGCCACGACGAAGTGATGAAAATTTGAAACCGGGTGAGTCGACAAGCATCGAAGGCATTTTCAGGTAGAGTTCCTAGTTCTTTTTTGTAAATACATCGGTAAAACCCCCACCAGCTGTTTCATAAACGGTTGTGCCCTCATCTTCAATCGTAACATTGAACCTTAGATTGTTCCCCTCCCATTGTCCCCAACCGAGGTCTACCGTTCCACCCTCCATAGTGTCATGACCAGCTTTTATATAAAGTAAGACGAACCCGTCACCTTGCTCTACATGGATTGTATCAGCCCTCGGTACAGCTATCGATGGAATCTTTTGTACCGCTGGAGCCATCTTCCAACTCATAGGTTAAACAAAGTTTTCCTTCGCTGTCCACAAAGAAGTAGAACTTGCCGTTTTCACCGCTATAATAAATGACGCTTTCCGTTTCGGGCAATTCGTTTAGTTTAATCCAAGCGGCAACAGTCATGGTGTTACCGGGGGCCTCAAAAGTCGCCGGCAGTTTGACGTAGTCATCTTTTCCGTCAAAGGATAAAGCGTTATTTCCGCGGTCAAAACGATCGCTTGTTCCTTTTGGGCCGGATAAGAAACCGTCATTATCCCCGTGGGCGTCATCAGCATTTCCGTTCAGTTTATAATAGGCTTGCAAACCAGCTTCGTGTGCCATCTTCAGATCCTTGGTAACCATCTCCTCATCGGAGGAAATCGTAAAGCGAAATTCCAGGGTAGCGTAGTTATCCATACTTACTTCCGCCAGGTAAGTTCCAGGACTTAAAGGAATGGAGTAATTGCCTGAAGTATCAGTAATGCTAAAATTTTCGCCCACCCCGACTCTAACCCCGGAGCGCGGCATACCTCCGGCAAGAATCTGTCCGCAAATACCGCTGGCGATTTCCGGCATTAACTCAAAATTAACAGGAACCGCCTTGCCTTCCGCGACCGTCTGAGGTCTGGACGCAGATACGAATCCTTCTTTTGCCGCCGTAACCATATAAGTTGTCGGAACCGGGGCGGGAACTTCAAGCAAGTATTTTCCTTCATGATCGGTGAGCGCCGTACTGGTAACAGGAGATGTAGAAATCGTTGCGCCAGGGATCGGGGTTCCTTCACCGGAGGGGGTGACCGTACCGTAAATGGTTCCTGTTGGTTCCGAACCGTTGCCTCCGTTACTGCCATTTTTATGACTGCGATTGCCACAGCCGGAGAGGACAACAACTAAAACGAGAATCACCGTTAAACAACAAAGATAAAACTTTTTCATTTCTAAAAACCTCCTTTCACCTTACTAATCAGAATCAATTTAACAATTTCCACTCAACAAATTTTAAACAAGTACGTCAAAGGCAATTCCTTAGACTGGGTCATTTTGACCACATCGACTATGATCACTCCCGCGCTCTCCTCAGATTTTTCCTGATCAAAAAAAACCGTGCGCGTGCGCAACGGTTCTATCCCTAGAAAGGAGAAGCCGCCGGTATTTACAAGAAATACCGGCGGCGCCTTGAAGATCCGATTGTCTGTTTTCCAATTTATGCTAGATTAAATAGTAAACTGATTTACATTACTTTCATGGCCAGAATGACAACCCACCAGGCGGTTGTAGTCCACAACCCACAAAACAATAGCGAACAAGGCATTGGGCCCTTTATAATAGTTGCAAGCATTCATTTTCAGGCAAAAAGGAGCAGACTGACCGCCATCACCATCATCCCGAAGCTCATACCGTAAATTCCCAAATGATGTTCGCCATACTTTTCAGCGGCCGGGAGGAGTTCATCCAGGGAGATATAGACCATTATTCCTGCTACGGCAGCAAAGACAACGCCAAACATAATTTCACTAAAGAAGGCCTTTAGCAAAAAGAAGCCGACAATCGCCCCGAAAGGCTCGGAGAGACCGGAGAGGAAAGAGTATAAAAAGGCCTTTTTCCGGCTGCCGGTCGCATAATAGACTGGAATCGAAACGGCAATCCCTTCCGGGATGTTATGGATGGCAATGGCTACCGTAATACTGATCCCCAGGGTCGGATCCTGAAGCGCCGCGGTAAAGGTCGCCAGTCCTTCGGGGAAGTTGTGAATCGCAATTGCCAAAGCCGAGAATAAACCCATCCGCATTAGGGCCTTTTTTTCACTCCCGACAGCTTCCATCTCCTCCACATCACGCATAGCGTGGGGGTTTTCGACGTCGGGGACCAACTTATCAATCAAAGCGATTAAAAATACACCGGCAAAAAAAGCAACCGTCGTCACTAGGTAACCGGTAGGAGAACCTAATGCTTTTTCCAAGTCTAGCCGGGCCTTAGTAAAGATATCAATCATCGAGACATAAAGCATTACCCCGGCGGAAAAACCCAGGGTTACTGAAAGAAACTTCTTATTTGTCCGCTTGGTATAAAAAGCGAGGATACTTCCGATTCCGGTTGACAAACCGGCAATCATCGTCAGTCCAAATGCAAATAATACATTCTCAGTTGTAATTGTCATGGCGGTGCCTCCTTGCTTGTTTCTCAAGTAATTTCGGTTCAAGCGTGGAAATCGTCCGTTAATACCTTTCATCTAACAAAGATTATTACTTAATCCATTACCAAATACTATAAGTTATCTTTTGTTTTTCTCCTGCCACCCGCTGGCCGATGTTCCAACTCTTCTCTCTCTCTGGTGGAAGGTGTTTTTTCATGTGGAAGGAATAGGAACCACCAACAACGAAATAAGCATAGGTCTTGCCTTTAAAATTATGTCCCGAAGCGAAAGGAGGTTAACTCATGGCTTGCAATTCCAGAACAAACTGTACTTGTACCTACGACTGCCCCCGCCATGGTAAATGCTGCGAATGCGTGGCTCATCACCGCCGCTCCGGTGAAGTACCTGGTTGTTTCTTTTCCCCAGCGGGGGAAAAGACTTATGACCGGTCAATCGAAAATCTGTATCACGATCGACATCGGAAATAATTAATTTATCTACTATAGTTACCGGTAGAAGTGTTGTTCTACTCACCCCAATAATCGATAGTACCTCAAATAAATGGAGAGGGTCAAATGAAGATGAAGGGCTTAATTATCAGTATTTTTGCCTTCCTGTTTGGCGTATCCCTCTTGCTCAAATTTGCCCGGGCGGCGGAGGTAATTGAACCCCACCGCCTCGCCTGGCTTGAGCAAACATTAATTGCACACCGAGGTTTACCTGATGACAAGATCCCGGAAAATTCTCTTCCCGCTTTTAAAGCGGCGGTGGAAAAGGGTTATAGCATTGAACTGGATGTCGCGATGACCAAGGATCGGAAACTGGTTGTCTATCACGACAAAAAACTCCGACGCGGAATGGGTATTGACGCGTATTTACAAGACCTGACTTACGATGAACTGACTAAGTACAAGCTCTTTGACTCTGCGGAAACGCTTCCTTTATTTGCAGAGGTGCTCGCGGCCGTTGCTGGTCAGGTTCCATTGCTGATTGAAATTAAAAATGAAGGTAAAGTGGGAGAAATGGAGAGCCTACTTTACAAGGAGTTACAAGGGTATGAAGGCCAATATGCCATTCAATCCTTTAACCCATTTACGCTCCAATGGTTTAGGAGAAACGCTCCAGAGATTATCCGGGGTCAGCTAGCCGGCAGCTTTTTGGTCAGCGATTATGATGTCGAATGGGCGGGAACAACCCGTTTGCCTTGGTATAAAAAAATATTACTAAAAAACCTATTACTGAATTTTGTCAGCCGACCGCATTTTATCGCCTATGAAGCCCCAAATATTTCAGTCGGCCGGTTAAGAAGCCTCCGTAAATTGGGGGTGCCCCTCTTAGGATGGACCATTAAAACAAAGGACGAATATGAAGAAGCCAAAGCGAAATTTAATAACTTAATCGTTGAGGGAAGCTTCTATTAACCCCGTTATGCCCCAGGTTCTCATATTGCCTGAAGATCTTTTCGATCTGGGCTTCACATTCGATAAAGACCTCAACAATTTCCGGGTCAAAAGACTTACCGCTTTCCTGCTGAATAATTCGGACACTATCTTCATGAGAAAAGGCTTCTTTATATACCCGTTTCGACCGCAGGGCGTCATATACATCAGCAATCGCCATGATCCGGGCGGATAAAGGGATGGCGGTCCCCGCTAAACCCTGTGGATACCCGGTCCCATCCCACTTTTCATGATGAAAATGGGTTATACTGATCGCCAATTCCAAAAACCGATTATCCGGAAACTTCTCCTTCACTTCCAAAAGGGTATTCGCCCCAATGGTAGTATGGGTCTTCATTAATTCATATTCTTCAGCCGTTAAACGACCGGGTTTAAGCAGAATATGGTCGGGTATCCCCACCTTACCGATATCATGCAACGGACTGACTTGAGTAATTTTTTCGATATATTCATCATCAATATAATCTTGGTATTTTTTTCGACGCCGCAAATTACTGGCCAGCAGTCGACAAATTTGGGCCACCCGTTCAATATGCGCTCCGGTGTTATCATCCCGGGATTCGGCCAGTTTGACCAGTGAATAAACCATGGCCAACTTCGCCTCGGCAATCTCTATTTCCTTTTTTACTCGATCCTTATATTCCTGGCGGTAATAGTCAGAGAAAAAACCAATCACTAAGGCGATGGCGGAGTAGATGAACAAGCGCACAATCCAGTTAATCGACTCCTGACTTACAGCCATGACTGTATCCAAAGGCATGAATGGCCCCACCAACAAACTGCTGATTAACGCATGAAGCAGTCCATGCCACTTCCCATGGGTGGACGCCATAATGGCAATAGGAATATACATCAGATTGGCATATACTTTAGAGGTTCCCCCCGTAAAATAAACTACCGACGTGATGACCACAGAGAGGAAATAAGAGAAGATAGATATATAAACCTTCCTCTTCCGTAAATGTGTTTCCGCCTGTCTCATCTGGTTTATTCGCTAACCTCCCTTCCTACTGCCACAGCCTACACTCCCGGCTGACCCTAGGTTTTACATTTAATTAACATATAAATATGACATAATATTAATATTTCCTTCTTTTTTCGACATTTTATCCGCGAAAAAGCCCCCTTCCCTGATAGAGGGGGTTTTCTTCTAAGCTTCATCTCAGGAAACTCATCTCACTACCCAGTTTGGTCCCGCTTTTCCTTCCCTAGTTCCTCCCCCATCGGCCACCGATGCCTAATTCGCTGCATCCGGTCTCGTTGTGGCGCCTTGATTTCTAGATCATGATCCAAAAACAACCTTGGAAGAGCGGAGATAATTTGCGGCAAGCAGGAATAACCGCTTAAGATCGGAGCAACCTATCTGATGATAACTCTTTTTCTGCGATGCGAATACAGGAGTGCCTCATGAGCGACAAAAACTCTCCAGATACGGAACAAAAAAATACGAAAATAATCCTTAACGGTTCTCAGGAAGGTTTTACCGTCGATCTCCAGACCAACCTGGAACTAATCAGAAGTAAGCTCGTATCGGACCGGCTTAAATTTAAACCATTCATGGTCGGAGCTTTGAACCCAAAACAGGTCGCCGTCGTCTATCTGGAAGGAGTAGCACCGCCCCAATTGCTCAAACGGTTAAGTAATAAAATCTTAGGTCTCGAAGTGGAGCAACTGATTGGTCCCGGCCAACTAGAAACGCTCATCAAAGATTTCCCCCGGTCCTCCTTTCCGCAATTCCAAGCCACCGTAAAGCCGGAGCACGCAATAAACTATCTATTAAAGGGAAAATACCTCATTCTCTTCGATGGTACGCCAGTAACGCTAACCGCGCCGATTACCTTTTTTGACTTCTTTCAAAATCAGGATGATCTGAATTACCACTGGCCAGTCCGCTCCTTCCTCCGGTTACTACGCTTTTTGGCCACCGTTTTGGCCGTTTTTTTCCCTGCCCTTTATGTAGCAATCATCTCTTTTCACTACTATATCATCCCGGTAAATTTCTTAATCCCCTTGGCAGAGTCCTGGGCACAGGTCCCTTTCCCGCCCGTTGTTGAGGTTTTATTCTTGGAAACGATCATTGAGATTCTCCGGGAAGCGACCCTCCGCTTAACGTCTCCAGTTCACACCAGTATTGGGCTCATTGGTGGCGTCTTACTGGGCGTAGCGGCGCTTTCCACTGGAACGATCAGCAGTTCTACGCTGATCGTTAGTATGGTGACTCTGATCGCTTCGCTAATGCTGCCCATCTGTGATCTTGGTACTGCAACCCGTATTTTGAAATTTATCGCCATCTTATTCGCCGCCGTCTTCGGTGTCCTTGGGTTAGTAGTTACTGCTTCATTGATCTTTGCCCATCTGGTGACCTTAGAATCCTTAGGAGAAGCTTACCTTCAAACCACCAGTCCCTTGAAACTTATCACCAGCTCATGGGGGAAGAGGCCAGAATAATGGAAATTCGTAATCAGATCACCGCTAAACAGTTAGGGATCATCATCTTATCGGCCCAGGTCGGGGCCGGAGTGATTGTTATGCCTGCCCACCTGGCCAAGGAGGTTGGGAGTGACGGCTGGATTTCGATTTTAGGCGCCGGACTCCTTAGTACCATAGTCATCGTGATGATTATAGCGTTGTTAAGAAAATATGCCGGCCAATCTATCCTGGAGATCAACCGGCATTTATTCGGGAAGATCCTGGGGCAGATCATCAATCTCCTCCTCATCGTTTATCTCAGTTTTTTGATGGTCACGGGTTTACGCTATTTTACAGAATTTATTCAGTTGTTTACCCTGGAAGTGACCCCCGGATGCATCGTTGCCCTGTTAATCATTACCCCCACCGCTTATTTAACCTGGTATGGACTGAAACCGGTAGCCCGGTTTTCCTACATTATGCTTTTTGTGCTCTTCAGTATCTTACTGCTCGGCTTTATGCTCTGGAAGAATACCAGGTTGACTTTTTTAATGCCCGTCGGCGCGGCAAACCTAACCGTCCTTAGTAAAAGTATTGTTCCAACCTTTCTCTCTTTCATCGGGTTCGAGCTGGTCGTTTTTCTCTACCCCTATGTCCGTGATCAGCAAAATGCTTTAAAATGGGTAGTGGCCTCCAATCTTTGTACGATGCTCTTTTTCCTCATAACTTTTTTAATCGTAATGGGGATCTTTGGCGAAAACCACTTAAAAATGCAGGTCGCCCCGTTATTTAACCTGTCCAGGTATTACCGGGTACCCTACATCGGACGGGTTGATCTCTTATTTATTCTCATCTGGTTCCCGTTTTTAGAAAGCACTTTCCGTTCCTATTTTTTTACAGCCTATGACAGTATTCGCCGTCTCTATCCTTCCAGCAACCAAAAATTCCTCTTTGGCTGTTTTCTCGTCCTGACGATCCTACTTAGTCGACTCCCCAAGGATTTTCTCCAAACCGCACAACTAACAAGTTTTGTCGGTATTGTCGGAATCACCGTCGTTGGTTTTATCTTCTTCTGTTATCTCTATTCCTTTTTCAAGAAAAAAGGCCAGGCAAGCAGAGTGCTGATTTTACTGATCACCGTTGGCAGTCTTCTCCTTTTCTCCGGCTGCTGGGACCAGAAGCGGATTGAGCAGACCGGTATTTTGTTACAGATGGGAATTGAGTTGTCTCCGGAACAAAAGCTGCTCGTAACCAGTATCTATCCGGCAGTCGACGCTAAAGAGCAAAAGCGGGATGAGATCATTACCGCGGAAGGGGATTTACTCCGGGAAGCTCGCAACAGGCAAG
>JAAYGU010000077.1 GCA_012727535.1 Bacillota bacterium | reverse complement strand
TTGCTAAGCTATAGCCTATAACTTTGATCAATCATACTATTTATTCGCCGGTAAATGTCCCCCACCTCCAAAATAATGGTATATTTCTGCATTTCCCATAAATCTTAGTAGCCTCCACGATACTTTAATTGAGTATGGCAGCCCCTAAGTAGAAACTTTTATCCAGTGTTTCTCCCCAGTTCTACAAGGATTTTTCTTTATAAGCAATCTCAGTCGTTTTTTTTTGCCTTAAAGTAAACCTGTGGTATATAAAAAAAGGCTGTAGTTGATTTAAAACAGTTATTTAAATACAACATTTCCTGAAACAATATTTCATAAAAATAACAATGCTATCCATCAAAAACTCTCCTGTCTATATCCAAAAGTCAGAGGTATTGGTATAGCCTAGTCCCCTGCCACCATCCGTTCCACATACCCTTTAAAGCCCAAAAATTAATAATAACAACCCAACATGAAACCTTAAAACCAAAAGATGTTAAAGCGCTTTTCGAGACATTTTCGGCTAAAATTCCATTAGAATAAATAAAAAGCAATGAACCAATAACTATTGCAAATACCTAACAACATTTTGGGGTTCAAACGTTGTCTTAATTCCTTCCGGATAAGTCACAAAAACCAATACCGCACCTAATTTGACGACAAGTGGGATATCCGGCAAAAAGTATCTATCCCCAAAATGGCCAAAGAGCCCCAAATAAGGGCCCTTTTGTGTCCAATTTATTTTCAATAAACCCAACAAATGTGACTGCAAAAACGAAACAACTACCAGCAATGACTTCTAATCTCTCACAACTGCTAAGAAAACCGGTGTTTTTTCAGCTATTAACAATTTTAGTTTCAAGAACTTATCTTATCCAAGCGGGATAATATTCAGGCGGTAAATCTCTTATATAAGGTGTGTTTAACACCCCAAGGCATTCTGCTTTAATTTCTTCCAAAGCAAGGCCAATAACTGATTCTATGGCTTTTATTCTTTGTTTTTTCTCATATAAGCAGGCCTCATATCTGTCAACATAAATATCACCGCTATATTCCAAGTTATAGAGTCTATTCTTGAAGTCGGCCGAGGGCGTCGAAGTAATAATCGGTCTGGTTTTCATGTTCATTTATCCCCAAATAAGGATTGATCTGACAAATCTTATTCCCCAGGGCGTCGTATGTAAAGAACCAGTTGTAAAGTTCAGTGGCTCCTTCATAATGACAATATTGCACCGCGGCAATTAGACGCCCAGACTAGTCGCTTCTTTCTTTCGCAATTAATTGATCCTGTTCGTAAATGGTAACCATATTCGTTAAATCATCGTACTCCAGCCTAACATAACTTTGATCCGGATAAATGCCGATGGGAAGCTCCTGGATGATATTGTGACCAGGTATGGGTATTCATTAGAGACTGGAATGAAAGAATGGGAAGAAGATCCGCGGAAATACCGGACAGAATACGAATATGATCCGTTAAATAGGTTGACCAAGGTGATCTTACCCGATGACGACCAAGACCCGCTTAACCCATACCGTGAGTATATTTTTGATGACCACAATAACAGGTGTGACTATTATAACGAAAACCGGCATAAAACCACCTTCAATTTTGATGGTTTAGGCAGATTGGTTTCGGTGGTTAAAGGTTCATCCGGGGAAAATAAAACTGAGTATGTCTACGATGAACTAGGGAGGATTAAGAAAGTAATTGATCCTCGGGAGAACGAAACAACTTATGAATATGACTATTTATACCGGGTAACGAAAAGACGGCTCTAATCGGTATATCATACTCGTATTCCACTGTTTCTTATTCTTTTTCTGCACCAGAGGCATCTTCTAAGGTAATCCTTCGTAAGGTCAGTAAAGAACCTTTATATCCTTCGTTACTGAAATATCGCCTCTTTGAAAGGAATTCATCGTCGATCACATGGTCATATTTTTCATAAGTAATTTTGCCACCCTTGTTATTTGAGTTAGTGATCCGTTCTTTGATGGTGCAAGCTGAAATATATTCATAGGGGGCAATATAGCTTCCACTCCATACAGAACCGCTTTTTTCTAAAAATTCATAACTATACTCTGTACTCTTTCCTAATAGTTGATGTTCCTTAACCACAATTTTAAAATTATTATCGTCATAACCACCTTCTGGATCTTCAAATATTTCATAAGTATAACGGGATACCGCGCCAGTAGGATAAATTATTCGATCGAGAAGATTGACGGTGTATTCATAGTTATATCCTTTAAAAAATACTTTTGGGCATTCAAAGGTCGCGTTGTACTGATACCTTAATGTCTTTTAACTTCTTCATTTCTCTTTTAATGATTTCCAAATCTGTACCAGTTATTGTAACCTGATCACGTTCTGAACCCTCTTCAATCGCATCAAAAACACCAACACTTTTAAGCAAGATTATAAATTGCATTTTCGTAAATAACTTGTCATAAATCATCTCGGATTCATTCTTTTCATAGATACAGCCATTTATAACACAAAGTATTAAAAGTAAGATAACGAATTACAGCCTAGACATCTTTACCCCACCCGTTGGTTTAATATTTCTTCTAAAAAACCAGTCAGCGGTTAGAAATTCAGAGAAATTGAATCTCCAAAATGCATCGTTGTATATACCACTTCTCCGCCAACAATCGTCATCAATACATTCAGTTCCTCATCTAAGAGTGTCAGGTCGGCAGCTTTGCCCAACGCAATACTCCCCTTTTTCCTCTCCATCCCCAGTAGACGGGCGGGATTTATGGTTGCCGGTTTAATCGCTTCTTCAAGCTGTAAACCGGTGCTGGTCATGAAATTCCTACCGGCTTCGCTCATCACCAAAGTACTCCCGGCTAAACTGTCGTCCGCCAAACGGGCTTGACGGCTGGCAACACAAACAGAATCCCTCGCCGATACCTTTCCGGTCAAAACAGCTGAATTCTGAAGGGCCTCCCTAAATCATGCGGAGCGCCTATTGTTTCAGCACCGCTCAGAACTGCTTCCTGTGGATTAAAGTTAAATTTTTTCTGCTTTGTAATTATTTTCTTTCGACGGATATTTCTTTTTTTTCTTTCATATAATAGTGCAAATAACCTTCCTTACCTTGTTGGTCTAGGGGGAATGCCAATGCAAAAAAAAATATTGGTTCTGGTCTGTTTCTCTCTGCTCATAACTTTACTGTCTCTAACTCCAGTCTCTGCTGCCTCTCCGGTGGTATTAAATTTCCGGGTGACCGACACCAGCGAAACCAGGAGCGCCTCCTCACCTTTCACCCTGCCGCTGGAAGGAGTGGAGCGGATCAGCTTCCTTTACTCCGACGCCATCGACCACAGCACCGGGCAGATTATTCCCGCCGGACGGATCTCTTTCACTCATCACCAGCAGACTGTCTCCGCTGGACAAGCGCTGGAAATCAGTCCGGATCAGCGGTCACAAGGAATATCTCCGGAGCAGCCCGGGGCTTTTACCATCAATATTATGTTCTTCCCTTCGGATCTGCCGGGCAAGTATGAAGCGATAATCGAAGCCGTCTGTCAAAGCGCGGGCGGAGAGGAAAAACGGCTCCCTCTCCTCCTCAAGATAAATGTTTTGCCCTGGATCAAACTTAAGTCCGCTATTCCTAATCAGACGCTCATCATCGACCAAGTTTCCTTCCGGGGGGACACAGAGATAAAAGCCCGGCATCCGGTTAGCATCCTCGTTGCCTCCAATGCCCCCTGGCGGCTATACATGAAGATCGACAGCGGCTTGACCGGTCACAGGAAGCCGATTCCCATTGCGCTCTCCGTACTGCCGTCGACCGCTTACGAAGGCCTCAACGCCAGCATTTACCCTTATGAGGATTATAAACTGGTGGCTGCAGGCCCGCCCACCGTGGTTGGCGACAGGTCCGGGTCGGTGGGCTACTGGACCGAACTGGTCCTCAGTGCCGAAATCCCCAATGCACACCTCTACCCGGCTGGCCAATATACTTTTATCTTGAGTTTTTCTGCAATCACGCTTGAACCCTAAGTCCTGCCGCTCGCCACTGAGCACTCGCTACTCGGGTTGAAAATTTAAGCCCTAACCAATCCAGACGTATTCTACTTACTTTCCGGTGCTTGGCGCGCAGGCCGCCGGATTGTAAATAAAATAACAGGAGGAATACACAATGAAAAAACCCTGTCTGCTCTTCATCGTCTTAGCCCTTGTCATCATGTCCACCACCGCCCTGGCCAATGGGCCCCTTGATGGGATCCCGGGATGGGACTATCTGAATCACATGTTGGACGACGGCGTTGTAACCTGGACCGGGGTTAACTACTGGGGCGCTTATGACAACGTGCCCATGAACCGCTGGTTTTACTACCTGGACGATAATAACGGGCGCAATGGTCAATCCGTCCAGATGGAACTGCAAACCCGGGCCTACATCCCCTGCTACCTAGAGTTGATCGTCAACGGCAACCAGGGGAAAACCGTCCTGCAGAGTTTTGGGCCCAGGGCACATGCGGACGCCGGTTTAATCTCCGCCTACCGCTTATTATTCGACAATGAGATCGGCGGTTTCGTCAATGAATCCTGGAATTCACTCGGCCACGGCCGCAACGCTGAAATCGAACCAGCCCCAGGGGTCTATATCCAGGGCTGCGACCTCTTCAAGGTTCAAATCTATGCCAACGACAACTACAAGTACGAAGTGAAAGGTGGCCCCTTGAATCCGACGAGCGCCAATGTTAGCTCCACGCAAGCACTTGACGTGCTTCCTCTGCAAATGAGGAGTAGTGTGGACGGCGGCGACTTCGGTGAAACCGTTACCTTTGAGAAGGAGGACACTTTAGTCCCGATCATCCGGGAGAAACAAGCCTGTGAAGAGTCCGTCGTTTACCATCAATTCCGGGTTCCTTACAATCGCAACGTGGCCCACGGCGGTTACAGTGGAACCATTATTCTGAGAGCCGCCACGCTCTAAACCGCGAATCTAAAGAATGGCCGGTGTGCGCGCCGCGCCGGCCTTATTACTCCATCTAAGGAGGGAAAGAGATGTTCCACCGAGTGCATCACCCACAGACCGCTAAAAT
>JAAYGU010000076.1 GCA_012727535.1 Bacillota bacterium | reverse complement strand
GAGACAGAGATATTTCGGTGTATATTAATAGTCCAGGTGGCGTAATTTATTCGGGATTGGCAATTTACGACGCGATGCAGTATATTAAACCGGAAGTCTCGACGATCTGTGTCGGCTTTGCCGCCAGCATGGGGGCTCTTCTGCTCTCCGCTGGGGCGAAAGGAAAAAGATATGCCCTTCCGAATTCACGGGTGATGATTCATCAACCGTTGGGTGGCGCCGAAGGGCAAGCAGCTGATATTGAAATCCAAGCCCGTGAAATTTTACGTTTGCGCGAACTGACCAACCAAATCCTTTCTCACCATACTGGACAGTCGATCGAGAAGATTGCTCAGGATGTCGACCGCAATTATTGGATGAGTGCCGAAGAAGCAAAGGCGTATGGGATTATCGATGAGATTATCGACCGGCGTAAAATGAAGTAGTCATTTTAACGGTTGCCGCCCCACATGAGTGGATAAAATCAAGCCTGGCAAGACAGCAAAGTACTTTTCGCAGTAGGCTTACGGTTTGATTCCAACAGAAAGAGGTGGTAAAATGTTTAAATTTGGCGATGATAAAGGGCAGTTAAAATGTTCTTTTTGTGGAAAAGCTCAGGAACAAGTGAAAAAGCTGATCGCCGGACCAGGGGTTTATATCTGTGATGAATGTATTGATCTGTGCAATGAAATCATTGACGAAGAACTGAGCGATGATACCTCCTTCGATTTGGAAAACATCCCTAAACCAATGGAGATCAAGGCTATTCTTGACCAATATGTAATTGGACAGGAAGAACCGAAAAAGACCTTGGCAGTAGCAGTCTACAATCATTATAAAAGAATCAATTCCGAAGGTCTCTTTGACGATGTCGAACTGCAAAAGAGTAATATCCTGATTATGGGGCCGACTGGTAGTGGAAAAACCCTCCTCGCCCAGACTCTAGCCAAGATCTTGAATGTCCCCTTTGCCATTGCTGATGCCACCTCCCTGACGGAAGCCGGTTATGTCGGCGAGGATGTGGAGAATATTCTCTTGAAACTGATTCAAGCGGCGGATTACGATATTGAAAAAGCGGAGAAGGGGATCGTCTATATTGATGAGGTCGACAAGATTGCCCGTAAAACCGAAAACCCTTCGATTACCCGCGATGTTTCCGGGGAAGGAGTACAACAAGCTTTATTAAAGATCCTGGAAGGGACGGTGGCTTCCGTACCCCCACAAGGTGGGCGGAAACACCCCCATCAGGAGTTCATTCAATTGGATACGACCAATATTCTCTTCATCTGTGGTGGCGCTTTTGACGGACTGGAAAAACTGATTGAGCAGCGCATCGGCAAAAAGACCATGGGTTTTGGCGCGGACATCCAGCCGAAGCAGGAGAAACCAATCGGGGAGCTCCTGCGGCAAGTCATGCCGGAAGATCTGTTAAAATACGGGATGATTCCTGAGTTTATCGGACGCCTGCCGGTGATTGTTGCCCTCGATGCCCTGGATGAAGAGGCATTAATAAAGATTCTGACTGAGCCGAAGAATGCTCTGGTTAAGCAGTATAAGAAGATGTTGGAGCTAGACGGAGTGGAACTGGAGTTTACGGATGAAGCGCTGGAGGCGATTGCGAAGCAAACCGTGGCGCGTAACTCCGGTGCCAGAGGACTCCGGGCGATCATTGAAAAATTGTTGTTGGGTGTCATGTATGATATTCCCTCCCGTTCCGATGTGAAAAAATGCGTGATTACCAAAGAGATGGTGGAAGAGAATAAGGAGCCGTTGCTCTCCACCAGTGCAGAGCAACGAAAACAAAAGAAAGAAGAACCAGCCTAAAACCCGCTAGCCAGCGGGTTTTTTCCGTTAATTTACTTATGAAAATAGCGACAATGGAGATAATAAATTGCAAGGGAAGTTAAAGAGAAGGAGGCTGGGGATAGATGGGCTTGACGGGAAATATCATAGGATTGATCAATCTTTTTTTGCCATTGTGATTGGCCTGTATTTTTGGAACCTGCTCCGGGCACAACAGGGAACTAAAGTGGCGGTTGACCGCGAAGCGAAGAAAGAAATGGAGAAGTTACAACGCCTGCGGAGTATCTCATTGACGGAACCGCTCTCCGAGAAGACCAGACCGACTAAGTTTGAAGAGATTATTGGTCAGGAGGATGGGCTCAAAGCGCTGCGAGCAGCGCTCTGCGGGCCGAATCCCCAGCATATTTTGTTATATGGACCGCCGGGAGTGGGGAAAACGGCGGCCGCCCGGGTTGTCCTGGCAGAGGCGATAAAAAACCCCTTGTCGCCTCTCAAAAGCCATGCAAAATTTGTGGAGTTGGATGCCACTACCGCCCGCTTTGATGAACGCGGAATCGCCGATCCCTTGATTGGTTCGGTTCATGATCCGATTTACCAAGGAGCCGGACCGTTAGGAATGGCCGGGATTCCGCAACCGAAACCGGGGGCGGTGACGAAAGCCCATGGTGGAATCCTGTTCATTGATGAGATTGGTGAATTGCACCCGGTGCAAATGAACAAGCTCTTGAAAGTACTGGAGGACCGGAAAGTCTTTTTGGAAAGCGCCTATTATAGTTCGGAGGATCCGAATATTCCTTCGCATATTCATGATATCTTCCGCAATGGCCTACCTGCTGATTTCCGTTTGATTGGTGCGACAACAAGAATGCCCCATGAGATACCGCCGGCGATCCGTTCGCGCTGTGTAGAAATCTTCTTCCGAGCGCTAACCCCGGAAGAGATTAAGATTATCGTGTTAAATGCCGTGAAAAAGATTGAGTTCGAATTGGAAGAGGGCGCGATTGATGTAATCGTCAAATTTGCCACCAACGGTCGGGATGGCGTTAATATGGTGCAGATCGCTGCCGGGTTGGCTTTAACGGAAGGCCGCAAGGTGATCCGGCGGAAAGACATCGAATGGGTGGTGAATAGCGGGCAGTATGCGCCCCGTCCCGATAAACGGGTACCCTCAACCCCCCAAGTGGGATATGCCAATGGCCTAGCAGTCCACGGTCCTAATCTGGGGGTCTTAGTCGAATTGGAAGTGGCGGCTATTCCAGTGTATAATGGTAAGGGAAGGGTCATCACCACTGGTGTAGTCGATGAGGAAGAGATGGGCGAGTATGGTCGGACCATCCGGCGGAAGAGCACGGCCCGTGGCTCGGTGGAGAATGTCCTGACGATTTTAAAGAAATATTTTAACCTCGACTGTGATCAGTATGATTTGCATATTAATTTTCCGGGGGGAATTCCCTTGGACGGTCCGTCGGCCGGCATCACTCTGGTCACGGCGATTTATTCGGCGATTACGGGAATACCGGTGGATAACCTCGTGGCGATGACCGGGGAAGTTTCAATTTTAGGCCATGTGATGCCGGTCGGGGGGATTATTCCGAAAGTTAAAGCCGCTAAACAGGCGGGCGCGAAGCGGGTGATTATCCCCGCTGACAACTGGCAGGACACTTTTGCTGATGAAACAACGATCCAAGTTTTTCCGGTCCGGCGGATTGAGGAAGTTATTGCCGCCGCTCTAATCCAGGAGGAAAAGAAGGAATTACTGGGCCAGGAACTGAGGGAGGACCTGCCGTTTGCCCCGATGCCAAAAGCACCTTTGGGGAGTTGTCTCTCATAATCTTTGCTTCGCTTTACCAAGAAATTTAAGTCAGCAGTGAACACCATCCAGCCCCGGCTCGGTAAATGCCGGCAAAGGCCAGTCTTTAAGTGGACGGCGAGTGACGAGGAACGAGTAGTATTTTTCAGTGGACCAACCATCAAGCGAAGGAGGCCACTAGTGCTTCTCTTTTGCGGTTTGGACTTAAACGCTAGATTATTTCCTTGAGGCATAAGGAGGTGTGCAAAAATGACGCGACCTAGGATTGCTTGGGCTTTGGGCGGAGGCGGGGCGCGAGGCTTTGCTCATCTGGGCGTCTTAAAAGTGCTGCAGGAGGCGGATATTCCGATTGATGCCTTGAGTGGAACGAGTATGGGAGCAGTGATGGCGGTGCTCTATGCCGCTGGTGCCGATCTGAAATATCTGACTGCCCTGGCGGGTAATATTGCTTGGGAGAAGTTTGTCGATCTCCGGTTTCCCCGGTATGGACTGGTGGAAGGGAAACGAATCACGCCGCTCATCCGGTTACTGACCAAGAACAAGCGCCTGGAAGAACTGGAACTTCCGGTCCGGGTGGTGGCGACCGATCTGCTGACCGGTGAGGAGATTATTTTTTCCGAAGGCGAGATCGAAATCGCGGTTCGGGCTTCCATCTCAATTCCAGGAATTTTCACGCCGGTGACTTATGAGAATCGGGTGCTGGTGGATGGGGGTGTGGTCGCCGGTCTTCCCGTCGGCGCCGCGGCGGAGATGGGTATGGATTTAGTGATGGCGGTTAGTGTTCCCGGTGAGTTAAGCCAGGAAGCCCCGCGTAGCGTCTTTGACATTCTTTACCGTACTTTTGAAGTTATGGCCAAACGAGCCAACAGCCTACAGGCCGGGAAGGCGGATTATGTGATCGCGCCGAAGGTCGGAAAGGTCGGGACCGGACAGTTTTACCGGGCTGAGGAATGTATCGAACAGGGAGAACTCGCCGCGCGGGAAGCTTTGCCGGAGATTAAGAAGATCATTGAAGAGTTTCAAGCGCGAAATAAGGAACAAGCAGCGTTAGGTGCTTGCTAAAGGGGGTCATGACGCCATTGTTGGAACGCTTGACATGGAAGCTAATGGTTTTTATCTTGATCGCCCTGGTCGTCGTGCAGCTATTGTTGGTGGTTCCGGGAGTGCGCTATCAGCTTAGTGTGGTGGAGAGGCTTGAGGGCCAACCTGTGGGCGGAATCATTAATAACTGGTAAGTCTGTATGGGCCAGCGACAGCTTTCTGGGGGGATAAAAAACTTAACCAATAAGTAAGATTGGAAAAGGCCTTAGGACGGCAAGAAGAGCTTGCGCAAAACGTGATTCTGTGTTAGATTGTAGTATAAAAAGAACTTAGTGTTGGTAGTGCGGTCGGGTAACATTGTATATAGTAGGGGTCAGGCACTCCGGGTGTGCTTTTTTTGTATTCAGATCTTTTAATCAAGCAGGCGAGTGCTGAACGAAAAGGAGCAGTAAGGCAGGCTGGCGGTCGAACGCGGCAACGGCTGGTAAAAAGACGAGTGACGAGGAACGAATGACGAGCGTTGGGAAGGGAGTGCGGTGAAAATGAGCGGGAATAGCAAAGAAGTAGCCAGGGCGGCCTTGGAGATGGCGCTGACCAATTCCCGGGAAGAAGAACGGCTACATAAAGAGAGACTACGCGCACTGGAGATCCGGTCGGCGGCGGTTGATTTTGGTGGAGAAACGGTACAGGCCGTCAAAACAATTATAGAGCGGGCGGTGGTGGCCGGGAAACGGGAGCTTTTGATTGAAGATACACATGCGGAAGAGGGAGCGGTGGCCGGAGCCACCCATGAGGCGTTACTACAGATCATTCCGAAGGCGATCGGATTGAATATTGGTGGGAAGATTGGCCTGGCCCGGCGGGGAGAGCATGTCAGTGTGGCGGTCTTTTGTATGGTCGGGCTGCTCCACCTGAATGAGGTCGCGGTGGGCTTGGGACACCGGGCGATTTAATAGTCATTTCTTCCAGCTACTCCAGCCTCCAGATCGTCCTCCACTCCAAGCTAAAGCCAGGGCAGTTGGAAGATGCTAGAATATCCGCCGGGGCCGAATGGTGCTCCTTGTTCTGGTGAATTTCTAGGCGTATTCTAAAGGAGAATACCACTCAACCACGGCTAGGTAAATAGACAAGGGAGTTACATATTTAGTGTGGTTGGCGAAGCTGGCTACTATAAAATCAGCGAGCATTGAAAAGGAATGGGGCGATTTAAATGGCAAAAGTTAAAGCGATACGCGGGGCAACCACGGTTACTGCCGATACACGGGAAGAGATCCTGGCAGCCACCAGGGAATTGATTAATGAAATCCTCCGCCGGAATGAGCTCCATCCAGAGCTGGTGATCAGCGCTTTCTTTACGGCGACCCCGGATCTAACGGCTGCTTTTCCAGCGGAAGCGGTGCGCCAGCTTGGTTATACCAGTTGGGCGGCGCTGGATAGTACCCAGATGTCGGTGCCGGGTGCATTACAACGCTGTATTCGCGTCCTGCTCCATGTTTACCGGGAAGAAACTGCCAAGGAGGTCCAACATGTCTACATACGCGGCGCAGAAGTCCTCCGCCCAGATCGGGCAACGGCCGGAGACTAAATTCTGTCTGGTTCGCCATGGGAGTACGGATTGGAATGTCGAGAACCGGATTCAGGGTTGTACCGATACCCCTCTTAACCAACAAGGAAGAGAGGAAGTAGCGATGCTCGCCGAAAGCCTTCAGGGGCAGGGCTGGGAGTTTATCGTTACCAGTAATCTACAGAGGGCGCGGGAAAGCGGGGAGATCCTGGGGGCGGCTTTGCAGATCCCGGTTTTTTCTTACCGGGACCTGCATGAACGGAAGTTTGGTCCGTTGGAAGGGATGAACTTTCATGAGATCAAGGAGAAGTATCCAGAGGGTTCCGATCAGCTTTCTCTACCGGGGCTGGAAACCCGGGCAGAGATTGAAAGACGTGCTTTGCAGGCCATGAACTGTTTGGCTGAGCTTTTTCAGGGCCGACAGCTCATCATTGTTACCCACGGCGGATTTTTACGTGCTTTTTTCCGGGCGGGTTTGGGCCTAGAACGAAGAGCGCCGGCCAATGCCGGAAAAGTGGAAGTAAGATGGGATGGTTCGTGGGAATTAGTTGAAGGAGGGGAAAACAGTGAACTATGACCAATTGATTCGCCGGACAATCCTGGGCATAACCCCTTATGTACCGGGAAAGCCAATTGAAGAGGTCCAAAGGGAACTGGGGATTGACGATGTGATTAAACTGGCTTCGAATGAAAATCCATTAGGTCCTTCGCCGCAGGGGGTGGAAGCGGCAAAAAAATTACTACAAGAGGCCCATCTTTATCCCGATGGGGGTGCCGTTCTCCTCAAAGAGGCGCTCGCCGCCAAGCTGGGAGTGGAGCCGGAGGAGCTGATTGTTGGGAATGGTTGTGATGAAGTAATCAAACTACTGGCGGAGGCTTTCTTCCAGCCCGAGGATGAAGTGATTGTCGCCGATCCGACTTTCGGTGAGTATGCCTATGCTACGCAATTGATGGGGGCGCGCTTGGTGAAAGTGAAAGGCGAAGGGTTGGGCCATGATCTGGAGAAGATGGCCGACGCCGTGACGGAGCGGACTAAAGCGGTCTTTATCTGTAATCCGAATAATCCAACCGGCACAGTGAATAGCCGCCGCGAACTCGAGAACTTCTTGCGTCGGGTCCCCGAACGGGTGCTGGTCATAGTTGACCAGGCGTACTTTGAATATGTGGACGATCCGGCTTATCCAAATGGGATTGATTATCGGAACGATGGTCGTGTGCTTACCTTACGGACTTTTTCCAAGATTTATGGGTTGGCCGGTTTCCGTGTTGGCTACGGCGTGGGGTCGAAAGAACTGATTGAGTACATTAACCGGGTCCGGGAACCCTTTAATGTCAATCGTCTGGCCCAGGGAGCCGCGCTGGCGGCGCTGGCCGACGGGGAACACTTGCAGCGGAGCCGGGAGGTGAACCGGGAAGGGAGGAAACAACTTTACCGGGCCTTTGACGACTTAGGCTTGGCGTATTTACCCAGTGAGGCAAATTTCATCCTTTTTGCAACGTCTTATCCTGCGCGGGATGTCTTCCAGGCCTTACTGCGTCGGGGCGTAATTGTCCGGAGTGCCGATATCTTTGGCCTGCCAAACCATATCCGGGTAACAGTCGGCACGCGCGAGCAAAACCAGAGGTTTATCCGGTCATTACAAGAAGTTTTAGCTGAGTTGCAGACGGAGCAATAGGCCATATAATTTATAGTAGGTCTTTGCGCAGTGATAATGTAAAGAGTTTTAATTAATTTTAGTAAGAACATGGTAAAGGGGGGTAGACTGCAAGTTCTGAGGCGAAGCGCGAATTTTGGGATTAGATGATTCTCTAAATTGGTAGAACGGTAGAAAGGTAGAAAGGAAGATGATCATGATTATTATCATGTCCCGCTCAGCTCAGGATGAGCAGGTGGAGCGGATCCAACAACGGTTAAGAGAATTAGGCTTTGGTGTCCATCTTTCGCAAGGGGTGGAAAAGACAGTCATTGGTGCGATTGGAGATAAAACTCCGGAGCTCATCCATTCGATCGCCGCTATGGAGGGAGTAGAACGGGTAGTTCCGGTGCTTAAGCCGTTTAAGTTGTCCAGTCGCGATTTTAAGTCCGACCAAACGCAGGTGCAAGTTGGCGACGTGGTCTTTGGCGGCAATCAGGCGGTGATTATTGCTGGCCCGTGTGCGGTTGAGAACCAAGAACAGCTGCTCTCAACGGCGAAACTGGTGAAGGCGGCCGGAGCCCATATGCTACGCGGGGGAGCTTTCAAACCACGTACTTCCCCTTATACTTTTCAGGGATTAAAAGTTGAAGGGCTTAAACTAATCCAGGAAGTGAGCAGGGAGACCGGTCTCCCGGTGATCACGGAGGTTGTTTCCCCCCATGAGGTGGAATTAGTGGCGCGTTATGCCCAAATGCTTCAGATCGGGGCGCGGAATATGCAAAATTTCCCGCTCTTGCAAGAGGTGGGAAAGGCTAAGCTGCCGGTTCTGCTCAAAAGAGGCATTGCCGCGACCATTGAGGAGTGGTTGATGGCGGCGGAGTACATCATTAAAGAGGGAAATTACCAGGTAGTCCTCTGTGAGCGGGGGATCCGGACTTTTGAGACGGCGACCCGGAATACCCTTGATCTCAGCGCGCTGGCGCTGGTAAAAAAATGGAGTCATCTCCCGGTGATCGCCGATCCCAGTCATGGCTCCGGCCGCCGTGATCTGGTTCTTCCTTTATCCCGGGCGGCCTTGGCCGCCGGGGCCGATGGGTTGATGATTGAAGTACATCCGAATCCGGAAAGAGCGCTCTCTGATGGTCCCCAATCTTTAACTTTTGGCGAATTTGCGCAGTTAACCAAGGACTTAGCGCCGATTCTCCAGGCTGTGGAGCGAGTATTATGAGCTTCCGGCGGATTAGTATTATCGGCTTGGGTTTAATCGGCGGTTCGTTGGGGATGGCACTCTGCCGGACCAACCAACAGCTCCGCGTCGTCGGATATGACCTCTCCGCCAGGACTTGTCAGGAAGCCCTAGAAAGAAGAGCAGTTCATGAAATAGCCGCCTCTTTACCAGCGGCGGTGGCCGAGGCGGACCTCGTTATTTTGGCCGTCCCGGTCGAGAAGGTGCGGAATGTGGTTGAGGAAGCGGCCCCCTATTTGCGCCCTGGAACGATCGTGACGGATGTGGCCAGTGTCAAGGGAATATTGTCCCACTCCATTCCGGCCTATCTGCCCGCCGGTGTCTACTACATTGGCGGCCACCCGATGACCGGTGCGGAACAGTCCGGGATTTGGGCAGCGGATCCCTTTCTCTTTCAGAATGCGGTCTACCTCTTGACCCCGGAAGCAGATCTTCCTCCGGACGTGGCGACCAAATTACGCACGCTGATCAGCATGATTGGCGGGTTGCCTCTGCTGCTTAAACCGGAAGAGCATGATCTGATGGTGGCGGTGGTCAGTCATCTGCCACACCTGACCGCGGCGGCTCTGGTCAATGTCGCGGCGCGCTTTGAGGCCGATTATCCGGGAACCCTTTCCCTGGCTGCCGGAGGATTTCGGGATACGACCAGAGTGGCGCTGGGCTCTCCAGAGCTCTGGCGCCAGATTTTCTCCGCCAACCGGTCCGCTTTATTGAAAGTAGTGAAGGAATTAGCCTCTGAGCTTCAGGAGTTTTACCGCCAGTTAGAGAGCGGAGAAATGGTGGCGGTTGAGGAGAGGTTAAGAGAGGCCGCTGTGGTCCGGTCGGAGCTCCCGACGCACCATAAAGGTTTTTTAACTCTGCTCCATGAATTGGTGGTGGTGATTGAGGACCGGCCGGGTATGATTGCCGAGGTGACTGGGCTTCTCAAAGAGATTAACATTAAGGATATAGAGATCCTGCGGGTGAGAGAGGGAGAAGGGGGTACCTTGCGGTTGGCCTTCAATGATGAGCAAGCGTTAACACAGGCGGTTGAATTGTTGCGGGCGAACGGCTTTGTAGCCCGGGTACGGGGAGGGAAAGGACGATGAAAGTTTATGTTGGGCCCGGTATACGTTTACATGGGACAGTGCGGGCGCCGGCCTCCAAGAATTATACCTCCCGTTATATCTGGGTCGCCGCTTTAACGGAGGGAGAATCCTTAATCCATTTTCCAGCGGAGAATGATGATGCCCTCGCCTTGTTGGATTGTTGCCAGCGCCTAGGGGCCAAAATCAGTAAGGAGCAAGAGCTGATTCGGATCCACGGGTTCGGACGTACCCCGGCTTTGCCCGGTACTTTGGATCCGGGAAACGGGGGTCTGATTCTCCGGTTGTT
>JAAYGU010000075.1 GCA_012727535.1 Bacillota bacterium | reverse complement strand
ATCTAGGGATTCGTTTTTCCCGATCTTGACTTCGGCCATGATCTACTTCCCTCCCTCCGCTGCCCACAATAATCCTCAGGCATAAACTCCACTAAAAACAACAATAATAATCTTCATTTTACTATATTCTAGATCTCTAGTCAATCATCCGGGAGGCCAAGTAAGATCCCGGCCGCCAATCAGGTGAAAATGAAGATGAGGCACAGTTTCCCCTGCTTTAGGGCCACGGTTAACTACTACACGAAAACCTTCCTGCTTAATTCCAGTTTTCTCTCCTATCTCCTGAATGGCCGAAAAGATTTTAGCTGCCAATTGTTCTTCCGCCGCGAGCACCGGATCCATAATATTATTGACGTGGCGTTTGGGTATCACCAGAATATGAACTGGGGCAACGGGATTTATATCTTCAAACGCAATAATTTCGTCATTTTCCAGGAGAATTTTTGCCGGAACTTCTTTCCGAGCAATCTGGCAGAAAATACAGTTATCCACTTTTGAACCTCCCTTCCCCTTTTTCAGAAATTCGACAAGAGAAAAGAAATTCCTTTCTCGATCCTCAGATAAATCAGAAAAACCATGAACCAGTTTAAATTGCAATCCCGGTCAAAGGTTCGCCTACACTAGAGGTTACTTTGGCCGCAACCAATGTATTTGGCCGCCAATCCCCTTCCACCTTAACTCGTACGTATTCCCGGGAAAACCCCTCACCATATCTCCCGGCCTCCACCTCTTCGATCAATACCTCAACAGTCTTCCCCAAAAGCTTTTCCCGGTAATCCCTAGCCAGTTTCTCCGCCACCTTCTCCGCCTGGCGGACCCGTTCCTCCTTAAGTTTCCGGGGGAGCTGCTCTTTCATCTGTGCCGCTTTGGTACCTTCACGCCGGGAATAGGGGAAGATGTGGATACGGGAAAAGCTAACGGCCTGTATAAAGTGTAAAGTCTCCGTAAATTCTTCTTCCGTCTCCCCAGGAAAACCGACCATTAGATCGGTGGTTAGGCTTAAGTCGGGAATACCTTGACGGAGCATGGAGACCAACCCAGCATAATCCTCCGGCGTATACTTCCTGTTCATACGGGAAAGCACCCCGCTGCTCCCGCTCTGCAGCGGAATATGCAGGTGATTGCAGAACAGTCGGGAGGAGAACAAGATCTCGATCAATGCCGGCGAAAAGTCGGTTGGTTCAAGCGAACCCAACCGCAAACGCCACTCTTCTCCCCAATCTTCTCCCTCATGGGCGATCTCCGCCAGTAAGGACGCCAGATCTCTCCCCAAATCTGTTCCATACTCTCCAAGGTGGATCCCAACCAAAACCAGTTCTTTAAAACCCGAGCGCAGCAAACGTTTAATCTCATCCTTAACCTGCAAGGGCGGTAGACTCCTTACCGGTCCGCGGGCAAACGGAATCTTGCAATAACTGCAGAAAGAACGGCAGCCATCTTCAATCTTTAAAAAGGCCCTTGTTTTCTCCGTATTCTCCGGAGTAAAAACTTCAAACTGCGCACAGTTTCCCCAGGGAAGTACCTGGTTTTTGCTCTCCACGGAAATTTTCTGCTCAATCAGATCCACCAGGTTACCACGGCCCGCCACCCCGACCACCAGATCGGCCTCGGGTAAAGCGGCAACCGCTTCCGGATTCGTCTGGGCATAACACCCGGTCACCACCACCATAGCCTCCGGATGTTCCCTTTTCACCTTGCGGATTAACTGCCGCGCTTTCTGCTCGGCAGTCTGCGTAACGGTACACGTATTAATCACATAGATCGCAGCCGGTTGGTCAAAACCCACTATTTCATAACCGCGTTCCCGAAACTTCGCCATTAAGCCGCCCGTATCAAACTGGTTAACCTTACACCCCAATGTATGAAAGGCAACGGACCCCCGCTGCTCGCCGCTCGTCTTTAAAGCCTTTGCCCTTCTCGTCTCTTGTTGTTCGTTGCTCATCATCACACCTCAAACTTGTCGCTGGTTGCTTCCCATTCGTCGCTCAGGTTCAAGCAAGCCTTTGACTCTCTCGCAGTTCGTCACTGGCCGTGGAACAAGGAAACACCATTCGGCCCCGGCGGAACTTATAGGCTCTCTCTGTAACTTGATTCCGCCCGCCCATTCTCAAGATCCGGCGCTGTTGCCCCAGCGCGCCGGGGGAGCATCCTTGCCGGATTGTTGGCAGCAAAGCTTACCCTGTGTTGACTCGCGGCGTCAGCAGCGAGCAGGACAAGGCGCGAACGAGGACGGAGCGCAGATAATACTGGTGTATATCGAGCACCGCCCGCAGT
>JAAYGU010000074.1 GCA_012727535.1 Bacillota bacterium | reverse complement strand
CTTCCAACCTGAGCTCCTTTAATTCCTCATAAATATTTTGTTGATCAGGCGGAAAGAGCGGGAACTGGAGAAGCGAACTTTGCTTGGGGGCAACTTTGCCGGAGCGGGCAGCCAATCCCTTCCCTTCAAGTTCTCTTAAGACCTCTCCCGCCCTGGTTAAGACTTCTTCCGGAAGACCGGCGAGACTAGCCACTTCAATCCCGTAACTCCGATCCGTGGCACCAGGGATAATCTTTCGTAGAAAAACGATCTGCTTTCCTTCTTTCGCCACCGCCACATTCAGGTTCTCTACTCCCGTCAATTGTTGGGCTAAAGCTGTCAACTCATGATAATGGGTGGCAAAAAGCGTACGGGCACCGATTTTCTCCGGATTCCACAGATACTCCAGGACCGCCCAGGCGATACTGAGCCCATCGTATGTACTGGTCCCGCGGCCAATCTCATCTAAAATTAAGAGGCTTTGGGCGGTAGCATGATGCAGGATGTAAGCCAGTTCACTCATCTCGACCATAAAGGTACTCTGACCACCAGCCAAATTATCAGCAGCACCAACGCGGGTGAAGATGCGGTCAACCAATCCGATCCGGGCGTAACTGGCCGGCACAAACGAACCAATCTGTGCCATCAGCACAATCAAGGCGACTTGGCGCATATAAGTCGATTTCCCAGCCATATTCGGCCCGGTTATAATCTGGAGACGGTGTGTTTCCTGATCCAAAGCGGTATCATTGGGAACAAATTCGCCCGGCGGTAGAACCTTTTCTACGACCGGATGGCGCCCCTCAGTAATCATAATCTCCCATCCGCCGTGAATTTCTGGTCGGGTGTAATGATTCTCCACCGCCGTTTCCGCCAAACCAGCGAATACATCGAGCTGTGCCAGTAGTTCAGCGTTCTGTTTCATCTCCGGGAGCGCCGTCAGTACTTGCTGCCGGAGTTCAAGAAAGAGCTCATACTCTAAAGCGGCGCGTTGCTCCGCCGCCCCCAGAACCATCTCCTCGTACTGCTTTAACTCTGGAGTAATGTACCGTTCGGCATTGGCCAGGGTTTGTTTTCGGATGTAATCTTCCGGAACCAATGCAAGGTTAGCTTTTGTTACTTCAAGATAATAGCCGAAAACCTGGTTAAAACCGACTTTCAATGATTTAATCCCGGTGCGCTCCCGCTCCTGCTGCTCTAACTGGGCAATCCACTGTTTCCCTTCGCGGGTCGCTCGGATCAAAGCATCGAGCTTGCGGTTGTAGCCTTCGCGAAAGATCTTGCCCTCGGTCAGGAGCACCGGGGCCTCCTCCCGCAAGGCGGACGTCAATAGCTTTGCTAGGTCAGTAAGGGGATCGATCGCCTCCGCTAGCTCGGCGACAGGCCCCATCTCTTCCCTGATTAACAGTTCTCGTAAGGCCGGGAGTAAGGCAAGGGTCCGCCCTAAAGTCAATAATTCACGCGGGTTCACGGTGCCACAGGCCAGTTTCGCCAGTAATCGCGAAAGGTCACAGGTCTGGCGCAATAAAGATCTGGTTTCCCGGCGCAGCTGATGCTGCCGGTAGAAACTCTCCACTTTTTCCAGACGTGCGACAATCGCCTCTCGGTTCCGTAAAGGCTGCTCCAACCAGTTTCGCAGCAGTCGACCGCCAGCAGAGGTAACTGTCCGGTCCAACGCCCATAGTAATGAACCTTGAACCTTATTCTCCCGCAGGGTCGAGACTAACTCCAGGTTCCGGCGGGTAAACTGATCCAGGTGCATAAAATCCCCTAAGTGGTAGGTGCGCAGCATGATCAGATGTTGAAGCTGGCTCTTCTGCGTCTCATAAAAGTATTCCAGAATAGCACCGGCCGCGCTGATCGCCGCCGGGAGATCGTGGCAACCGTACCCTTCTAGCGAAGAAACCCGAAAATGAGCCCGCAGACGCTCTTCCGCCTTGGACCGTCGAAAATCATGCGGGGGTCGGAGGGTTAGTAGCAGCGGAAACCGCTCTTTGACCCAGGTGAACTCCTCAGCCTGCTCCTGGGAGACTAAGAGCTCCCGCGGGCGCCAGCGGCTTAATTCATCGAGCAGTACAGAGGCATCCGCCGTAAACTGTGTCACCAAAAAGTCTCCGGTCGACAGATCCGCCACCGCCAGACCATAATTGGCATCCGCCTTTCCTAGCGCCATTAAATAATTGTTGCTTTTCTCTTCTAAGTACTGCTCATCAATGAGCGTTCCCGGAGTAATAACCCGTACTACTTCCCGCTTCACCAAACCTTTGGCCTTTTTCGGGTCTTCGGTTTGTTCGCAGATCGCCACCTTAAATCCCTGATCGATTAAGCGGGCAATGTAGCCGGTCGCCGCATGGTAGGGAATCCCACACATCGGAATGCGTCGCCCTTTCCCCGCTTCCCGGGAGGTCAGCACGATTTCTAAAGCTTCGGCGGCCACTTCGGCATCTTCCAGAAACATCTCATAAAAATCGCCCAAGCGAAAGAGGAGAATGGCATCGGTATACTCCTGCTTAATTCGTTTGTACTGTCGCAACATGGGAGTTTCTTGACTCAATCCCGAACCCCCCTACTCGATTTCTTCCCCCTGGAGCGTATAAGCTAATCCTTTAGTGATTTTTACCTTAACTTCGGCACCGACCAGTGCGGGGCCAGGATGCTTGGGGGCAAAGAGGACCAATTTGTTACTGCGGGTCCGGCCGGCATAAAGATCTGGATTTTTCTCACTCGGTCCCTCGACAAGAATGGTCTCCGTCCGTCCTTCCAACCGTCGATTAGCCTCCTTGGCCAACCCGTTGACCACTTCGATTAACCGGTAAAGACGGTCCATTTTCACCTCTTCCGGGACTTGATTTTCCAACGCGGCCGCTTTCGTCCCCACTCGTGGGGAGTAGGCAAAGGTGAACGCTGCATCATACCCAACTTGCTTCACCAAGTCAAGGGTATCTTGAAAGTCCGCCTCTTCCTCACCTGGAAAACCGACAATTATATCGGTGGTCAGCGCAATCTGGGGGATCTCCGCCCGTAGCTTCTCCACCAAAGATAAATAGTGTTCGCGTGTATATTTTCGATTCATCGCTGCCAGGATCCGGTTGCTTCCCGCCTGGACCGGCAGGTGCAGGTGTTCACAGACGGGTTCGGCTTCGGCCATCCGGCGGATCAACTTGTCCGAGAGATCCTTGGGGTGAGAAGTCTGGAAGCGGATCCGACGAATCCCCTTCACCGCACTGACCGCCCCTAATAGGTCGGCAAAATCCATCCGTTCTTCCGCCGGAAAATCCAGACCGTAACTGTTCACATTCTGACCTAAGAGGGTGACTTCCTTCACCCCTTGGCTGGCCAGTCCTTCAATCTCAGCAATGATCTTCTCCGGCCGACGGCTTTTTTCACGCCCCCGGACATACGGAACGATACAATAAGAGCAAAAGTTATTGCACCCGTAAATCACCGTTACCCACGCTCGCCAGGACTCTTCCCGGACCACCGGTAAATCTTCCTGGATCTCTTGCTCCGGGGGTAACTCCAGGATTCTACTCTGCGTCTGCTTCACCTTGGCGATTAACTCCGGGAGTTGGTGAAGGTTAAAGGCCCCAAAGAGGAGATCAATATAGGGAAAACTTTCCCGGATCTTCTCCTGGACGGAGGGAAGTTGCGCCATACATCCGCCGACGCCGATGATCAATTCCGGGTTATTGCTCCTCAAAGGTTTTAAATTGCCCAGATGCCCATATAAACGGTTCTCGGCATTCTCCCGCACGCAGCATGTGTTTAAGAGAATTAAATCAGCTTCCTCCGGGGTCGCCGCCCGCCGATAACCAATCTTCTCTAAAATGCCGGCTACACGTTCCGAATCATGCACATTCATCTGGCAACCGAAAGTCGTT
>JAAYGU010000073.1 GCA_012727535.1 Bacillota bacterium | reverse complement strand
GCAGAAAAAGCCGGGTTGGGCCGTGGGGGTGGTGAGGGCTTTTATGACCGGTTCCGGGATCGCCTTCTCTTTCCCATCTGTAACCTGCGAGGCCGGGTGATCGGTTTTGGCGGACGGATATTAGGCGAAGGACAACCCAAGTATTTAAACTCGCCAGAAACGGCAGTTTTCCAAAAAAGCCGCTCCTTATACGGACTTTATCAAGCCCGAGATGCTATCCGCCGGGAACGGCGGGCGATGATTGTTGAGGGTTATCTGGATGTGCTACAAGCCCACCAACAGGGGATAACCGGGGTGGTGGCCTCGTTGGGGACCGCGCTTACGGCCGACCAGGTAAAAATGCTGAAAAGGTATACCGGGCGGGTGGTTATAGCCTATGATTCCGATGTAGCCGGACAAGCTGCTACGGTACGTGGGTTGGATCTCCTACAGGAGGCCGGGCTGGAGGTACGGGTCGCGGTGCTACCGCCGGGAGAGGATCCAGATTCTCTACTCCGGAAAGAAGGTGCGGAAGCTTTTTTAAGCTTGGTCGCCAAAAGTGTTGATCTATTTACTTTTAAATTATCATACGTACTAGAAAGTGAGGATTTAACCACCCCAGGTGGGAAAGCGCGGGCGGTCAATCAGGTTTTCCCGATCTTAAGTCAGGTAAGGAACCAAATTGCCCGGGAGGCTTATCTCAAGCAAATTGCTGCCGCGGTTTCTGTCTCTGAAGAGAGCCTCTATGATCAATGGAGAATATACTGTTATAATTTAAGGAAAAATAAACAACGTTTGGATATAAAAAACAAGCAGCGGCATACTATTGATAATACCTATCCCCGACAGTTGCTCCTTTCCCCGGGGCAAAGATTGGATAACCGATTGGAAAGAGAACTTTTACGCGGCTGTTTGCAGGAGAAAGACAATTTTGAGCGAATTAAACAAAAGTTATTAATGGACATAAAGTATTCCCCCGGGGTGTATACTGAGATTCTGCAACAACTAGCGGATTGGGATGACCCCAGCCAGTGGCCACCGCCGGCGGACGTGTTTTCACCGGAAATCCGGGCTCTATATCTGGAACTGCTGAGCGAAAATGAACTGAATCCCTTGCCGGTCGACCTAGAAGGGTGTTACCGTCGGCTGCGCCGGGCTCATTTAATGAAAGAGATTCAACGTCTCCAGCAAGAAGTGGCCGTAACTTCTGAGGAACAAGCAGGAAATACTGCTTCGACGAAGAAATTACACGAAAAGCTGGCTTTACTTAATGAGCTTCATAAAAAACTACGTGAAGAATTTCCGACGTTTTCTGGATTAACATAAAAATCATAACTATTATCATTTCGGTTTTCTCTGGGAAGGATGATTGCAAAAGTGAGTAAAGAAAAAGAAGCTACCAAAGTCAAGACGGCTTATGGGCGGACTAATACCAAACAAACCAAAGAAAAATTAAAAGCAGCGGCGATCAAAGAGATCCTGGCTTTAGGTAAGAAAAAAGGTCAGATTACCTACAAGGATATCATGGATACCTTTGAGCAGATCGAACTGATCCCAGAGGAGATTGATGAAGTTTATGAGCTGTTAACGAGCCAAGGGATTGACCTAGTCACCGACCATGAGGACGAAGTCCTGCCCGGTGATCAGACCGAAGAAGACAGTGACGAGGCCAAAGTGGATCTATCTTTGCCGGAAGGGGTCTCGCTGGATGATCCCGTACGGATGTATTTAAAAGAAATCGGGAGAGTCCCGCTCTTATCGCCGGAGGACGAACTGGAACTGGCGCAAAGAGCTAAAAATGGAGATGAAAACGCGAAACGCCGCTTAGCAGAGGCTAATCTGCGTTTGGTGGTCAGTATCGCCAAACGTTATGTCGGCCGCGGAATGCTCTTCTTGGATCTAATCCAGGAAGGGAATCTGGGGTTAATTAAAGCGGTGGAGAAGTTCGATTACCATAAAGGCTTCAAGTTCAGCACCTATGCAACCTGGTGGATTCGACAGGCGATTACCAGGGCGATTGCCGATCAAGCCCGTACGATCCGCATCCCGGTCCACATGGTGGAGACGATTAATAAGCTGATCCGCGTCTCCCGCCAACTATTACAGACCCTCGGGCGGGAACCGACGGCCGAGGAGATTGCCGAAGAGATGGGGATTGGGGTTGAACGGGTCCGCGAGATTATTAAAATCGCCCAAGAACCCGTCTCCTTGGAGACCCCGATTGGCGAAGAAGAAGATAGTCACTTAGGGGATTTTATAGAAGATCAAGACGCTCCGGCGCCGGCTGATGCTGCTTCTTTCTTGCTCTTGAAGGAACAACTGGAGGAAGTCTTAGATACTCTAACCGCCCGGGAAGAGAAGGTGCTGCGTCTCCGTTTTGGTCTGGAAGATGGAAGAGCCAGAACCTTAGAGGAGGTCGGCCAAGTCTTTGGGGTGACCCGGGAACGGATTCGGCAGATTGAAGCCAAAGCCCTCCGGAAACTCCGGCATCCGAGCCGTAGTAAGAAACTGAAAGATTATCTAGAATAATAAAGCAGAGCGGCCGGCGGTCGTTCTCTTCGATCCCTTGACACAAACCTTAATAGGAGGTATAATAAACTTTGCCAAACAAAATCCTCGATAGCTCAATGGTAGAGCACCCGGCTGTTAACCGGGCGGTTGTTGGTTCGAGTCCAACTCGGGGAGCCATTTTTTTTGGGCCCATAGCTCAGCGGTGGAGCAGTCGGCTCATAACCGATCG
>JAAYGU010000072.1 GCA_012727535.1 Bacillota bacterium | reverse complement strand
GGTTTCCGCCTGATAAAGGTTCCAGGTATTTACCATGGTATTAAAGCCCGCATGGGGGGTGGCGCATTGTAAGACCGCCAGCTTTTCTTGCCAGTAGGTTTTTAGTTCGTGAAAGGCCCCGTCCACCGTTTTGGGATCGCCGTATTTTGCTCTCATTTGGCGACCGGCTTCCCGGTTTCCTACCCCTAGCATAAAGAGGAGGCGGACTTCCTTACCCGGTGTTAAAAGGATTCTTTTATGGAGCGCGCCGCAGTGGTTACCCCCCAGTTCGCTGCTGTTGCTACAGGATCCTCTTTCGACGGCGAGGGGGTTGGTCTCCGTCCGGTAGGGCCCCAGAAAACGGTCGCGTACTCCGTCATAGCTGTCCGGCTCAAAATTGGCGGTGAAATAATGAAAAGTCCATGGTTCATAAAAGAAATCATATTCGATAATGCCATCTTGATAACTGGAGCCACTGGCGTAAAGACTCATCTGAAAGTTTTGATTGTCGATGTCAATATGATGGAAGGAAAATTCCACATACGAAAAGACACTTAAATGGCGGGTTTGCCCACTGTTATTTTTAATCTTGACATCCCAAAGTTCAACGTCATCATCGACGGGGATAAAAAGCAGTTGTTCGGCGGCTATTCCTTGATAGGCGCAGAAAAACTTGGTATAGGAAAGACCATGTCGACACTGATAGGTGGCCTTATTCAGATCCAACCCCACCGGTTGCCAAGAAAGTGACCAATATTCGCCGGTGTCATCATCCCGGAGGTAGATATAGTGGCCCGGGCGGTCCATCGGTACGCCGTTCGGCCGGAAACGCGTGATCCGGTGATGCTGTGGTTGGCGGTAAAAGGTGTAGCCGCCGGCGTTATTGGAGATTACTGTACAAAGGTCTTTAACCCCTAAATAGTTCGTCCAGGAGACCGGTGTATCGGGGCGCTCAATTACGTATTCGCGGTTTTCCTCATCGAAGTATCCGTAACGCATAAAAATATCTACCTCTCCTTTACCTTTAAACTTCTAAGTAGTCATCCATGCCGGCTGCCGCCAGCTTGAGCGAAGTGATGAAAATCAAAGCCGGATGGAGGAGCAAATCGTTCATGATCAAAAATAATTTAATCGCAGTCGAGAGAACAACCAGGGCTAATTTCCAGGTGGGCGGCCATCTTGTTACAGAGCATCGTGGCGGTGCTTTCCTCATCCGCTTCGGCGTAGATCCGGAGGAGGGGTTCTGTTCCGGAAAATCTGATACTGAGCCAGCTATTGTTGGTAAAGTAAATCTTTAGACCATCCAGCGCACTGAGGCGTTTAACCGGCAACCCAAAAGAGGGGAACTTATTAGGGTCGGCCATCTTTTCCAAAATGGCCTTTTTTTGTCCGGGCGGAAAGGAGATGTTCTTTTCTACCATAAAATAGGACCCGTATTTGTTTTGAATTTCGGTGAGTAATTCGGATAAGCTTTTTCCGGTCAGACTGAGCGCCTCGATGAGGAGGCTGGCGGCAAAAATGCCGTCCTTACCGGCAATATGGCCTCTGATGGTCAATCCGCCGCTGCTTTCCCCGCCGATCAACGCGTTTTTCTCTTCCATTTTCGCGCTGATATACTTAAACCCGACCGGAACTTCATAACACTCTTCCCCGAAATCGTGGGCAATGGCATCTAAAAGATGGGTGGTGGCGAGGTTTCTGACGACTCCGCCCCGCCAACCCTTGTAACGCAGTAAATAATAATAGAGTAAAGCCAGGATCTGGTTGGGTGGAATAAATTCACCGCATTCATTGATGATCCCGATCCGGTCGGCATCACCGTCGGTCCCGATCCCAAGATCAAAGCCGTTTTCGACCACAGTATTACTTAAGCGGTGCAACGTGTGGGTGGACGGAGAGGGCAGGCGACCGCCGAACAACGTATCATGGCGATCATGAATGACCATTACTTCACAACGGGTGGTGACCAGAATGGTTTGTAAACAGGTTTTCGCGACCCCATACATGGGATCCAGGGCGATACGGAGCTTCCTTTTTTTGATGGCTTCGGTGTCGATCATACTTAAAATCGTGTCAATATAATCATTAAAGGGGTCAATCAGTTCAATCCGGTTTTGTTTGATCCCTTCTTCAAAAGCAAGGCTTTGGATGGAAGCCGGATCGACCTTGGCGATTAAACTTTCCAGGAAAGTTGTTATTTCTTCTTTGGCATCCCGGCCGCCTTTGGTAAAGAGTTTGACACCATTATAATCAGCCGGGTTATGGCTGGCGGTGATGGTAGCCCCGTAGGGGGTCCCCATTGTTTTTACGGTATACATGACCAGGGGCGTCGGGGCGACCCGTGAAATGAAGTAAATTTTAACCCCGTTGCCGGCTAATACTTCTGCTAACCAACGGGCGGCTTTATCGGAGAGAAATCTCCGGTCATAGCCGATGACAAAAGTGAGCTGCTCCTCCGGCCCCCCGGTGGAGTGGCTTTTCATTAAATCGGCAATTCCCTGGGCTAAAAGGCGGACGTTCTCCTTGGTAAAATCTTCACCGATGAGCGCCCGCCAACCGCCGGTTCCGAATTTAATCATCTTCTTCCTCCTTTACTTTTGCCGGTTTTCTTTGGACGTCGGTATACTGCATGGCTGATTATGGATCCGTGTCTTTCCGTAGCGCTGACTGTTTAGGCGGTTAAATCGGCGGGGTTAACCATTTTTGGGTAAAGATGCCGACCGCCCCGAGGAGATCCGAGTCTTCCCCTAAGGTAGAACAGATCACTGAAAATTTTTTGTGCAAACCGGTTCGCGCCAGAACCGTTTGAAAATGGCGTTCGAGCCGGTCAATTAAGAGTTCTTTAAAATTGGCCCAGATTCCGCCGATGACTACCATATCGAGATCGAGAAGTCCTCCGCTCAGCGAAACCGCCATCGAAAGGGTGTCGACCAACTCCTCCAGGATTTGGTTGGCGACCGGATCACCGCTCCGGGCTTTGTTAAACAGTTCAAAGCAATCCTTAATTTCTTGACCGGTTTCCATCTGGTAGCGTTTGAGCACATCGGGGAGGTATAGGTAGGTCTCAAGACATCCTCTTTGTCCGCACCGGCAAGGACGGCCGTTTTTTTGCAAGGGGATATGACCGATTTCGCCGGCCATTCCCCTGGGACCGGTGAGCAATTTGCGGTCGTATACGATTCCGGCGCCCACACCGGCGCTGGTTTTAAGGTAGAGAAAATTCGAGGCCTTTTGGGCGCCGCCAAACCACAGTTCAGCTAAGGCGGCGGCATTAGCGTCATTCTCGACGACCACCGGAAAGTCCAAATTATCCTCGAGGATTTCGGCAATCTTTACGTCACGCCAACCAAGGTTGACCGATTGTAATAAAACTCCCCGGTTACTGTCGACAATTCCGGAGATGGCGACGCCAACACCGAGAATATGTTCTTTTTTTACCTTTGCCTTTTCTAAGAGGCTGTTAAATTCTTGGACCAACTCGCGGACCAGTGTATTGGGTTCGAGGGAGTAGGGAGAGTAAGCGCTTTTACTCATGAGCTTTCCCTTAAGGTCGGAGAGGCCTAACGCCACCTGATCCCGGCGGATTTGAATACCGATTATATAAAGTTTGTCATAACTAAGTTTCAAGAAAACGGGCCGGCGTCCGCCATTGGATTGGCCGATCCCGTGTTCGGTAATGATTCCTTGTTCTAAAAGTTCGCTGGTGATTCTGGTGATCGTGGCCGGGCTCATTTTCGTGATTTCAGCCAGTTTAGTCCGGGAACAAGCGCCCTCCCGATAAATTGTTTGCAAGACAGAAACGACATTAAAGGACCGGATTAAACTGGTGCTATTTAAAACACGTTTTTCTTTACTCATTTTTCCTCCTGGATAATTCCAATCTGAAATAAAGTTACTTATAGCTTACTATGTTTGTTATAAAATGTCAAGAGAGCGCTGTTCGTCCCGATTAAGTAAAAAATAAAAGAATAAAACCGGTTTTAACTCGGATTATCCATATGGACTGAAGATCGAAGAAAGGATAATCAAGTGCTCTTGACAGTTAAAATAGGAAGTGCTACCATATAAACCGTAAACATTAAATTAAGAAAAGGTTATAAACTGGAAAGCGGATTAGTTGAAAAAGAGGAAAACTCGTTTTTTTTGATAACTTAATTTCATACTAAAAATAAGTCCTTTTACGAAAGGCCAAATAGGATTCCTATTCTCCCCGGAAATGAATTCCTTAGCGATAAAATGTGCGGGGGCGAAAGGAAAGGGAGGTGGTTCCTACTTAACCCAGGTTTAAAATTACTTAGCGCACCTTATTAAATTTAAGGAGGTAATTATGGAATGACTCTTCGCAAGTCCAAAGTAGGAATGGTTATCTTTACGCTGCTGGGCTTTTTGGTGGCGTCACTGAATTTGATCGCTGCCGAACCGGTAACAATCCGGGTCTTAAACTACTTGGATGCAAGCAGCCCAGGGGCGGCCCGGGAGATCGTTGAAATATGGCAGAGATTTGAGCAAGATAACCCGGATATTCTGGTTATCAGGGAAGACCAGTTTAATGAGCCTTTCCATCATAAAACCGAAGCCTATGCCGCGGCGGGTAAACTCCCGGAAGTTCTTTATGTCTGGCCGGGCGGGCGTTCAGCCACCCTTCATGAAAAGAAGCTGTTGCGGGATATTGAGCCGTTCTTAGGGGAAGAACGCAACGCTTTTATTGAGGCGGCTCTGGAACCGCAAGCCGGTGGCTACCTGGCTATGGTACCAATTGGGCTTACCGCCTCCCACGCCATGTATGTCAATACCGCTCTGCTTAAAGAGTTAGGCCTTGAGATGCCGAAAACATATCAAGATTTAAAAAAGATGGTTGCTCCCTTAAAAGCAGCCGGAAAAGAATGTATTATTGTGGGTGCCCAGGATGACTGGGTAATGCAATCTGTTTTGTACAGCATGATCTTCGGCCGGATCGTTGGCGACGAAAAACTATACGACTTTATTGAGGGGAAAGCGAAATTTACCGATAAGGTCTTTGTTGACTCCCTTCGTTTCTACGAACAACTTTTCAAAGATGGTGTAATCAGCCGCAATGCCATGCAGACTCCTTACGGTGAAGCCCCGGCGTTATTTGCCGCAGGGAAAGCTCCCTTTATGATTGACGGCGACTGGAGAGCGGGCGCTTTCATCACCGACCCGACGACGGGCACCGCCTTAATTCCGCCGGAAAAACAGAAAGATATCGTTATGACGGTCTTCCCGGAGATTCCGGGCGAAGTTAATCACGGTACTTCTTCAATTGTTCCCGCGGTCGGTTATGCAATGAGCGCTAGTGTGAAACCGGGTTCTCCTGAAGAAAAAGCGGCGTGGCGCCTGATCCAATGGTTAAATTCGGCCGAAGTGCAAAAAATCCGGCTGGAGACCGGCGCCGCGTTCCCGACCCGGAAAGGCGTCACCAGTGACAAACTGGAGCCCATCGCCCAGGAGAGAGCCGGGTTCTACGGTCGTATCTCCGGGACCCATGTTTTAGATGATAAACTGCCTCCGGAAGTCTGTATCCCGATTAACGTCGGTCTACAGGAAATCGGTCTGGGCTTAGCCACTCCGGAAGAGGTGGCGAAGAACATACAAGTCGCCTATGATGCCTGGGCCAAAAAAAATAAATAAGGAAAGTTGCCTCTGTTCCCTGGCGAGAGACCTTGCGGGTGCGTGGCATACGCAGCCCGCAAGGTTTCTCCCCATATAAGAACTATTCTCAAGGAACCATTGATCCACCGGTTTTCTCCGATCTATACTGTTATTTATCCCAGGTTAGTTTATTTTGGGGGGTTATAATGATGAGGCTCCGCAGCACCAAAGCCGAAGAACGCCGCGCCTACTTATTCCTGGTTTTACCAGCTATTTTGCTCTATTTCGCCGTTGTTGCCTTTCCAATGGTTTTTTCCATTTGGATCAGTGTGAGTGACTATGCTGGCGGTCAAATCTTTGGCGGACCGACACCAGTGCGTTTTGCGGGTTTTTCTAACTACGTCCAGATGTGGAGTAACAAATATTTTTGGATTTCATTAAAAAATAATATATATATCGTCTTAATTTCCGTTTTCGGCCAGATACCGTTGGGTTTTATCTTGGCCTATGCTTTACACCGTAATCTGGTCAGGGGGAAGCGTTTTTTTCAAACCGTTATTTATTTACCCTGTGTCATCTCTTCGGTTATT
>JAAYGU010000071.1 GCA_012727535.1 Bacillota bacterium | reverse complement strand
GCGCCACCCCGGTGTTAAACTTGAAGGGACTGGCCGTGGCGGCAATGACGGTCGGACGCCGGTCTCCGGTCTCCTGCACGTAGTCGGCATACACTTTATAACCGACCGCCGTATGTGGATCGATTAAGTAATCAAATTCCGTATATACTTCCTTCAGCACTGCCTTGGTCGCCTCTTCATCAGCAAAGCTGGCCCAGAAGTCGGTTTGGAGGCGGTGAAGCTGTTCGGTGGTGAGGCGGTAACTTCCCCGGGTGCGCAGCTGCTCCATTAAAGCGCGCACCGCCGACGCATCTTCCCCGGTCAACTCATACAGCAACCGTTCCAGATTACTTGAGACCAGGATATCCATGGAAGGCGAGCTTGTCTGGTAAAAGGAGCGCTTCCGGTTATATTCACCAGTACGAATAAAATCGGTCAAGACATTGTTGGCATTGGAGGCACAGATCAATTTATGCAAAGGCAAACCCATTTTCTTGCCGTAATAAGCCGCGAGAATATTGCCGAAATTCCCGGTCGGCACGACCAGATTAAAGCTCTCCCCGCTCGTTAAACATTTGGCCTTGAGCAAATCGGCCCAGGCTTTGAAGTAATAAACAATCTGCGGGACCAACCGCCCCCAGTTGATCGAGTTCGCCGAGGAAAAGGTTTTCCCCGCTGCCTCCAGCTCTTGCCGCAAGCGCCCGTCGGCAAAGATAGCTTTCACTCCGGCCTGCGCCTGGTCAAAATTGCCCCGAATCCCAACCACATAAACATTTGCCCCTTCTTGGGTTACCATCTGGCGCTTCTGGACAGCGCTCACTCCGTCCTCCGGGTAAAAAACAATTACTTTGGTTCCGGGAACATCCTTGAAACCCGCCAACGCCGCTTTACCCGTATCACCGGAGGTAGCAACCAATAAGACAATCTCCTTATTTAGCCCTGATTGGCGGCTCGCCGCCGTCAACAGATAGGGGAGTAATTGCAAGGCCAGATCTTTAAAGGCACAGGTCGGACCATGCCATAATTCAAGAAAACTAAGGTTTTCATTAATAACGGTCAATGGGGTAATCTCGGAGGTCGCAAAATTTTCGCCGTAGGCTTTGGCAATGAACCTGCCCAGTTCCTCAGGGGCGAAATCCGAAAGGTATAAGCCGAGGATCTTCCGGGCTAAGGCTTGATAATCAAGGCCGACCAGCGCGGCCAGCTCTTCCGGTGTAAAATGGGGAAACTCTACAGGCAGAAACAGACCACCGTCCGGCGCCAACCCACCGAGGATCGCTTGGGCGGACGTGACCTTCCCCGCCTGCCCTCTGGTACTTACATACTTCATTCTAATCACTCTCTCCCTGCCGGTGCTTAGAGAATAACATCTCGCTATCCATTAATCTTACTACTTAAGTTTTTATCCTTTTACTTGCCCCAGCTAAGCTAGGGTGGGACTCCACAAAAATGAGGAGCGGAGAATAGTCAGAACGGACAATTCCATAAATTGAGAAAAGCCCAATAGAATCTAATATTCCTGGGCTTATTCACTCATAACGTCATTTTAGTTTCCGATGTGGGCTTTAATCTCCTTTAACACGAGAGACCGCCGTTTTCACCATCTTGATCTCAACTTTATCGGCAACCCGCAACCACAGATCATCACCATCTATATTGGTGATTTCCCCATGGATTCCGCCAATCGTAATCACTTTGTCCCCTTTTTTGAGCGCATTAATCATATCATTCCGTCTTTTCTGCTGATTGCGCTGGGGAAGGATCAGGATCGCCCAGAAGATACCGATCAATAAAAACATCCAGATTAATGAACCCATCGGACTCCCGGCTTGTGGAGCCGCCGGTGCCTGTAACGCCAAGGTAGCAAGAAACATCATAAAAATAGAACCTCCTTCGTCATTCTCTACTTGCGTACGCCCTCAATTTGTTTCTAAAAATATACGTAGTATAGTATACCACAATCAACCAAAAATTCCTATACCGGATTAACTTCCTTTTCCGGTCGGGAATAACCCGGTTATTAAAGGCTGGACGTCCCATAATACTTCCGGAAAAATTCTTCTTTGGCCTGGTTAAACTCCCCGGCCATAAGCGCGGCCCGAATTTTCGCCATCATCCGGCTGAGGAAATATAGATTATGATAGGTAAGAAGGGTCATCCCTAAAACTTCACCTGCTTTAAATAAATGCCGTAGATAAGCCCGGGTGTATTCACGGCAGGTCGGACAGGAGCATTCCGGATCGAGCGGCGTAAAATCCCTGGCGTATTTGGCGTCACGCACAATGACCCGCCCCTGGCTGGGCATGGCCGTGCCATTCCGGGCGATCCGGGTCGGCAAGACACAGTCAAACATATCGATCCCTCGCGCCACGCCTTCCCACAAGGCATCAACCGAACCAACCCCCATTAAGTATCTGGGTTTTTCCCGCGGCAACAAGGGTACCGTATAATCCAAGACTTCATACATGACGTCCTTGGGTTCGCCGACGCTCAGTCCGCCAATGGCATAACCCGGAAAATCCAGCGCTACCAGCTCCCGGGCGCTCTTTTCCCGCAGCTCGCGGTAGGCTACCCCTTGGACAATACCGAATAAAGCTTGGTCTTTCCGGTCGTGTCTTTCCCGGCAGCGCACCGCCCAATCGGTCGTCCGTTCTTGGGCCTCAAGAGCTAATTCGTAGGGAGAAGGGTAAGGTAAACATTGATCAAACGCCATAACAATATCGGCGCCCAAGTCCATCTGAATCTCCATTACGTTTTCCGGGGTAAAGAGGTGAGACGAACCATCAATATGTGAGCGGAATAATACCCCTTCTGCGCTGACTTTGGTTAACGCCGACAAACTGAAGACCTGAAAGCCACCGCTGTCAGTCAAAATTGCCCCCGGCCAATTCATAAAGGAGTGTAAGCCCCCGGCTTCTTTGATCACTTCCCGGCCCGGCCGTAAGTAAAGATGATAAGTGTTGCTGAGAATAATCGGGGCGCCGATGGCCTGCAGTTGGTCAGGGCTCATCGTCTTCACCGTCGCCTGGGTTCCGACCGGCATAAAAACCGGTGTTTTAATCTCGCCGTGTGGTGTCTGCAGACAGCCCAGCCGACCATGGGATTCGGTCGACTCATATTCGATCGTAAACTCAAACATCCAATTCCTCCTGTCTCTGCGTCAAGGCATCCTCTTTCCTGTCTTAAACTGTTACTTAGATGATGAGCATCGCATCGCCGAAACTAAAAAACCGGTAGCGGGCTTTGACCGCTTCTTGGTAAGCGGGCAGGATCAACTCCCGGCCGGCGAAAGCGGATACCAGCATTAACAAGGTCGAGCAGAGAAGATGAAAGTTAGTGACTAAGCCGTCGAGGATTCTAAACTTAAATCCGGGGTAGATAAAAAGATCAGTCCAGCCGGCACCCGGTTTAATCTTCCCATCATCCTGTGCGACGCTCTCGAGGGTGCGCGCGGAGGTTGTCCCAACGGCAATTACACGGTGACCAGCGGCTTTGACGGCAGCGATCTCGGCCGCCAATTCGGCACTGAGGTAATAATACTCCGCATGCATCTGGTGCTCTTCAACCGTTTCCGTCTTAACCGGTCGGAAGGTCCCCAAACCGACGTGGAGCGTGAGGTAGCCGGTTTTTACCCCACGAGCTTGCAGCGTGGCCAATAGTTCGGGGGTAAAATGAAGCCCGGCTGTCGGTGCCGCCACTGACCCTTCTTCCCGGGCGTAGACCGTCTGGTAACGTTCACTATTGGTGAGCGGAACTTTGATATAAGGGGGCAATGGGATTTCTCCGAGTTCGTTAATGAGCGCCTTTAAGGCCCTGCCGTGCTGGGTAAAGTGCATAACCCTCCCACCAAAGCTGGTCCGCTCACCGGCAACCGCCCGTAACTGGTTGGCCGCTCCAAAAGTGATCTCCTGTCCCTGCCGGATCTTTCGTCCGGGCCGCACCAATACTTCCCACCGGTCTTCCCCGACCGGTCTGAGCAGAAACACTTCTACTTTTCCGCCCCCCGGCTGCCTTTTCCCCCATAAGCGGGCCGGGATGACCCTGGTATCATTAAAAACCATTAAATCGCCTGGCTGCAACCAGTCGATAATCTCTGGAAAGGAGCCATGATGGAGCCGCTGCTTCTCCCTCTCTACCACCAGTAAACGGGAGTGGTCTCTGCTCTCCAACGGTTCCTGGGCAATTAATTCCTCCGGGAGATCATAATAGAAATCGTCCACACGCAAGTTGTTACGCTCCTTCTTCCCCGTTAAATCCCCTTTTTGCAAGATACACTAAGTAAGGTTATAACTTCCTGGTGCTCTTTTCACTGCTCCATCTCTACATAACCTAATTTCCGGAGGAGCGGCAGTGAATTCCGCCAGTCTTTTCTGGTCTTAACCCAGAGATCAAGATAGACCGAAGCTTCGAGGAAAGTCTCAATCTTCTCCCGGGAGTTTTTCCCGATCTTCTTCAGGAGGCCACCCTCCCGGCCGATGATAATTTTCTTCTGCGAGTCTCTTTCCACCAAAATCAGCGCACGGATATAGATTTTACCATTCGGCCTTTCCTTAAACTCCTCGATCACCACGGCAGCCGAATGAGGGATCTCCTGTTCGGCATGGGTGAGAATCTCTTCCCGGATCAATTCGGAGATCATAAAGGATTCAGGCCGGTCAGTGAGCATCTCCGCTGGATAATACTGTGGACCAACCGGTAATTGCGCCTCAATCTTCTCGAGAAGCTCGGAGAGTCCTTCACCGGTTAAGGCTGAGATCTTGAGCCACGGCCAATCGGTTACCCCAACCTGCGCCAAAAAACCTGATGGATCGAATTCCCGATTTAAATCCATTTTATTAAATACAACCAAGACCGGTAGTTTACTCTCCTTTAAGGCCTCGACAACCCAGCGGTCACCCTTTCCCGGCGGCTCGGTCAGATCCACCAACCACAAGACCATATCCACCAGTTTCAGGGTGTTCAAACTCATCGTATTCATTTGTTCGCCCAATTTATGTAATGGTTTATGGATCCCGGGAGTATCATAAAAAATTATTTGTGCGCGTTCAGTAGTGAGAATTATTCTAATCCGTTCTCTGGTGGTTTGCGGTTTAGCCGAGACAATCACCAGTTTCTCCCCAGCCAAAGCATTAATTAACGTCGATTTTCCGGTATTCGGGCGCCCAATCACGCCCACAAAACCCGAACGATACTCTTTCATCCTGTTCTCCTCACCATGAAATTTAGCTTGGTCACGAACTCATTTTTCCTCAATCTACTAAAATAATGCCATACTCTATTTCAAATACTCCTGGCTAAACGCACTCGGTAAATACTGATCTAACCGTCCCACTTCTTCTTGTCCCTGTAGATTCCCCATAATTAAAAGGAGCTGTGGCGCAAATTCAGCCAGAAACTGACGGCAGATCCCACAGGGTGTCCCCGGCTGTGCGCTGTCGGCGATCACCGCCAGGGCTATAAAGTCTCGGTCGCCGGCGGAGACCGCTTTGGCAGCCGCGACCCGTTCTGCACAGATTGTCGCCCCATAGGAAGCATTCTCAATGTTACAGCCCGTATAAATCCGGCCTGAGGCCGTTAAGAGCGCCGCCCCGACCTGATAGTGAGAATAGGGAGCATAAGCGTTTTCCCGGGCTTGCTCCGCCGCCCGTAGTAATTCTGCCCGTTGTTCGGCAGTCAGCTCAAACGGCAAATGTTCTTCGGCCATCTTCTCACCTCAACTGGGTTAATAATTGAAAAATTAACAAGGTCAGCAGTACCCCGAAAAGACTACCTACCACCACCTCGGTCAGGCTATGAATCCCACCCTCCACGCGGCTCTGCACCACCATCAGGCTGAGGAGGAAAGCTAAACTGGCTACTAACCCGTCCTGGGTAATCATAACGATCGCCGTGGAGAGGGCAAAAGCTACTGCCGCATGCCCGCTCGGCATTCCTCCGGAAAGCGGGCGCCCCGTTCCGGTGGCCACTTTAGAAATAATCACGAAAAACACCACTAAACTGACGGCGATCAGGGTTATATGCACCGGGGAATGACGGATAATCTCAAAAACTTTCGGTAAGGCCGGATTCAGCTTGGGAAAAAAGACAAAATACGCTGTCACCAGGGAATAAACCGCGGCGAGCAGCACCGCACCGGCAGCCACGTCTTTAACGACCGCGGCGAGCGGATGATAGTCTTTGGTGATTAGATCGATCGTCACTTCAAGCGCTGTATTGACGATCTCGGTAATTAACACCAACACAATCGCCAAAAAGACCATGACCAACTCTGCTTTTGAAACCCGTAACCACAAACAAAGCACCAGAACCACCAGTGCCGTCAGACAGTGAATCCGCATGTTTCTTTGGGTCCGAAAGCAATAAACCAACCCGTCGATCGCCCGGTTGAAACTCTCCAGTAAATTTCTATTCTTCATCCTCACGGCTCCAACCTTCCGCCTGCAAAAAACGTTCTTCTTCCGCCCTCATCACCTGTTTATCCTTTGCGTGCTGGTGATCATACCCGAGAAGATGGAGAAGACCATGTACTGCTAAATACAGGACTTCCCGCTCTAAGGAATGCCCGTATTCTCTAGCTTGTTCTTTGGCCCGGGGTAAAGAGATAACTATATCCCCCAGTAAAACCGGGGGCGAATCTTCCCCCTCCCCATACTCAAGGGGCCCCTCCTCCCCTTCTTCCAAAGCAAAGGAGAGCACATCAGTCGGGGCGTCAATCCCCCGGTATTCCTTATTCAACAGCTGAATCGTCTCGTCATCAGTAAAAGTTAATCCAACCTCTGCCTTATCCCAGTGATGCGCCTGCAAAACCCTCTCTCCCAGTGCCACTAAAGAGTCGATCATCCGTTGATCGAGCTCTGGAAAGGCGGGATCACAATTAACTATTATCCCCATTCAACTTCTTCCTTTCCATGGAAACTACATCCGGGTATTTGATCCGATGATGGAAAATGCCTCCTAACACCTTTAAGAAAGCTGCTTTAATTTTATCCAGATCTCCGAGCGTAAGGTTGGTCTCATCCAATTGTCCAGCTTCCAAACGTTCCTGGAAGATTTGATCGACCAAAGCCTCCAAGCGGGCGGAAGACGGTTTACTCATCGCCCGGGTCGCCGCCTCGACCGAATCGGCCAACATCACTAGGGCTGCTTCCTTAGACTGCGGTTTCGGTCCGGGGTAGGAAAAATCAGTCTCCTCAATCGACTCTTTTCCTTCTTGCGCCGCATTGGTAGCTTGCTGATAAAAATAACGGACCAGATCAGTACCATGGTGCTGCTCAATCAGGTCGATAATACAGCTTGGAACCCCATAACTCCTGGCTAATTCCACTCCATCCCGGACATGAGAGATAATAATCAAAGTACTTAGGTTGGGCGAGAGTTTCTCATGGGGGTTATCACCGGCAATCTGATTCTCGACAAAGAAGTAGGGCCGCCGCAACTTCCCAACATCATGATAATAAGAGCCCACCCTCACCAACAAGCTATCGGCACCAATCGCATCAGCGGCCGCTTCGGCCAAATTGCCAACGATAATACTATGGTGATAGGTACCAGGTGCTTCAATTAACAACCGTTTTAATAAGGGCAGGTTGGGATTGGCGAGCTCCAACAGACTCAAAGGCGAGGTTAGTCTGAAGAGCTGCTCCAGGAAGGGCAGGAAGCCGTTAGCCAGCGCCGTCGATAGAATCCCGTTAAAGCTAGCGACCAAAGCAAAGATTAACTGATTACCCAACCGTCGGGTGCCAAAGAGAAAACCCAAAGTAAGCACAATGAAAAAATTAGCCCCGGAGAGAAGTAACCCGCGCTGGATCATCTCTTTCCGCTGGGTCAGGTTGAACATACTATAAATCGCGGCTATCCCGCTGATGAAGTAATAAAGGGTCAGGGAAAGATCAAAATCCAGGATCACTCCGATCATTAAACTGAGTAAAGCCGTGATGACCCAGGCCAGTTGCGGCTCGCTCAAGGAGGATAGAACAATCCCGGCAAAGGAGAGCGGAATCAAGTACTCCATCCATTCCATGTTGGTCAGACTCATTGCCTTGGCCACCGCCAACACAACCACCACAATTAAAGCGATCAGATAGAGATGTCGTTCCTGTTTGAGCATCTCCCGCTTAAAATAATAAAGATAAAGAAGGAAGACGCCCATCAGCATCAGCGAAAAGATGGTCAAACTAAAAAAGATAATGATGCGGTTTCCCTGATTATCAATGAGCGAGAGATCTCTCAGGATCTGAATATGCTCATTGGTGACAATATCACCTTCACTTAAGATGAGAGTATTCTTCTCAATCTTGACCGGAGCAACTTTTTTGCGCGCTTCTTCTTGCAACTGCCGAATTTTTACCTCATCCCGGGCTAAATTGGGGAAGAGCATCGCCTCGATAAAACTTTGGATCACCGGTTGATCCTGCGCTAAAACCAAGAAGCGGTCGTCATTAATATATTGGGGAAGATTCGCCCGGATCGCGTCTAGATTATGGTTACCGATTTTCTCCTCCGTTTCCAGGGTAACAAAGACCTGGCGCAGGCTTTTCTTCATCCGTTCATAATCTTCCGGTGGCATAGAAGCAACCCGACTGTAGAACTCCAAGGAAAGATCTTTAAAACGCGGATCAATGGAGGCAAGTTCATCACGTAATTCGCGCAGGGACGCCTCGGAGAAGCCGGAGTCGTTCTCTGTTGGTTCGAAGTCGGCCTCCTTTTGGGCACGGAAGGCATCAAGCAGCGAAAAGACCTTGGTAAACCGGTTACCGGCGGCGACACCCGCCTCAATCGTAATCGTTTGGTATTCCAGTTTATCTTTCGCCTCTTCCACCACCCGGTCGGCTGCTTGATCCCGGAGTTCCTCGGTTTTCTCCGTATTAATCACGGTCCGCGGGGCTTTAATGTCTTCTCCGATATACGGTTTACCCAATTCCACCTGCACTGCCTGCGGCACCAGATCAATCTGGAGAATCGCGACAATCGCCAAAAAGCTAGCAAAAAGAAGGATCCGTTCCCTAACAACCTTCCGTGCAAAAAACCGGCGAGCCCATAACCACTTCGCTAACAGGTTTCGCTGGCGCCGGTTGGAAGAATTCCGTTCAACAGTTGGCTCCTTATTATCCATCATTAAGGCCTCCTTTTCCTAGACGAAAGCCTGTCCCTTTTCTCCCGAATGCTGTCGCCTTTCGTAAGCCTGAATAATCTTCTGGACCATCTCGTGACGGACCACATCCTGATCATTAAGATAGACAAGGGCAATCCCGGGAATATCCCGGAGTACCTCCGCGGCTTCCACTAAACCGGAGACTTGTCCCTTGGGTAAATCGATCTGCGTTACATCTCCGGTGACGACCACCCTGGAACCCCAACCCATTCTTGTCAAGAACATCTTCATCTGCTCAGTGGTGGTGTTTTGCGCTTCGTCCAAAATAATAAAAGAATCATCGAGTGTTCGGCCCCGCATATAAGCAAGGGGAGCAATCTCAATAACCCGGCGCTCCATATAACGCTGGTAGAGTTCCGCCCCGAGTAGATCGAATAAAGCATCCGTTAACGGCCGTAAGTACGGGTCAACTTTCTCTTGGAGATCCCCCGGCAAAAACCCTAGTTTCTCCCCGGCTTCGACCGCCGGTCTAGTCAGCACCAACCTATTGACCTCTTTACTTTGCAGAGCCGCCACGGCCATGGTGACCGCTAAATAAGTCTTACCGGTGCCGGCCGGCCCAATCCCGAAGGTCAAGACATTATTACGAATCGCCTCCACATACTGTTTCTGCCCCAAGGTGCGGGGGGTGATCCTTTTCCCGCGATTCGTGATTTGAATCGGTGTATTGGTAAAATCAACTTCCGTTCTTTTTTCCGCCGCCCGGTTCAGGACATTAAGCGCGTAGCGGATATCGTCCGGGCTGAGCTCGTCCACTTTTTCCGCTTGTTTTCTCAGTTTTTCTAAGACAGCAAGCGCTTTATTGACCCGTTCCTCTTCTCCGGAGAGAAACAATGTGTTACCGCGGGCGGAGAGCTCGACTCCCAAAGCCCCCGCTAATTCCGACAGATTCCGGTCATATTGCCCAAAGAGAACCGGCGCAATTTGCGGATTAATATCTAATGCGATTTCGGAATGACTCAAACTTAATTATTCTCCTCCTTCAGTTTAGGGATGGCTATATCCTCCACAACCTCGACCACCAGCCGGTAGTTGAGGACTTCTTCGCTTAATTCCCATTCTTCCGAACGGGAGAAGGGTTTCACCCCGGGAGAAAGTAAATAAGCCATCTGTTCTTCCCCTTTTAACCTTGCTTTAAGCAGCGCGTTCTCCGGGGAAATTTCTCTTTTCACCCAGTTCGTCGTCTGATAAACATCCTTAATTAATTCGACGAAACTAATTCTATTCCTCCCTCGTAAGATAGTCTTTCCATAGCGCTGCTGGGAAAATCTCCCTTCCACCTTTCCCTGGGCAAAAAGCGGAAGTAAACGATTCTTAATTCTTAAGCTATAGACAACCCGGCGACCGGGTGCGCTGACCGGTTCGTAAACGACCAGGGGTTCTTCGATTACCAACTCATACCAGACCCTGGCCATCACCTTCCCGACGGCTTTGACCCTCTTTGTTTCGATTCTCCCGTCAAGGTAGCGCAGGGTTTTCTCCCCCATGATTAAAAGATCACCTCGAGAAACCGTATCCCCTTCTTCCACCACCGCGGTACCATCCACCACAATCAGACTGGTGATCAGTCCGTCTTTCGCGGCCACCAGATCTGTCGCGGCCTGGTCAACCGCTGGGGGCGGGGTTTTCTCGGTCACCGTCACTAGGGAAACGACCCCCTGCAAATGGACGGTAACCCAAACCGCTTCTGGGAGGCGCATCCGTAGCTCCTTAATGAGCCAATCTCTTTTCGCCTCAATTTCCTTTCGGCCGACGCCAGGCCTCAACCCCAATTCAGTAAGGTTTTGCCGGATTCTAGCTTGGTCAATAGTTTTGACCCCGGTAATCTCCACAACCCAAATGTAAGAGGATAAATAATATAGGGTGAAAAGGAAGACCACCATTCCCAGGAGCCAACCCTTTTTCCGCTTGATTCTTTGCCAAATAAAAGGCCAACCCCGGCGCCGCAGGATCTTCCCGCGGGTGCGCGTCCGCCAAAAATAGGGGCGGAGCCGGGGGTACGCTTCCGCTTGTAATTTAAAGATAATTATATCAGGGGCTTTTCTCTGTACATCCCAGAAAGTGATTCCCCCGGCGATCGCCTGATTAATCAGGGCTTCGCTCCCTTTCCCTTGCACCATCGCCACGACATAACCGTGAAGAAAGGCCAAAATGCGCTGGGAGATCACTGCTCCTCCCCCCGCTCTTCCCATTCTATTTGGTCGATCCGGCCTTCAATCTCCACTTGCTCCTGGGCAATCGCCAAAATCTCCAAATCCTGTCCGCTAATTCTCAAAGTCCCCACCGGAGTGCTAAGCCGAATCAGAGCTTTCGCGTACTCCTTAATTCCCCGGTGATTTTCAATCAGGAGACGCTGCTTACCCGTTAAGACCAGGCGGGGAAGGTCTAAAACAATCTCGGACGGTAATTCAAAAAAATCAGCCACTTTGGCTCGCAAACGCGCTCTTTTAGCCTGCTTCCCCTCTTTCATCCACTTCTCCCCTGCCCGACGTAGATTGCCCGTCGCTTCCACTTGTGCCCGGACGGTCTTTTTCCGGACATAGAGCAGTACCGGCTTTTATCAAATTATGCGTCGGTCTGGCGAAAAATGAGTATCGATTGGGGTTATTTATACCGCTTCTCTAGGTATTCCAGGATCAACTCCTTCCGGTTACGCGCTGGATCATCGGTCACCCAGTGGAAAATTTCCTGCAAGACTGCCCCCACTCGGGGACCGGGCGGGATACCCAGGAATTCCATGAGCTCATGGCCATTCACTGCCAGGTCGCGCAGGGAGAGGACGGTCTCCCCCGCCAGCAACGCTTCTAGACGTGCCGCAAAATGCGATAGCCCCGCAAAGGCACGGTAAGATACTCCCGGCGTCCCAACCAGATCGGCTCTTCTTAATTCCAACAAAGCATAAATATTCTCTTTTCCCACTCTCACCACCAGGCGGCGGAGAGCGGCATCGGTCATCCAGGGATCAGCTGGGAACATATGCCAACGCACCAGCGTCAGAATTTTATCCGCTACTTTTCTGGAGAAGCGTAACCGTTCCAGAATGGCCGCCGCCAGTTCCGTCCCCACCTTTTCATGTCCGTAAAAATGAAGCCGATTTCCTTTATCGACTCTGGTTTGGGGTTTTCCTATATCATGGAGGAAAGCTGCCCAGCGTAATTCGGTCTCCGGTTTGATCGCCTGTACGGTCTCGACCGTATGCCGGAACAAGGCTGGCTCTTCCCGGACCGCACTTAATTCCGGAAAGAGCGCCGTCAAAAGGCCGCTGCGGGCCATTCCTTCCAGCCCGGTCTTTGGCGAGGCAGAAACCAATAGTTTGGTAAGTTCGTCTCCGATTCTTTCTCCGCTAATTTTAACAATGTTCCCGGGCTTAATCCCTTTCTCCGTACGACGGTCGCCGCGAAAACCAAGGGTAGCCTGAAAACGAAAAAACCTAAGCATCCTTAAGGCATCTTCGCCAAACCGGACCTCCGGATCACCCACCGTTTTTACCAGACGCTGCTTCAATGCTTTCACTCCGCCAAACGGATCAACCAACTTTTCCCGGAGCGGATCCAGGGCAATGGCATTAATCGTAAAATCCCGGCGCGCCAGATCTGCCTGGAGCGAGGGGGTGAAGCTGACCCAAGCGGGGCGTCGCCCGTCGGTATAGGCACCTTCCTGCCGATAAGTTGTAATATCAACCTCCAAACGGTCAAAGAGCACCCGCACCGTTCCAAATTTCTCCCCCAAAGGCAGGGAATTTGCAAAAATCTTTTTAACCTCTTCCGGACGTGCGTCGGTCGCCAGATCCCAATCCTCTGGCGATCTGGAGAGAAGTAAATCGCGGGGGGCTCCCCCGACTAAGTAGGCCTCATATCCCTGCTCCTGCAGCCGGTTCAGGGCAAAAAGCACCTCCTCCGGAATCTGCCGGCGCAGGTGCCGCCACCAGTGACGCCGCCACATCCGCCACCCCTCCCTTCCTGCCATGGGTCTTCCCTTTGACTTTCATCAAAACTTCAGACTTAGGTTTTCGCCTTGGTCATCTGGTAAGAAAAACTGCGCGCCCAGAATATAATCTGTCGGCCCCAACATAAAAATAAGTGATAACCACTAGACTCTTCAGAGTGTATACCATCTAGGAGGTACGCCATGCGGATCATCATCCTCAACCGGGAAAAAGCCCTTTTCGTCCTTTACCTCTTAGGTATTCTGCTCTGTCTTCCCGTCTTACTCCCGTACCTGACCCAACCCCTGTTCACCGAAGGCCGGTTAAACAGAACCCCGATGATCATCGATCCCGGACACGGGGGCATCGATGGTGGAACCAAAGACCACCATGGTAATCTAGAAAAAAAGATCAACCTTGAAATCGCGTTGAAACTCCGGGATCAACTCCGGCAGAGCGGTTTACCGGTCCTGATGACCCGTGAAACCGACACCGAGCTCTTTCCTTACATCGCGGGACGAAGAGGGCGCCACCGTCGCGATCTGCAGACAAGGATCGAGAAAGCAAAGGCGGCCAATTGTCAATTTTTAGTCAGTATCCACTGCGACTGGTCAACCGACCGGACCAGACGGGGGATGGTCGCTTTTTATAATCACCGGAATCAAGCCAGCAAAAATCTGGCCTTGGCCATTCAGGACGAATTAAATAAACTTCAGACCAAACCGCAAAAAGCCGCTCCCGGTAAATACTTCATACTTGAGCAACCCGGCGTCACTGGAGTCCTCGTCGAGGTGGGCTTTCTCTCCCACCCGGAAGAAGCCGCGCTCCTCCAAAACCCAGAATATCAAGAGACGATCTCCTTTGGCATTAGCAAGGGCATTCTCCGCTATTTCCGGGATTACTACCGCTGAACCCGATCGTCCTTACCTAATCAGCTTTCTTCTTGACCGCCCGGCTGTAATTGCCGACCAACATCTCCGGAAAGCGCTGCGCTAACTCCGCCAGGAATGTACTGATCCCAACAGTCTCTCCAGATAAGTCCAGACCGCCCTTTTTCAGTCTTCCCCAGAGCAACTCCGGATCGATATTCAGGTTTCGTAACTGAATCATATTAACCGGGTGTGCCTCCAAGAACGCAAATAACTGCTCCATCTGGGACTGAAGGTCGGTAAAGCCCGGCATTACCAGCAGATTCAGAGCGACAAAGACCGCTTCCCGCCGTAACCGGTCAATGGATGCCCCAACTTGCTCCAGAGAGAAACCTTGGGGGCGATGGTAAAGCTAGTAAGCCGCTGGAGCGGCAGAAAACAGGCTGATCCGTGCCGAATCAAGCCCGGCATCGGCCAGGGCAGCCAGAGCATCCGGGAGACCGGCGTTGGTGTTGATATTGATCGTTCCGCCCCTCGTTTGTCGGCGGAGAACAGTAATCGCTTCCTTAATCACTTCCCACGCCAGGAGCGGTTCGCCTTCACAGCCCTGGCCAAAACTGATGATCGCTTCCTCGCCGGAAAGATGCGGGAGGGCAACCTCGACCACTTCGGCAACGGACGGGCGGAAGGTGATTCTCCCTTGGGGTGAAGGACAGCACTCCGCAGCCTGTTTGGAGATACAGCCCAGGCACTCGGCATTACAGGCCGGGGAAACTGGAACTCCTCCTTCCCAGCGTTGATAAAAAATATTCTGGGCCGTAAAACACTGGTATTCCTGGGCACATTTTGCTAACTGCCGGAGGAGGCGATTATCGGGATTAGCCGCTAATTTATTCTGGATTAACTCCGGTAAATCCGGGGTATTGTAGAAAAGCGGATTCCACTTTTCCTGTTCATCCGTTTGCCGGGCGGCTACATACAATTCTTCACCGATTGCTGCCACTGCCGTATAACCAAACAAGGGCAAAGGCGACGCCCCCGACCGCCTCTGGTAGGCGGGCAACAGTGTTCGCGTATAGCCCTGCGGAAGAATAGCCGCCACGGCTGTCAACCCCGGTTCATCAATCATCTCCACTTCGCCGGTGCTGTTTTCCAAACCTAAAGGTTGTCTGCCCGGTAGACAAAAAAGACTGGCCCCGGTGGGTAACGGGATTAGATCTTCCGGCGTCAACTCCCAGTACTCTTCACCGGCAGCGCCTAAAGCTCTCAGCTCAGGCTCCAGCCTTAACTCGCCATCAGGCGTCGCATAAACCAGTTGAATATCATTATCCACTCTCTCTTGCCTCCCCACCTGATCAGAATGAACTAGTCTATCTTGTTGTTTTTAGGGATTTACCTTATTATTTTCGCGCCATCGGCTTAACAACCGATGAAGGTCGTCGCGGTCGGTCAGGACGCGCTGCGCTCTGCTCCGTTGCACAGGGTCTGGCCAATACTTGATGATGATTAAAAGAGGAAGATTGCTAATCTTCCTCTTTAACTTTAGCCTTGGCTGTTCAGGTGAAATGTTTCAGTAGTAAATCCAGATCCAACTCGGGATAGACCGGGAAACGTTCCAGTAAAGACTGGACCCGGGCGCGAACTTCCGCTTTAACCTGGTCCTCTAGGAGATAACGGGCTTTACTGAGGGTTCCAGCCTTTGGCCCGGACGCGACCGGCTGTGGTTTGGTATTACTTAAGACGGTCTTGAGGCAAGCGGCAATCTCCTTCATCTCCGCCGGACCCATCCCTAAAGTTGTAACCGCCGGGGGGCCGAGGCGTAAACCACTAGTATACCAGGCGCCATTCGGATCTTTCGGTAAAGAATTGCGGTTCAAAGTAATCCCGCATTCCCGCACCGCACTCTCCGCTTGCCGACCAGTGAGCCCAAAAGGACGCACATCGATCAATAAGAGATGGTTATCCGTCCCCTCGGTCAAGACGGTCATCCCTTCCTCCATACAGGCCTGAGCAAGACTCTGCGCGTTTTCGGCGATCCGGTGGGCATAAGCCTTAAACTCAGGGGTATTGGCTTCCGTTAAGGCCACGGCCTTAGCGGCCATCACATGCGGGAGCGGTCCCCCGATCACGAGTGGACACCCCTTATCCACATGTTCGGCAAATTCGGAGGTGCACAAAACCAAGCCTCCCCGTGGGCCCCGCAAGGTTTTATGGGTCGTCGTCGTCACCACTTGGGCATGGAGAACCGGATTATAGTCCCCAGTAAACACTCCCCCGGCTACCAGTCCGGCAAAGTGTGCCATATCTACCATTAAGACCGCACCGACCTGATCGGCGATTTCGCGCAGGCGCTTGAAATTAATCGCCCGGGGATAGGCACTGTACCCAGCAAGTAAAATTAGGGGTTTGATCTCCTGCGCCAACCGTTGGATTTCATCATAATCCAATAAACCGGTCTCCGGGTTGACCCCATAGCTAAAAGACTCAAACATCTGGGCGGAGATATTATGGCGATAACCATGGGTGAGGTGTCCGCCCGCATAATAATCCATTCCTAACAAACGCTGATTACCCAAGAGGCCCCGGAGTTCATTCCAGTCTTTACAGTTCAGCTGCGTCGGGTCTTTAACCCCCAGTTTAGCCAATTCCGGAGTTTTAACTCTGGCGTTCAAAATCGCCCAGAAGGCAATCAGATTGGCATCGGCGCCGCTATGCGGCTGCACGTACGCATGATCCACCCCAAACAAGCGGCAGGCCTGCTCACACGCATAACTTTCTACACTGTCCACATTGTCACATCCGGCATAAAACCGGTGATGAGGAAAACCTTCGGCATATTTATCCGTTAATAGGTTGCCCATTGCCAGTTGAGTTGCAAGGGAAGAATAGTTCTCACTGGCAATCAGTTTCAAATTAGTTCTTTGGTCCCTTAACTCAAAAACTATATCACGCGCCACCGACGGGACGACTTTAGCCACGGCGGATAGACTAGCCAGATATGCTAAAAAGCCTTCGTTCAGGTCGGCAGGTTTGGTTTTTGCAAGGTAATCTTGAATTGCCGCGTTTGCCATCTTTTTTGTAACTCCTCACTTTCTTTCCCCATTTGCTTTATTTTAAAAATTATACCATCTTCCGATGGTTTGTCAATTTAGTAATAGTTTCTACAAAAGGTTTGTTGAGAAAAATAGCGAATAATACATAAGATCAAATAGAGTACTTAATCTTTTTGCATAAACACTTATATTATATAATTATCTCAATCATCCTTTAACCACTTTGCTTTTTAAGGAGTGACTAAATTGAAAAAAATCGTGTTGACCGGTGGGGGAACAGCCGGCCACGTGATGCCAAACCTTGCCCTTCTCCCCCAATTACGCAAGAAAGGTTGGGAGATCCTCTATATCGGTAGTGAGGAGGGGATGGAACAACGACTAATCCGCGAACAGCGAATCCCTTATTATCCAGTGGCTACCGGAAAGTTCCGGCGGTACTTATCCTGGCGGAATTTAACCGATCCCTTCCGGGTGGTCAAAGGGTTAATTCAATCCTATAAATTGTTAAAAAAACTCCAGCCGGAGATTGTCTTTTCCAAAGGCGGCTTTGTCTCGGTTCCGGTGACCATCGGCGCCTGGTTGAACAAAATACCGGTTGTGCTTCATGAGTCCGACCTTACTCCCGGACTGGCCAACCGGATCGCTTTGCCTTTTGCCTCCGTGATCTGCACGACCTTCCCCGAGACTTTAAAACATTTACCGCCAGGTAAAGCGGTACTGACCGGTAACCCGATCCGGTCGGAATTACTGAACGGTTCAAAGGAAGAAGGCTTAGAGCTATGCGGATTTTCCGACGACAAACCGGTCATCCTCGTAATCGGTGGCAGCCTTGGTTCCGTCAAAATCAACCACCTGGTACGGGCGATCCTTCCCGATTTACTCCTCAAATACCAAGTGGCCCATATCTGCGGGAAAGGTAACACTGATCCCACCCTTACCGGGTTTAAAGGGTATAAGCAATTTGAATTCCTGGGGCCGGAGCTTCCGGCGGTGATGGCCGCGGCTGATCTCTGCCTTTCCCGCGCCGGAGCTAATGTCCTTTTTGAGCTGTTGGCTTTAAAGAAACCCAACTTGCTCATTCCCTTGCCGAAAAGTTCCAGCCGTGGCGATCAAATCCTCAATGCACAATCCTTCAAACAACAGAATTTTAGCATGTTACTCTATGAAGAGGAGATTAATGAAACGGTTCTGAAAAACGCGATCGATACCCTTTACCAAAACCGGCATGAATATATCAAAGCCATGACCGAGAGCAAGCTGGCCGATGCCGGCCGGGAAATTCTCCAGATCATCGAAACCACGGCCCAGAACCAGCGTCGACAGAATCGCGCCCGGTAATTATTGCTTAAAGCCGCTCCCGCCTAACCTTCTCTGAAGGCTCAGGCCCTTGGCGTTATTAAAAAATCAGAACTGTTTATTATTAAATCTCGTTTTCACCTGATTTGAGCTCCTCCCGTTGGCTTTTTCATAAAATAAAGCGGGAGGTGATTAAATGAGCAGCGCCTGCAGTGTATTACGTCGGATTGAGGATGTCTCCCAGGAGGTTGCGGAATTTCTTGGTAACCCAAGTGCGCTTACGCCAAGCATCGCGGCCAATCTGAGCAACCAGATCGAATTAATCCGCGGCGCAGTAAGAAACTTGCCCCTACCCACCGGTCGTAAAAACGACCTTCTTCGCCGGTTAAATCAGGCCCAATTTATTCTGGCCAATGGAACGCTGGGCCTCTCTGATATTCAACGGATCTTGTCAGTTTTGCAAATTTTGCAGCTCTCCGCCATGAAAGTGAAGAATCGAAAACTCCCATGTGTAGGAGGTTTTGTCACCGTTCATCCTTCCAACTGTTTTAGCACAATCTGCCGTTGTCATTAATTTTAGTCGATTCCAAGGAGTATAAACTACCCCCCGTCTGGCGGGGGGTTTCACTTTATTCGGCTTCTACCTTTCGCTCTCCGCTATGGGTCAGATATTCCCAGGCTTTAATGGCCGCTTTTGCTCCTTCTCCGCAGGCCACAATGATCTGTTTCTCCGGGATATTGGTCACATCACCGGCCGCAAACACTCCGGGAAGGTTAGTCCGGCACTCACAATCAATCACCACTTCACCCAGGTTGTTTTTCCGAAGAACCTGGAGAAATTCGCTATTTGGCTCCAGCCCAATCTCCACAAAGACCCCTTCGACCGGTAATTGCTCTTTAAGGCCTGTTTTCTGGCTTTGTACGGAGACCGCAGTGATCATCTGCTCACCATGAATCTCTGTTACTTGGGAATGTAGATAGAGCCGGACTTTAGGATGATCGATGATTTGCTTCACTAAAACCTGGTCGGCGGTTAATTCCTGGTTGGTTACTAAAAAGATCTGACGGGCCTGGTTGGCCAATAAATCAAGGACTGCTTGTACTCCGGAATTCCCGCCACCAACGACCGCAACCGCGGTCTCCCGAAAGAGGGGGGCATCACAGGTCGAACAGTAGCTAACCCCTTTTCCTTTGAATTGCTCTTCCCCTTGGACCCCCAACTTTTTCGGTCTTTTCCCGGTAGCAACAATCACGGCTCTCCCCCGGTGCTCCCCAGTGGTCTTCCCCTTAACGGTAAAAGCCCCGCCGTGCTGGACTAAGTCAACGGCTTCATCATTAACCAGATTGGCCTTTTCCTTTTTCAACTGGTCTTCAAACCGCTGCATTAGCTCCGGTCCGGAAATCTCCATAAAGCCCATATAATTCTCGACCAGTGTGGTCCAGTTGGCCTGCCCGCCGATATCTTTACTGAGCACCATCGTTCGTAAGCCCTTGCGCAGGCAATAGACCGCCGCGGTCATCCCGGCTGGTCCAGCGCCTATGATGATGAGATCATAAAGCTCCCCCGTCACCTCACCCGCCTCCCCTTAGCCGAGCAACTCTTTGATTCCGTCCGGATCGTAACCGATAATGATTTGGTCGCCGATCGTCGTCACCGGAACACTTCTTTGCCCGGTCAATTCCACCATACGCTTGGCCGCCGTCGGATCTTTCCCCACATCCACTTCGTTAAAAGAGACTCCTTCGGCACGTAGGAAATCCTTCAGCCTCGTACACCAGGGGCAAGTCGAAGTCGTATAAACCGTCACCTCTGCCATCCTGTCCCCTCCTTCTTTTGATTATACACTTATATCTTCCCTTCAACGCTTCCGGTTATTTATCTTCCCTTCTTCCCTTTATTCCTGCGAAACCACACCCGGAGCTGGGGACAAGAAAGAGCAGCTCACCTCATGAAGCATCCGTTAGCACCCGGGCTGGTCAAGGAAGTTACAACTAACTCAGTCCGGTAAGGTCCGATACTGTTGAGGGCCGACAGCAAAGAGGTCATTCCCTTTGGTATCAATCGCCACAATCAGCGGCATCTTTTCCACCGTTAGTCGGTGAATCGCTTCAGTCCCCAAATCCGCATAATCAACCAACTCGGCTGCTTTCACGGTTTGGGAAATTAAAGCCGCCGCTCCTCCGATCCCCACCAAATAAACCGCCTTATTCCTTTTGGTCGCGGCAATCACCTCCGCCGACCGTTGCCCTTTTCCAATCATAATTTTTAACCCAGCATCCAACAGAAGAGGGGCATAACTGTCCATCCGGCCGCTGGTCGTGGGACCACAGGAACCGATACCCCGTCCAGGTTTAGCAGGGCTCGGTCCGACATAAAAGATCGCCTGGTTTTTGAGGGGAATCGGCAACGGTTGACCAGCCTTTAACTGGTTAACCAGCCGTTTATGCGCGGCATCCCTGGCGGTGTAGATCACTCCGGAGAGGTGGACCAGCTCACCGATGGTCAATTCATCTAGTTGTTCTTGCTGCGCCGGTAATTCGATCAGTTTAATCTTACTCACGGTCTTCACCTCACAATATTATTTCTTGATGGCGCGCCGCATGACACTGGATGTTCACGGCGACCGGTAGTTCGGCAATGTGGGTTGGGTAAGTTTCGATGTGTACCGCCATCGCTGTTACCTTTCCGCCCAGGCCTTGCGGCCCGATCCCGGTTTGGTTGACCAAAGCCAATATCTCCGCTTCCAACTGCGCTACTTCCGGATCCGGACTAGGAGCGCCGGCCTTACGCAATAAAGCCTCTTTGGCCATCAGCGCCGCTTTTTCCATTGTCCCCCCAATCCCGATTCCTAAGATCAAGGGTGGGCAGGGAGAAGCGCCCGCTTCGAGCACGGTCTCTAAGACAAACTGCTTGATCCCTTCAAGACCATCGGCTGGTTTAAGCATTTTTAAGCGGCTCATGTTTTCACTACCGGCGCCTTTCGGTGCTACCGAAATTTTCAACTGGTCTCCGGGCACGATTTTGGTATGAATTACCGCCGGGGTATTATCATTCGTATTGATCCGGGAAAGGGGAGATAATACGGATTTTCGCAGGTAACCCTCTTGATATCCCCGCCGGACGCCTTCGTTTACGGCCTCCGTTAAATCGCCCCCCACCAGATGGAGATCCTGTCCGATCTCTAGAAATACAACCGTCATCCCGGTATCCTGACAGAGTGGGATCTGTTCCTGCTCTGCGATCTCTAAATTCTCCAGTAAACAGTCTAAGACATACGAGCCAAAATCTGAACTTTCTTCCGCCTTGGCTTTCCGGAGTAAGGCCACTACATCATCTCCAAGATAGAGACATGATTTGATACATAACTCAGCCACCGCCTCCGTAATCCGTCCAACTTCGATCTCCCTCATACACTTACCTCCTTAGTTCAATAAAGCATTGGTACTTTTAATTCTTTGTTCACTGCTTGAAGATCTGCTGGTAATAATTATTACTTCGCTTTATTATCCTTTTCTCCTTGTCTTTGACCACGTCACATTTGGTTAAATTCCCACTCCAAGGTACAAGGTTTACTTAGATCCTATGCCAAAGCTTAAAAGCTTTAACAGAATAATTACTTTCCATGTTATAATTCGCTCTCCTCAACATGAACAGCTCGCTCAAAAGAAAGGTTATTACTGGATTTTGAGAAGTAGAACTATACAGCTTCGGAACAGTGTTCTATTTAAACGTTATGATCAACCTTTCAAGGAAAAAGGTAGAACAGAACCGGCTTAAACAAAAAAAGCGCAGATCAATCTGCGCTTGAAGATATTCTGAATAAAGATCTAAAAGTGGGAGAAAAAGAAAACTGTTGTGAGTCTTCGTTCGTCGCGCGAATCCTGCCTCGACAACAGTCTGTTATTCATTATATGGTGCCCAGGACCGGACTTGAACCGGTACGGTTGCCCATACGCCCCTCAAACGTACGCGTCTGCCAGTTCCGCCACCTGGGCACTTTCAGCATAAATTATTATACAACCTTTATCGACTGATGTCAAGGGGTACTTTTTCTCCGGCCGGTAAATAGGTCTGGTAGGTATAGGTCAATTTGCGCTTGGTTTGCGCCGGAAGCAGGATCTCCCAGGTAATCTCCGAAGAAGGATTGGGTCCCGCTTGTAAAGTAGCCTTTTTAACCGCCTTTCCTCCTTCTCCTACTGCACTAACCTCGCCAGGAAGCAGATGGGTAACCTTGAGCATAACAGCCTCATTTTTTGTATTCTCCAATTCAATCTCCCCGTTAATCCGAACAAAGGAATACTCGGTTTCCTGGAAAACCAGTGCACTTTGGACCCGCTCAAATTCTATCTCCTTAACTTCCGCTTTGATCTCCTGGTCGGTCATGACCCGGATCTCCCCACTCCGGCCCGGAGCAATATAAGGAAGGGTTCCCACGCCCAACGGCCGGTTCAGCATCATTAGCATTACATTCCCCTCGATCCAGGGGATGGTCGAATCATTATAGACCCGGTAGACTTTCCACACCGGTTCTTTGGCCACTTCTTTCGCATAGAGCGACCGGGAGAGAGCCAACCGGTAAAGAGGTTCGGTCTTAACCGCACCCCGGAAAAGGGGCAAGAGCGTGCGCTCACCTTTCTTGAGCGTGATCTCGCTCTTCTTATACATCATCAACGAGGCAACGTCATCTAGCTCGATCCCGGGGCTGAATTCCAAGCTGTCTCGGGCTTTTACGCCCATCACGCTCAGTTCACCCCGGGCATACATCGCCGGCTGTTCAGGAGTGAAGATGACCAGTGGTGAGAGCACACGGGGAAAGCGAGGACCATTCGCGGCCAAATAAAGAGTGGTGGCTACCAAATCATCGGTATCATTGCGAACCACCCCACTAAAGGAAACCTCGCCGTAATTCTCCGCTTGGAGGTTAATTATATACTCCGGACTCCAAGAGAGGCCGGACTGTAAATAGCTAATCCCCACCGGATATGAACCTTGGGCGGCGGGTCCTTTAAACAGAGCTTTGATTTTACCGGTGTATTCCGTCTGCTGCTGAGTAAGGGTAACCGGCTCTAAAAAGCGATAAGAAGTGATCAGATCAAGCGCATAGACCTCATCGGTGGTCGCACCATTTTCGTTATTAACCGTGAGAACAAGATAAGCCGGTTCAATAAAACCCTTTAAGATCCCACTGACCACTTGACCATCGGCAAGCAGTTGTACTGGTTTGCCAATGTTTAATTGAAAGACCTGAGCAAGTTTATGTACAGGTTCCTCGACTACTACCGGCTCTTGAAGAGTAATTACTTGCTCCAAAATTAACCCCGGAGTAGGAGTAAAGACACTCAGGCTCCCCTGAATCGCGGGGGGCAGGAAATCTACGACACATTCCCCATTAACCAGGTTTGCCTCCCCTTCTCGCACCAGGAAAGCCAGATTATTAGGGTAGATTACTGCCTCTTTGACTTGTGGAATAAACTCAGCATACACCCATGAACTCATCCCGAACACAATGATACTGAGCAGGATGAAAAAAACCTTTCCACCTGGTCGACGCATGACATCACCTCTTTTTTCCTATTTATTATTCCCTTTTATTATTGACCAACCGCTCGGCAATCCTTCCCCTCTCAACAGGACCCGAGTTCGGACCGCCTCCCTGAAGGGGAGAGGGCTTAAATTCTATAACGCCTTCTGCACCCGTCAGTTCCACAAAACCTGAATTTATCGCCCACTCATCATAAATGAAAACCACCGACGCGCTTTAGCCAGGCTACCTCCCGCTGATAAACCAGTCTTGATCAAACTTTAACCTTCTCTAACCGCGCAATTCATCAGTATCTAGGAAGATCGTAACCGGCCCGTCATTCACCAGGGTTACCTGCATATCGGCGCCAAACCGACCGGTCGCAACCTTTAGACCTTGATCCCGCAAAGCCTGGATAAACTGTTCATACAATCGTTCGCTCTCGGCGGGCGGGGCCGCCCCTTGGAAACTCGGTCGCCGGCCTTTCCGGCAGTCGGCATAGAGTGTAAACTGGGAAACGACCATTACTTCACCGCCAACATCAAGTAAGGAAAGGTTCATTTTCCCTTGTTCATCAGAGAAAATACGTAAGTTAATAATCTTCTCGACTAAATAGGCCAGGGCCGCCTCCTCATCCCCGGTTTTAACCCCCAAAAAGATTAATAACCCTTGACCGATCTCGCCGGTTGTTTCCTCGCCAACCGCCACGCGGGCAAAACTCACTCTTTGGATTAATGCTCTCATTGCGTAATCCTCTTTCTCTTCCTTGATTTATTTACCCGGAAAATTCTTTGTATCCCATTAATCATCTTTAATTTGCCCACTAACTCCCTCGCCTGGTCAAGGTGGCTGACTTCAATGGTAAAGTCTAAAAAGGCCATCCCTTTATCCGTATGAATATTAGCCGCTGTAACGTTTAGTTTTAACAAAGACATCTGATTCATGATGTCAATCAGCAAATTTCTCCGGTCAACAGCCTCAATCTTCAGAGTCAGCGGATAGACACCCCGTTCCTCGGCATCCCATTCTACTTTAATGAAGCGTTCCGCATCTTTGGGCAGATTAGAACAGTCCACCCGGTGCACGGCTACTCCTTTTCCTCTAGTGACATAGCCGACAACCTGGTCTCCGGGGACGGGGTTGCAACACCGGGAAAACCGGACCGCAAGGTTGGAAACCCCTTGGACTTTCACCCCACCGGGCGAGCCCGCCGGCTTGTCCCTCGGCAACACCGGCAGCTGTTTTTTTTCCGGATCTTTCACGGCCACCAGGCGGGAAGCAACGGCGCGGGGGGTAAGCTTTCCATCACCGACAGCAAATAATAGATCATCGCCGGCCACAAAACCCATGCGTTCTGCGGTCTCTCTGAGCACGTCGGCTTTTAAATATTCCGAAGGCTCATAGCCGTTCTTTTTCAATTCCTTCTCCAACTGCTCACGGGCCAATAAGATATACTCATCCCGGCTTTGTTCCCGTAACCACTGGCGAATCCGGCTCTTCGCCTTTGAAGTCACGACAAATTTCAACCAATCCCTGCTGGGCCCGGCATCTTGTTTTGCCGTCAGGATCTGAACAATATCGCCATTCTTCAACTTGTAATCTAGGGGCACCAACCGGTTGTTGACTTTCGCACCTAAACAACGGTGGCCGATATGCGTATGCACAGTGTACGCGAAATCAACCGGGGTAGCACCGGCCGGCAGGCTCTTTACGTCACCTTTCGGGGTGAAAACAAAGACTTCATCTTCAAACAGGTTAACGCGGAGATTCTCAAAAAACTCATCCGCATCCCTCGTCTCCCCCTGCCATTCCAAAAG
>JAAYGU010000070.1 GCA_012727535.1 Bacillota bacterium | reverse complement strand
GGTAATGGCTACGAAAAAGGGGAGTTGTTTTTACCCCAACTAATCCAGTCGGCCGAAACGGTCAAGCGTGCTTTTGGCGTGATCAAAGAGGCTCTCCAACAAAAGCAGGCCACAGCAGTAGACAAAGGGAAGATTGTCATTGCCACCGTCAATGGGGATGTCCATGATATCGGCAAGAATATCGTCAAAATCCTCTTGGAGAACTATGGCTTTCAAGTCTTTGATCTCGGCAAAGATGTCCCCATTGAGCTCATTGTTGAAAAGGTCCAACAAGAAGAGGCCTCTCTGGTCGGTTTGAGCGCCCTAATGACCACCACAGTAAAGAATATGGAGGAGGCCATCAAAGCGCTGCGTCGCCACTGCCCCCACGCCAAAATTATGGTGGGCGGTGCCGTGCTCAATGAGGAATACGCACAAAGGATCGGTGCCGACTTCTACGGTAAAGACGCCCTCGAAGCGGTGAAGATCGCCGAACGCGTTTTCCAGACCAAAAGCTAATTATTTTGCATTTCTGGCCATATAACCCCCATAGTGGCTTAAAACACTTTAACCACCTTCCGCAGGAGGAGACTTTATGGATAAGATGCTGGCTTATCAGATCCGTGACGGCGGAGCAAATGTGGCCTTTATTTTTAACGAAGATTGCCACCAGCAAGCGGCGGTTGGGTCCGTCCATGTGGTCGGCACCTTTAACCAGTGGACCGTCGCGCCCGCTTGGCAACTGGCCCCGACCGGCCAGGGAATCTGGTCTTTAACTGTTCCCGCCGCCAAGGCCTGTATCCCTGGGAACTCGGGCTATCCGGAGTTTAAATTTATCGTCAACGAAAATAGCATGGTTGACCCGTTGCCCACAATCCCCCCCGGCTACAGTTTCAAAGGGAATAACCTGTTGCTGTTTACCGGTACTGATCTCGACCAAATAGTCGCCAACGAGACGACCGCCAACACCGTCAAAAGGCTGGCCGATTTCGATTTGACACGGGAAGAAGACCAAAAAACCATCGCCAATTTCCGGCTGGTCCCCGGCACTACCAACTTATTCCGTTCTTACCATCCAGCCTGCGAGAGCAAGCCCCTCGACGCCGAAGTCGGGCGGCTGGTCTATGTCAACCAGCTCGTTGCCGCCCATGGGATCCAATCGATCATCTCCCTCTCCGGTGCCTACGAGGAGCCCCCAACATACCGGATCTCCCCGTATGTCCAGAAGATTATTGCCGCCGGTCATTTCTTCGCAATCAACCCCAATTATGAATCGGTCTATTACCAAGCAGACACCACCGAGTTCGGCCACCAGCTTAAAAGCATTATTGAGTTTATTATCGATCCGGCCCATCCCGCCCCCTTTTTGGTTCACTGCCGAATCGGCACCGACCGGACGGGCGTGATCTCGGCAATGATCGCTGGCCTTTGCGGCGCCTCGTGGGAAAACATCGGCCGTGATTACCAAAAGAGCAATGCGGTCGGCATGGAAGAGTACCGGGACATTAAGCTATTACAATTCGCTTTTGAAAACATGCTCAAAAAAAAGATCGATCCGGCGATCGATCTGAAAACCGTACTGTCCACTTACTTTGTACGCAAAGGCTACCTGCAGCCGCCGCAGATCGAAGCCCTGTGGCAGAAACTGAACGCCCAAAGCGGAAGCGCTTCGGGCCTGGCCACCAACGGCGGGCAAAAGACAACTAGCAACTAATAACTGAACTGGACCGTATTCGTCTCCGTATCCCCCCAGATCTCACTGATCTTCGCGTCAATCCGTTTGATCCGTTCATCCAGTTCTTTCACGATATCGGCTTCGGTGAACATCAGGGCAGCAAGTTTCATGGGGACGGTGGAGTAGATGTAGGAAGTATAATGGTATTTCTGGTGGCCAACAAGTTCCCGATGATACTCATCATAATTGCGGTGTAAAGAATTCGATTCATACTTACTATATATAAGCTTGATGCTGGTAATCTCTTTGACAATATGCTCTGGTAACCTGCTGTGCCAACTATCCTTTATATTTGTATGCTTCCAAGGTAATGCATAATAATCTATACTCATTATTGAACCCTTCCGTTCGGTATGACGATTGAGATTTTTAAAATAAATTTGATATTGTAGGTTGGTAAACTCGACACTTACATATTCACCATAGGGCCAACGACAATAATAAAACGCCACAACCTCATCGTTACTATTCAAAAAGGCCACAATCAACGGCTGTTTAAATATGGGGGTCTCACCCAACACTTC
>JAAYGU010000069.1 GCA_012727535.1 Bacillota bacterium | reverse complement strand
GTTCTTGTCTACTTCTTTTTTTTGGTTTCTTTTTTTGCATTGTATAATTAATATGTATAATTAATATGTGGTAGGACATATTCTTCCCGTTTTTAGGATGTATTAATCCAAGAAAGTTGGATGTTTCAGTTGTTCAAGAAAAAAACAGCGCCTGCTGTTTAAAGACTAAATGGCGGAGAGAGAGGGATTCGAACCCTCGCTAGGATTGCTCCTACTAACGGTTTAGCAAACCGTCCCCTTCAGCCAACTTGGGTATCTCTCCATATATTAAATTCTTTCTTGTTCGAATGGCGGAGGAGGTAGGATTCGAACCCACGAGGCCTTTCGGCCTAACGGTTTTCAAGACCGCCTCCTTAAACCACTCGGACACTCCTCCATAGCAAAGACTATTTTAGCATGAGTTCAAAGATTAGTCAATATTATGGCGAAAAAAGATCTGGTTATTCAATTCTTATCTTTTGTAAAGAGGTGAGTTCTTTCTCTCGGCAAAAGGGAAAGAGAGAAAGAACTCTTTTATAAAAGCTTATCTCATTAGGTTAGAAGTATAATTCGTTATTAGCTAACCTGGCTACCTTTATATTTAGGCTGCTGCTTCCGGAGCTTTTTTCCACAATTTCTGCACAACCTTACCGATCAGCGGAAGGATAATCATCAGCACGGCGAAGGAAAGAATGGCCGCCGAAATCGGTCTGGTAAAGAAGACTGTGAAATCGCCACCAGAAATCAGTAACGCCTGGCTCAATGAGCTTTCCATCAATTTACCGAGCACAAAAGCCAACAGCAACGGACCTAAGTCGAAGTCAAACTTCCGCAAGATATAGCCGACGATCCCGAAGAGGAACATCATAACCACATCGCCGCTGTTATATTTCATGCTGTAAACCCCAATCGAGCAGATCATGACAATAATCGGCGCTAAGATTGAGTATGGCACCCGCAGCAGCTGAACCCATAACCCGACCATGGGTAGGTTGAGGATGATCAACATAATATTCCCGATATACATCGAAGCTACTACTCCCCAGAAAAGGTCAGGATGCTCCGATATCAACAAGGGACCTGGTATCACACCCTGAATCAGTAAGGCCGCAAAGATCATGGCAATAGCCGGGTTACCGGGAATACCCAGGGTCATCATTGGAATAAACGAAGCACTGGCCGCTGCATTATTGGCTGACTCGGGGCCAGCGACTCCTTGAATTGCACCCTGCCCAAACTCCTCCGGATTCTTGGACGCTTTTTTCTCCACCGCGTAAGACAGCATTGACGAGATGACTGCCCCGCCGCCCGGCAGCAGACCGACAAAAAACCCAACCAACGAACCTCGCACAATTGCCCACTTCGAAGCGGCAAAATCCTTCACCGTCGGCCAAAGGTTTCTGACCTTGGTTGTCACCAACTGAGCCTTCATCTTCTGTTCAAGATTGCTTAGGATCTCACCAATTCCAAAGATCCCCATCCCCAGGGTTAAAAAGTCCAATCCGTCCTGGAGAATCATCGTCCCGAAGGTATAACGAAGGTTACCGGTCACTGGATCCAAACCAATCGTCGCGAAGAATAAGCCAAGGATCACCATAACAATACCCTTGATAATCGATTTGCCTGTTAAATAAGCTGCCAGCATCAGACCTAACATGGTTAGCGAAAAGTATTCCGCCGGTCCAAACTTCAAGGCAAACCGGGAAAGGGGTGGTGCCACGCAGGTCAGACCGATGACCCCGACTGTACCGGCAATAAAAGAACCGATCGCGGCAATTCCTAACGCAGCTCCGGCCCGTCCCTTTTTGGCCATTTGGTGACCGTCAATACAGGTCACCACCGATGCTGATTCCCCGGGAATATTCAGTAAAATCGAGGTGGTTGAGCCCCCATACATTCCACCATAATAAATCCCGGCCAACATAATAATGGAGGTAACCGGAGAACCCAACGCGTAAGTCAGGGGCAAGAGTAAGGAGATTGTTGCCGCCGGTCCCAAACCGGGGAGCACACCAACCATCGTTCCGAGTAATGTTCCGAGAAAAGCAAATAACAGATTGGTTGGGGTGATTGCTAAGCTAAAGCCGTGCATTAAACCTTCAAATGCGCCCACTTCCTATCCCCCCTTAAAAAAGTATTCCCTTTGGTAATTGAACCTGTAATAGTTGAACAAACAAAATATAAACAACGACGGTTCCAAGTACTGAAACCAAGGCTACCGTCAATGGTTTTTCCCGCTCAATCACGGTCAGCCAGATCAAGAAGAGGAAAAACGTATCAAGAATGAATCCTAAGTAGTCAAGGAGCAAACCGTAGGCCAGCATAACGAGGATGGCAATCAGGGGTCTAACCCAGGTGTTTTTTTCCCATAGGGCGACTACCTTTGGGTCTTTTCCTAAATTGTTTAGAAAATAGATGATGGAAACGACCGCTAAGATTACCGCCAGCCAAAAGGGGTAAAATCCTGGTCCGGGCGAACGAAAACTGCCGTATCCAATATTGGTCGCTTCCCAAGCAGCGCCGAGACCGATGAAAAATAAGACAAGCGCTGCGATCCGTTCCCACTTTTTCATTGTTCCCCCTCCTTATAAGAGAATTTTCTGACCCGATTGTGAAGATGTATAGATTGCTTTAACAATCTGTAGGGATTTTAATCCTTCTTCTCCATTGACCAACGGTTCTTCGTTATGGAAAAAAGCTTGAAGAACCTCTTCTAACTGAGCTTTGTGGTTAACATGGGAGATCGCCGGGGAATTGGTGTCTCCAAAAGAAATCTGCTCTCCCGCCACGAAGTCACTCTCCCGCTGCCCTTCCACTTTCCATTCTTTGATATTTCCGCCCTCTAAAACAATGGTTCCTTTCTCTCCATGTACCTCGATCCGCTCTTTAAAACCTGGAACCACTGCCGTCGAGCCCTCAATCACCCCCAAAGCTCCATTTTTGTATTCAACAATCGCCAGTCCTAAGTCTTCAGTCTTGATCTTATGGAAGGCTGTTTTAATCCGCCCGTAGACACTATGGGCACCACCCATAAACCACTGAATCAGGTCAATAGTATGAATCGCCTGGGTAATTAAAGCGCCACCACCTTCAATCTCCCAAGTCCCTCGCCAGGCACCACTTTTATAATACTCGGGTGAACGGTACCATTTAACATAGGCATCAGCCAGGATAATCTTTCCTAACACGCCTTGGTCCAGAGCGTTCTTCACCTTTTGCGCGGCTGCTGTGTAGCGGTTTTGAAAAATTACCGCCATCTTTAAATTGTTTTTCCGACAAGCTTGAATTAACCGGTCAGCCTTTTCGGGGTCAATATCAATTGGTTTTTCCACAATGATGTTCTTCCCGGCACTGGCCGCCTGTAAGCCATAATCCCCGTGCAGGGCTGGGGGTAAAGTGATGATCACGGTATTGACTTCCGGATCCGACAGCATTGCTTCGTAGCTGTCATAAGTATTGACTCCATGTTTTTCTGCAAATTCCAGCATGGTTTCACGCGTCCGGTTCCAGACTCCGCAGATTTTGGCCGCCGGAATCTCTTTTAAGGCCGCAATATGTACAGCCGCAACCATCCCACAGCCAACAAGCGCTACGCCAATCTGGTTCATAATAATAACCTCCTCATTAGAAATCCAGTGTTCTTAATCGATCTGTAATAGATCCGGTTTAATGAAATGAATCCCATCAACCTCGCACTGAACGGCCGGAAAGATAATCGGCTTCGTGATCATTAACGGCCCTCGCTTGGTAACGATAAAGCCATCCTCTGATTTTGTTCCGGCAATGGACGGATTCCAACAAAAAGCCTGGTTTTCAAGGACCTTTTCTTGATTTTCCTTTGTCACCCTGATATCCCGCGCCAGATAACCCATGGCTCCCCCTTGGTGGTGGAACTGCCATTCGTCGCCATACCCCAGTTGTCGGTAAGCATTGATCGCCGTTTCCAAGGGAATACTTACTCCTACCCCGGGTTTGGTCGCTGCGATCATTCGGCATTCGATCTCGACATTATCTTGGTATTGCTTGTACAGTTTCGGATCGGGTTTGCCAAAATGCAAAATCCGGGTAATAGTCGTAATTAGCCCTTTATACCGGGCATTTACACATAACATAACGTACCTTTTAACCATCTTTTCCGTGGGGATGGGATGCCGGTATAAATAGGCCCGTTCATCTGCCGCCACCATAAACCCGGTGGGATCAATCCGGTCTTTCCAGAGTTCAGTACTGACCCGACCGGCGATTTCACACTCGGTGTCCCCGGGCTTGACTCCTAAGAGGACCTTTTCCACGGCGGTCGCCAGCTTCTTTCCTAAAAAAAGATACCGTCCGATTTCACTTTCAGTCAGCGTGTAGCGGAGTTTCTTAATATCCCCTTCCAAATCGAGGTATTCGCCATAATTACCATCAGCCCCAACTTTCGTGAGATCCCCACAGATTTTCCGGACAAACTCCTTTTCCGGGCTCTGGTCCCACGGATGTTCCAACAGTTGAAAACCTAAGGCTTCTAAGTTTTCTTCATCCATCATTCGCCGGGCTTCAATTTTGTTGGCGATCACATAACGACCGGTCTTTGTTACCAATAATGAGGTCACACCGTGATCGGCAGCAATCCCAACCATATTGTAGCCTCCAGCTGTTAACCAGGAGAAATTGGCTTGTTTTTTCAGTATAATGCCGTTAAGATTTTTCTGCTCTAGGAGTTCGTGAATTCTTGCTTCTTTAACTAAAACTTCTTCCAATCTGTTCATGAGAGCACCACCTTCGGAAAGGGGAGCCGAGAACGGCTCCCGCTCTTTCCTTCATAATTAATAAAGATTTTTATAGCGATCTCCGAGTTTGCTATTGATGATAAGCTCTTTCCATCTTACATCTTCGGCTTTCATAAACTCGCCAAACTCTTCAGGCCCCATGTATTTAAGGGGTGCGGTCATCTCTGCCGCCCTCTGGACAAATTCTGGATCTTCCATACAGGCCTTAAAGATCTGGGCAAGCCGATCGACGATTTCCTTGGGTATTCTTTTCGGCGCCACAATCCCCCGCCACATGGTTCCCGTAAAATCAAACCCTTGCTCCTTGGCTGTTAACACCTGCGGGAACTGATCTAGACGCTGGTCACCAAAGATCCCCAGGATCCGCAATTCTCCGGCTAGTGCCTGCGGGATCCCTTCCGGAGAGGATCCGATCACTGAGTCCACATGTTTACCCATTAAGGCTGTGAAAGATTTACCACCACCCTCAAAGGGAATATGGTTCAGTTTAATCCCGGCATACCGTTCAAAAGCCAAAGCTACTAAGTGGTTACCACCACCCGCGCCAGAGTTTCCAAGGGTGATCATACCGGGGCGCTTTTTGGCATCTTCCACATAGTCACGGAGGTCTTGGTAGGGTGAATCGGCCGGAACCATAATATAACACGGAATATCCGCAAACAGCATAACCGGTTCAAAACTCTCCAGACTAAAGGGGACCGGCGTCATATGTATTTTGGTGATTAAAGGTGTGGTTCCGGAAGTAAGGGTGTACCCGTCCGGTCTGGCCTTGGCCGCCTCATTGAAACCGATCGCACCACCGCCCCCTGGAACGTTTTTGATAATCAGTTGTTGGTTATTGGCATACTTAGGAAAGACCGCAGCAATAGCCCGCATTAAAGTATCAACACCGCCACCCGCTGCCCACGGCACAATAAACTCCACTGATTTCCTGGGGAAAGCATTATTGGCACTTACTACCGGAGAAAAGGCCATCACCATGATGAGTGTCAGCGACATCAAAATTTTTACCATTCTTTTCATTGGTTTTCCTCCTTTTAAATAAATTTTGTTGGAAAGGACTTTGAAAAATAGTTTAGAACCGTCTTCACCTCACCTCCCTCATCATCAAACTAACCTACGGACGGAAGCCCGTTCAACAATTTCTCCCGATAGATAAATCGCTTGCGCCTTATGTGATTTTCCTTCCAACTTGGTAATGAGTAGTTCTGCCCCTTTGGCTCCTATTTCAAAATCCGGCAATGACACGCAGGTAAACTCTGGAACATTCATCACTGCCCAGGTCGGTTCCCCGTGGATGATGACCGAAATGTCTTCGGGAATGCGGAACTTTAATTCACGAAGGGCTCTCACGACCCCGTCGGCAATAGTATTTTGGTCGATATAAAAAGCAGTTGGCGTAAATTCTTTCAGGAGTTCTTTCGTCACCAAGTAACTCTTTTCCGGATCACGCGGGCTTTTACGCATTTTTATTTCATTCTGGGAGATCCCATACTCAGCTATGGCTTTTAGAAACCCCTCGTTACGGGCGAGCATTGTATGTAGAGGACTGTCCCACCCAATGTAACCGATCCGCCGGTGGTTATTGGTTAACAAGTATTTGGCTCCTTTATAGGCAATTTTGAAATTATCCATCCCGACGTAATCAATATTTTCATCGATCCGCCGGTCTAATTGGACCAAGGGAATACCGGCCGCGACAGTTCTCTCCACCGTTTTCTTCCCCTCATAGGTCGGTGCCAGTAAAATTCCATCCACCCAGGTGGCAATCAACTGTGTAACCAGTTCTTTCTCCTTCCGGGGATTATCATCGGTCGTACAAATTAACAAGCGGTATCCTCGGCTGTTAGCGTATTTTTCCGCACCAATCACAATATGGTTGAAAAATATATTCTCAAATTGGGGTACGACTACGGCCAGTAATTTACGGGACTTCCCTTTGAGCCCTTGGGCTAATCGGTTGGGCTGATAATTAAGCTCTTTGGCCGCCGCCAACACTCTTTCCCGTAAAGGTTCACTCACATATTTGCGGGAATCTCCATTCAACACCCAGGAAACAGTGGCAACCGAAGTTTGGGCTAACTTAGCAATATCTTTAAGAGTTGCCGGCCTCTTGCGCAAACCTACACCTCCCAAAAAAACGTTTATCTGAGTGGAAATAAAAAATCAAGGATCATTATTTGTGAGAAAAACGTTTTTCTGAGCTTGAAAAAAATTTTTCCTGCAAACTATCTGCTCCTTCTTCCTTGAAATCAAATCTTTATTTCCTTGCCTTCTAAGCGGTGTATCGTTGTCTTGAGTCTTTACCTTGTTTGTAAAAAACTTTCTTCCTTACCTTTGGTTATGCTTTAACACATCCTTTTTAAAAGATCAATAGGAATTTTACTTTTTAGTCCCGTCTAACCTTCCGCAATCTCTTCTATTGTAACTTAAGCTAACTGAATCATAGGAAATGGCAAAACCCCCGTTGGGAATAGTTATCCCTTCGGGGGGCCTGTAAGTTCCTTCTATACTGTTCTCTATTTAATTACTGTCACTCCGCCCATATAGGGCCGAAGAACTTCCGGGATTACTACCGAGCCATCAGCTTGTTGGTAGTTTTCTAGAATCGCGGCCACCGTCCGGCCGATCGCCAATCCAGAACCATTCAACGTATGCACAAACTCTGGTTTGGCCTCCGGCTCCCGCCGGAAACGGATATTAGCCCGTCGCGCTTGGAAATCTTCAAAGTTAGAACAAGAGGAGATTTCACGATAGGTATTAAAACCTGGCAGCCAGACTTCAAGATCATAACATTTACTGGCCGCAAAACCCATATCGCCGCTGGAAAGCAGAACCACACGGTAAGGAAGGTTTAATAACTGTAAAACCTTTTCTGCATCCTGAACCAAAGCCTCATGTTCTTGAACGGAGGTTTCAGGAGTCGTTAGCTTTACGAGCTCGACCTTGTTAAACTGGTGCTGTCGGATTAAGCCTCTGGTATCCCGCCCAGCCGCACCGGCTTCTGCCCGGAAACAGGCCGTATAGGATACATATTTCATTGGTAATCTTTCAAAATCGATAATTTCCTCCCGATGAAGGTTCGTGACCGGAACTTCCGCCGTCGGAATTAGATAGTACTCGCCGGGGGTTACTTTAAACATATCTTCCTCAAACTTTGGTAGCTGACCCGTTCCCACCATACATTCCTGGTTTACCAAAAACGGCGGAAAGATTTCCGTATAGCCATGCTGATTAATATGGAGATCAAGCATAAAATTGATTAAGGCTCTTTCCAGTCTGGCCCCCCAACCTTTCAAAACAGTAAAACGGGCACCGCTTAATTTCGCTCCGCGTTCAAAGTCGAGTAGATTTAGTCTTTCGCCTAGTTCCCAGTGGGGTTGCGGCGTAAAGGGGAATTCCGGAGGGTTCCCCCAGCGACGAATCTCGACATTAGCTTGCTCATCCCGGCCAACCGGAACATCTTCTTGGGGTAGATTAGGAACCGACAATAACATGCAGTTGAGTTTCTCTTCAAGCTCTCTAATCTCTTCGTCCAACTTTTTGATCTCATCGTTAACGGTTTTCATCTCCTCGATGAGATTGGAAGCATCTATCTTGGCTGCTTTGAGCCGCCCAATTTCCTTAGAAACAACATTTCTTTTATTCTTTAAATTTTCGACGGTAGTTAACCGGTCCCGACGGTCTAGATCTAGTCGGAGTAAATCGTCAACCAGCGCGTCCATTCCTCGTTTGGCAAGCCCCGCTCGTACGAGCTCCGGATTGGCTCGGACTAGTTTAATGTCAAGCATTAGACCTTTTCTCCCTTCTGCCCACTCCACCACATAAAGCTACCCAATCGTGGCATATTTTTTCGTTAATTTAAGTAATTTCCTTATTCAATAATATAATATCCTTTTTTCTCGCGGTAAACAATAACAATTTCTCATTTTCCAGGATAAAAAGAAACTCACCCGTGAAGGTGAGTTTCTCTTATTCTAGTACTTATTTTACTCCTGAGCCAGGCGCTTGTACATTTCGTAGCGGAGTTTAGCCTCTTTCTCCGCCTGTTTAAAGAGTACCTCGGCCCGTTCGGGGAAGAGCTTCGCCAAGGAGGCATAACGCACTTCTCCCTTCAGGAAGTCTTGATAGCTAGCGCTTGGCTCTTTACTATCAAGGATAAAGGGATTTTTCCCTTCCAGTGCTAATTCCGGATTATACCGGTAGAGAGGCCAGTAGCCGGCTTTAACCGCTAACTCCGCCTCACGTTGGCTCTTGCCCATATTGATTCCATGGTTAATACATGGTGAGTAAGCAATCACCAAGGACGGTCCTTGATATCTTTCTGCTTCCACGATTGCTTTAAGCGTCTGGTTTTTGTCTGCGCCCATCGCAATCGACGCAACATAGACGTAACCATAGGACATGGCCATTAGCCCTAAATCTTTCTTCTTCACATTTTTACCGGCCGCAGCAAACTTAGCAATGGCCCCGGTCGGAGTAGCCTTGGAGGATTGACCTCCGGTATTAGAATATACTTCTGTATCAAGTACTAAGATATTGACATCTTCACCGGAAGCGAGGACATGATCAAGTCCACCATATCCAATATCATAGGCCCAACCGTCACCGCCGATGATCCAGATCGATTTTTTCGTATAGAGATCTTTCATCCCGGCAATCGTGGTCAGTATTTCTTTTAATTCACTTCCTGCCTGAGCAGCGGCCGTGTCAATCAACGCTTTAATCTTATCTCCGGCATTGCGGGAGGTCTCAGCCTGGTCTTTACCAGCCAACCATTCGGTAAAGGCATTCTTTAACTCGCCATCAACCCCAAGCGCCAAGGCCTGGTTCATCAGATCAGCCAACTTAGTGCGGCGTTGTTCGACCGCCAGGTTCATTCCATAACCAAATTCCGCGTTATCTTCAAATAGAGAGTTCGCCCAGGCCGGACCATGCCCTTGCTCATTGACCGTGTACGGACAGGTTGGTGCGCTACCACCGTAAATGGAGGAGCACCCGGTCGCATTAGCAATCAGCATCCGGTCGCCAAAGAGCTGGGTGACCAGTTTAACATAGGGTGTCTCGCCGCAACCGGCGCAAGCACCGGAGAACTCGAATAAGGGCTGACGGAACTGGCTACCCTTGACAGTTTCCGGATTGATCTTAACATCCGGTTTAGGCAAGGACTCAGCAAAATCATAATTGGCCACTTCCTCGTCAACACACTCTTCCAAGGAGACCATAGTTAAGGGTTGCTTCTTCGACGGGCAAATATCCACACAGTTTCCACACCCGGTACAATCCAAGGGTGAGACCTGCAACCGGTATTGGTACCCGGCCAGCTCCTTACCGATCGCTGCTTTCGTCTTAAAGGTAGCAGGCGCAGCGGTCAGGTCCTCCTCTTTCGCTAGATAAGGACGGATACAAGCATGCGGGCAAACAAAAGCACATTGGTTGCATTGGATGCAATCATCCGGATTCCACTGGGGAATGGTAACGGCAATCCCCCGTTTCTCATACTTGGTCGTCCCCACCGGCACACTACCATCGGCGGCAAAGGCGCTGACCGGTAATTTATCGCCCTCTTGCCGGAGAATGGGACGGATCACATTCTCGACATACTCTGGAACCTCTGCCTCCATGATCTCCGCGCCAGTGGTATCGGTCGCCCAGGAAGCCGGATACTTAATCTCTTCCAAAGCCTCGATCGCCCGGTCGACCGCCTGAATATTCATATTAACAATCTTATCGCCTTTCCGGCCGTAGGTCGTTTTAATCGCTTCCTTGATATAACCAACCGCCTCTTCGAAGGGGATTACTTGGGCAATCTTAAAGAAGGCTGCTTGCATGATCATATTAATCCGCCCGCCAAGCCCAACTTCTCTGGCAATTTTCACTGCGTCGATATTATAGAATTTCAGCTTCTTCTTGGCGATCGTCTGTTTCATGGCCGCTGGTAATTTCTCATTCATTTCTTCCGTCGTCCAGGGCGAGTTCAACAGGAAGCTGCCACCCTCTTTAATTCCATCCAAAATGTCGTATCTTGTTACATAAGAGGGGTTATGGCAGGCAATAAAGTCTGCCTGGTCGATCAGATATGGGGATTGGATCGGGGATTTCCCAAAGCGCAGGTGAGAAATGGTGATTCCACCGGACTTCTTGGAGTCATAAACAAAATAACCCTGCACATACAGATCAGTATTGTCGCCAATAATTTTAATCGAGTTCTTGTTGGCCCCAACCGTCCCGTCCGAACCAAGACCAAAGAATTTACAGCGGTGTAGTCCTTCAGGGGCCGCGTCAATACTCTCGGTAACCGGTAAGGAGGTATTCGTTACATCATCATTAATCCCAACTGTAAAATGGTTCTTCGGCTCATCCGCCTGGAGGTTATCGAAGATGGCTTTCACCATTGAAGGAGTGAATTCCTTCGAGCCCAAACCATAACGTCCACCCACAATTAACGGGTTCTGTTGCTTTTCCATAAAGGCGGTGCAAACATCTTGGTATAATGGTTCGCCTTTCGCACCGGGCTCTTTGGTCCGATCCAAGACCGCAATGCGCTTCACGGTCTCCGGGAGAACGGCGAAGAAATGCTCGGCCGAGAAGGGACGATAGAGTCTAACTTTAATTAAACCGACCTTTTCTCCCTTGTTCACTAAATAATTGACCGTTTCCTCTACCGTTTCGGCACCGGAACCCATGCAGATAATTACTCGTTCCGCATCCGGAGCGCCAACGTAATCAAAGAGTTTATAATAACGGCCAGTTAATTTGCCGACTTTCTCCATGATCGTAGCGACTATTTCCGGGGTAGCTAAATAGTATGGGTTAGCAGCCTCTCGATTCTGGAAGTAAATATCGGGGTTTTGGGCTGTACCTCTTTGCACCGGATGTTCCGGATTGAGAGCGTTTTTCCGGAAAGCTTCGATCTTCTCCCAGTTAACCAACGAAGCCATCTCATCATAACTAATCTCTTCGATCTTTTGGATCTCATGTGATGTCCGGAACCCATCAAAGAAATGAAGGAAAGGAACCCGGGATTCCACTGTAGCTAAGTGCGCTACTAACGCCATATCCATTGCCTCTTGAACTGAGTTGGAAGCCAGTAACGCAAATCCAGTCTGTCGGGTAGCATTGATATCGCTATGATCACCAAAAATCGAAAGGGCATGCGCGGCTAAAGCCCGTGCTGACACGTGAAAAACTGTCGGAAGCAGTTCTCCCGAAATTTTGTACATATTAGGAATCATCAGCAGTAAACCTTGAGAAGCAGTAAAAGTGCTGGTAAATGCACCAGCCGCTAAGGAGCCGTGCACCGCACCCGCTGCTCCCGCTTCCGACTGCAGTTCGGCTACTCGAACTGTCTGCCCAAACAGGTTCTTCCGTCCATGGGCACTCCATTCATCTATCTGTTCGGCCATTGGTGAAGAAGGAGTGATGGGGAAGATCGCGGCGACATCACTAAAGGCATAGGCAACATGCGCCGCAGCGGTGTTTCCATCGATTGTAACTTTTTTTCCCACTGTTAGACCTCCTTAAAATAAAACATTCCGTTTGCAACAATGACTATACGTGAAAGAAGACCAGAAGAAATACTCCGGTCCCAAGTTAAGATCCCTCGTTGGAATCTACTTGTCACCATTCAAGAATACCCTATTTTATCAGCGACGGAAAGGTGTTTAACAAAATGTTAATGATCAATTTATTGGTGGTTGTTGACATTTTTCTTGCCATCATGCACTGTTACGTATTTGATCAATTTGTCGCTGCTACACCAACTTTTAACGAACACCCTGTAAAAGCGAAGGAAGCGTACGATAGTACAGCGCAACCGTTTTGGGATCGGTTAGCGACCCTTGTGCCAAAAAAGTTTTTAATTGCGTGAGTCCTATCTGCAAGTATTTCTCCTCACCGGTCTCTGCCGATAATAACTGCAGGGCACTAGAGAAAAGCAGTCCGCCGGGATTCTGGATAAAACCCGTCTCTTCCTCCCAAAAATGATAGATGGCATAATCAACCGCCCTTTTAATTCCTGCCAGTACCTCGGGATCTTTCCGTAATCGGTAATACTCAACCAGGGCATCGGCCACCAGTCCGGATTTATAGATAAAATCACTAGGGAAGCCTCCGTTATGCTGCTTCTGCCAGTTTAAAATCGTGCTTGCTATTTCCCCGGCCCGTTCAAGATAAATGGAGCTTCCAGTCGCCCGGTACCCGGTTAAAACCGCGTGTAAACTTAAACTTAAAGTGCGCGGTTCTTCCAGATTGATCCCATCCTGCAGACAGACGCGGTCGGCCATCCGGAGCGCCAGCTCTCCTCCCCGGTCATCATCGAGTAGATAATAACCTAAGAGCAGTCCACGGTTGGCCAGATAACGGAAATCATCGGCTTCAACTGGTTTTCCGGTCTGTGCTGCTTGTACATGGTTTAATCCCGGGAAAGGCCGGGTGTTAGTGGAAGGACTAACCAGATCAACGTCCTGATAATGGGTTAGCGCTGCCTCCGCAATCTCAACGAAGGTGTGGTCGCCGGTTTGCAGATAAGCCACTAACAACTGGTAGAGCAGATCGTAGGCATTGTTATTCCAGTAAACACCAGGTTGTGCCCATGGGGCAGAGAAGGCAACTTGTAAGTCGCCGTAATTAAAGAAACCCCAATGCTCTGGATTAATCGCTGCCCCATAGTCTGGTGGTCCGTACAAATTCAACAGATCCGACCAGTTTTTTTCTTTGAGAAGCATTGCGGTGGGCATCAGCTCCGAAGTCAGACCTGAAAGAAACTCTGCAGTAAGCAATGGTTGGGACAGGGCTCCGGTTTGATTAAACCAGTCTGCTGAAGCGACAGCGATGGGTGGAGCATTGGTTAGCGCCGCCACATAATCAGCCCAATTACGTTCCCGGTTCCCATGAAAACAAAAGGTTAAATGGTGGGTCTTACTCATCCCCTGCGTCCAGGGAATCTGAGAAGAAGCCGGAACGAGCTGGATAATAAATTCTCCATCCCCGTTAACTTTCATTCCCTTGGGATACTGTTGGCGAAAGGCTTTAATTCCTACACTCAACCCGCACCGTCGACCGGTCAGGTCAGCCCAACCCAAAGCGGCCGGGTTTGCTTCCTGCCGCGGAGAATGGGCCGCCAAGATACCTCCCCACTGCACCCGACCCGTTTTGTCTACCAACACTTGCGCGCTATCCGCCGCTTTAAGGGTGGCGGACAAGGGGGTTTTGCCACCCGTCCCAAAAGTAAGCTGGTAGTTTTCTTCGTCAGGCAGACTCCTAAACTTTAACCAGGCCTCTTCTAAGTAAGCACTATTACCGGTCTGATTAGCAAAGTTAATCTCCATACTGAGATAGGGTGATTCCGCAAAAATCAGCAATCGACAATCGTAACTGATCCGATCCGCCCGTTCAGCCTGGCCCAATTCGCCGCGGAGCCGAACGACCACCCGTACCGGTCCTTCCTCAGTGATTCTAATCGTCGCGGAGGAAACAGAACTCGTATCATAAATTCCTTGTTCCGTTTTTACTCCAATAAACACCGGTGAAGCAATCACTGGTGTTTCTTCGGCAAAAGCACCTCTTCCGTTGGGGTCAAACCATACTTTGGAAAGAAGAGGCTCATCCGCCTTCAATTCAAGTCTTAACCAGCCGTTTTCAATAAAATAGCCGTTGGCCAAGGGATGAACGGTTACCGGATAATTCGGTTGCACCCGCTGCTCTCTCCCGGGAACAACCCGGTAGTTAAGCAGATCATTTTTATTAATTGACCCTAAAAACGTAATACGCCACCACCGCGGAATAACTCCCGGCGTTTCGTCCCCGAGAAGCACCGCCTGGCTGGGAACTTCCTTACCCCATTGGTCGATCACCCGGGGAGGCACGGTAAAACTTTCCGCCTGGGCGGGAACCGGCACTCCAACGGTGATCGGAGTACTCTTCCAATCCAGTCCGGCCCGTTCTTTAATCGTTAAAGGAATCGCCGTGCTTCCTTCCACTGTCGGTACGGGAAAACAAAGACTAAACCCAAGCAGAAAGATGAATACGATTGTTACCCCGCGTTTAACCATTACTTTCCCCTTCCCTTAGACAGACTCTGTGTCGGCTTTCGCCAGTTCGTAAAGTGCTTTGGCATAAATTCGGGTACATGCCATCAAGTCTTGGATCGAAATATATTCGTCTTTTTGGTGCGCAATCTCCGGCCGCCCTGGAAAAACTGGCCCAAACGCCACTGCATTACCCAGGGTTACCGCGTAAGTGCGCCCCCCGATGGCCAGAGGAGCTGATTGATCCCCTGTCTCCTCCCGATACGCTTGGAGTAAAGTCTTAATTAACCAGTTGTCCTCCGCTAGATAATGCGGGGCCAGTGCACTACTATTCGTAATCTTTAAATTATAAGTAGCCAGCTTCTGCTCAATCTTCTGTTGAAGCTCTTCCCCGCTCGTGCACAGCGGATAACGAATATCCACTTCCATCTTGACTTTTTGCTGCTCTATCTTGAAAACACCTAGGTTAATCGTCAAGTCACCGGAAATCTGATCATGGTAGTTAATCCCCAATCCGCGGCCGTCGGTCTCGCGCCCGAAACACTCATGAATAAACCGTACTGCGGGCCAACACCCGCCTGTACCGTTGAGCGTCGCAATAATTTCTACCAGTTTGGTCACGGCATTATCGCCTTCCTGCGGTAAACTGGCGTGGGCCGATACACCTTTTACTCTAATGCTCAGTTGTTGCTCCTTTGGACCCGCACTGAGTTGAACCTCGTTGGCCCTTTCTTCCGGGATGGAGGCGACAAAAGCCTCGAGGCTTTGCTGATCTGGAAAGGTAATAACGGCTTCCGCCCATTCGGGGACAACATTTCTCCGGCTTCCTCCGGTTAAAGATTCAATTCGACAACCGGTTTGGGCGCTTTGTAACTCTCCTTCGATCACCAGGCCCAATTGTCCCTTTTCACAGTTGATCAAGGGGAAATTAGCATCGGGGGTAAAACCATACTCTGGCTTGGGCTCGTGTTTGAAATAATGCTCCATACATTGCCAGCCGCTTTCTTCATCGCAACCGAAGATGAGCCGGATCTTCTTATTCAGCTTAACTCCTTCTTCTTTTAAGGCTTTTATGGCATACATGGCAGCAATCGCCGGCCCTTTATCATCAATCGCCCCTCGTCCGTAAATTCGCGCTTCAGCTCTTTGGCCGGAAAAAGGGGGATACTTCCAGCCGTCACCCGCTGGGACAACATCCAAATGAACCAAGACACCTACGGTTTCATCTCCGGTGCCGTACTCGAGATGACCAGCATACCCCGAGATGTTTTTCGTGGCGAATCCGTTTTTTTCTCCCCAGGTTAAAACATAATTTAAAGCACGGGCTAGGTCGGGGCCAAAGGGTTCTCCCGGTCCCCCCGCCTCTGTTTTCACGCTGGGAATCGCAATCAACTCCTGCAAAGTCGAAAGCATCTCTTCTTGATAAGCATCAATGCGGTCTAAGTAACTCAATTACTCAACAACCCCTTAGTTTTTTCTATTTTCTTTCTTTCACAATCCGACATTAACGTGTTTTATTCATAAACCATCACCATGAGGTGATCTTCTCTATTCTTCTTAACCGGCCCGGCGGGTGAAAAACCACCGCCAAAAGAGAAAACTATTCTCCTGAATAAATTCTTCATTGGTGGCCCACCCTTTGTGCCTGACACTATAATCCCAAAACCACTTCTTTGCCGCCGGTTCCAATTCCTTAATCTCCGAACGGTCGATCTTCATTAGATAAATGCCCGGACTCCACAGTGCCCCATCATCTTCTTTCCTCGGAATAATTCTTCCCATTGTAAAATCGCCTATTTTAAGCTCTTGGCTGCTATATTCCACTTGAACCTGCTGACTTCGAAAGAGATCAAAAAACAACAAAACTTGGTCGGAAAGGACTGCTTTAACTTCAAACAATCCAAACCTACTAGCTTTTATCCGCTGTAAAAAGGTTAATTCTTCCTTGTTTAAATCGGAACAACTCTCCACAAAACAGTCAACAATCCGCTTTCCTTCTCCTATCTCCCGGTCACAGGTAATATAGATATAAAGCTCTAAAATTAATCCGGCGGGGAGCGAGGGAATGTCAGCTCCCATAAACTGATAAAAGGTTTCTTCCACATAGTTTTTCCAGCGGTTGGAGGTTCGAGTAAAAACCAACAACCGACGAAAAACCTCCATCGTTTGTGGATTTAGAAAATAGTCAGTTGCGCTTAGATAATTTTGGTACGGATTGTTCCTTTCCAGTACCTGATTCATCTCTTGCCAACGCTTACTGATGCTACCGGACGAGATACCAAAATCTTTTGCTAATCTGTTTTGGTTTACCCACGAATACCCTCGTTGTCTACTCAGTAGGTAAATGACTGTTGCTGCCCAAATACGCATATTAATGTTGGTTATTTTGGGAGTTCGAGTCTTTCTTACATAATCTAACCAGATCTGCTCCGCTTGGGTCCGATCCGCTTCTGGGAAATTATTCTGCTCCAGCCAGGAATGGATTAAGTTTAAAACTTTGCCTTGCTCCGCCGTGAGTGGCATTTCTTGATTGGGGATCTTCTCCACCCTCTTTCACCCCCATTCCTTTTTAGGTTTAATAATTATTTCCCTTCTTTCTTAACTACTCCTGCCTTTAACAGCAAAAAATCCATCAAGTTAAGCATTGGTGGTTCAATCTCCACTCTGGTTTTACTTCATTTTCTCGAGCAGTCTTGTTATAATAAATAAAAAGTAAATGTAAAAACAACCAGTCTTGAAAACGGAGGTAAATTGATGCGTTCTCGTTTTTACCTACTATTTCGTTCTCTGGTTCTTAGCACTCTGCTCCTGGTTTTACTCAGTTTGTCCTTTACCGCATTGGCCAACGGCGGACTGTTAACGATTGCCTTTGCTGGTGACATTTACTTGGGAGGAGCACTCGAGCCCATTGTTTTAAAAAACCCGTCGTATCCTTTTCTACATATTGGCGATCTTTGCCAGGACAATGATCTTTTCTTCGCTAATTTAGAAGGCCCACTTTCGACCCGCGGGGAAATTTATGTCGAAAAAACCTTCACCTTTCGCTCGCATCCTCAAGTCGTACAATGCTTGACCGAAGGTGGAGTGAATGTGCTTTCTTTAGCGAACAATCACATTATGGACTTTGGTCCGGAAGCCCTGATCGATACGATCATAACGCTCAAAGAAAATAGCATCTACGTTGCTGGGGCCGGTTTGAACCTAGAGCAAGCCCGTCAACCTGCCCTTATTGAAAAAAAAGATACCACCATTGCCTTTTTAGCATATAACAACACCTTTCCTCTTGAATTCAATGCCACTGATGAACAGCCCGGAACTGCTCCCGGATACGAATACTTTATTCGGCAAGATGTAAAAAAAGCCCGCTCCCTTGCCGACTTGGTGGTTGTTTCTTTTCATTGGAGCTCCGAGCTTCTAAAAGAACATAAACCTTACCAGTCCACTTTGGCAAAACTGGCGATTGACGCCGGAGCTCATCTGGTCATTGGCCATCACCCCCATGTTATTCAGGGGGTTGAAGTCTATAAACATGGCTTAATCGCCTATAGTTTAGGGAATTTTGTTTTTGCCTCACGCAGCAAAAACGTTCAGGACGGCCTACTCCTCCAGGTCCAATTCACTCCTTCGTCGGCACTGCACACGGCCACCTTTTACCCACTAAACATTAATAATTACCAAGTTAACTTTCAGCCGCAATTATGGACCGGGGACCAGGCTCAACGGGTCCTTACCGAGCTACAAACGCTCTCTGCGCCCTTGGGCACAACCATCGAGATCATTGGTGATTGCGGGGTCATCAAATTTTGACGGGAATATTTTTCTATTACTATGCAGGTATTGGCAGCTGGATTAACGAATAAATTAAGGAATAAACGGCGGGACAAGCGAACTTATCTTAAAATGTTGTCTTTATTCTAAAGGTAAAGACTTATTTTTTTATCTTCCTTGTCGCCGTTTTATATTAATACGCAAATTGAAGAGGAGGATCGTATTGGAAAACCAGCAATTGCAGAAGACCCCTTTATATAACATCTGCCGTGAAGCCGGGGCCCGGTTTACCCCCTTCGCCGGTTGGAATTTACCTTTACAGTTTTCTGGAATCCTGCAGGAAGTGGAGGCCGTTCGGGAAAAGGCCGGGCTCTTTGATGTCTCTCATATGGGAGAGATCGAAATAACCGGTCCGGGGGCTACCCTTTTTCTGAATAAAATGCTCACCAACGATGTGGAAAAGGCCGGTGACGGTCGAATCATCTATACAATTATATGTTTTCCGGACGGGGGAACGCTCGACGATCTTTTAGTTTATAAATACAGTTCAGAGCATTTTTTGTTGGTGGTTAACGCCATTAATACTGAAGCGGTTTTACGATTTCTCAAGACACAAGCGAATGCTTTTCAAGTAAAAATTACTGACCGCTCGGCGGCGTTCGCCCTGCTAGCGCTGCAAGGTCCGGCCGCAGCCCCCATCATTAGTAAAGCTCTTTCCCCTGCAGTCCTCAGTTTAAAGCCTTTCCGTTTTCAGACTCTTGTCTGGCAAGAAGAGCAGATGATCATTTCCCGAACCGGTTATACCGGAGAAGACGGCTTTGAAATTTATCTACCCCCCACCCTCGCAGAACAGTTCTGGCGAACACTGATGCAGGTTGGAAAGGATTCTGGGCTGCTCCCCGCCGGGCTTGGTGCTCGTGATGTCCTCCGACAGGAGGCCGGCCTACCCCTTTACGGGCAGGAGCTCTCTCCCCAGATCTCACCGGTACAAGCTGGTTTAGAATCCTTTATCGCTTGGGAAAAAGCGGAGTTTTCTGGGCATCATGCCCTCCGGATCGAGCAGAAGAATCCCCTCACTCCCAAACGGATCGGCTTTGTCTCTGCGCGGGCGGCCATACCCCGTCCCGGCTTTGACGTTTACTGGGAGGGCCGCCTAATCGGCAAGGTAACCTCTGGTACTTACTCCCCCACCCTCCAAAAAGCGATCGGCATGGCGCTGGTTAATCCAGTCCCCCCGGTCGGAACGATTATCCAATTGCAAATTAGAGGGAAATTTCAACCAGCCGAATTGGTTGCCCTTCCCTTTTATAAACGAAAGAGGTGAATAAAGTGGGCCATCCTTTTCTTCCTCTTACCGATGAAGAGCGTCGTCAGATGCATAAAACCATCGGGATTGAACGTATAGAAGAATTGTTCAAAGTGATTCCTTCTTCTATCCAGGAGTCAGCTTTTTTTGACCTGCCCGCTTATAATGAAACGGAGACGGTCAAGCTCTTCACCCAGTGGGCAGAGATGAATACTCCCGCTTCCAAAATGGTCTCTTTTCTGGGGGCCGGTGCCTATGAGCATGCTATACCGGCTGCGGTTAAACATTTGGCCACGCAGTCTGAATTTTTAACCGCCTATACCCCTTACCAACCGGAAATGAACCAGGGAATTCTGCAAGCCTTTTTTGAATACCAATCACTGATCGCTGATTTAACCGGGATGGATGTTGCTAATGCCTCGATGTACGACGGGCCAACAGCCTTAGCCGAAGCGGTCCTTTTGGCCGGAAATTTCACTCGCCGAAGGGAAATCCTCGTTTTTCCCGGCCTTAATCCAGAGGCTCAGCAGGTGTTAGAGGCTTACACCCGATATACCAATCTGAGATTGAAGTTTTTATCCCCGACCGCTGAGCTAACCGCCCCCCCGGCCTCCTTCCTCAATGAGCAAACGGCCGCCGTTGTTATTCAAAACCCCGATTTTTTCGGTCAGCTGGTTTTGACAAAAGAACTACTTACGGCGATTAAAGAAAAGGGCGCGCTGTCCATTGTTTATGTTAATGATCCAATTAGTTTAGCTATCCTTGAACCACCAGGGACTTTAGGCGCAGACCTGGTCGTCGGTGAAGCACAGGCCTTTGGGTTACCGCTTTCATTCGGCGGACCATACTTAGGGTTTTTAGCAGCCCAGAAAACCTTTTTACGTAGTTTGCCCGGACGTTTAGTCGGGAAAACCACAGATCTCGAAGGTAAGGAAGGTTTTGTCCTCACTCTGCAAACTAGGGAACAACATATCCGCCGGGAAAGGGCGACTTCAAATATCTGTTCCAACCAGGCGCTCTGTGCAATTATGGCTACCATTTATCTTTCTTTGTTAGGCCCGGTCGGGCTGCAGGAAGTAGCTTGGTCTACCGTGCGCAACAGCCATTATTTATTTTCCCAGCTTACCAGGATCCCTTCTGTTAAAGCTTACTTTGACGCTCCTTTTTTCCATGAGTTTGCGCTGGATCTCGGCACGTTGCCTCCGGACTTTTTTACCAAAATGAAGGAGAGAGGGTTTTTCCCCGGATATGATCTTAGCCACTATTCCCCGCCTCTTTCCGGCGGTTTACTACTCTATACCTCCGAATTGCGGACTAAAGACGAGATGGACAAGTTCTGTGCGGAAATGGAGGACTGTTTATCATGAAGAGAAAAGAACGACCTACTTTACTGAAAGAGGCTTCTACTCCCGGCCGCCGGGGTTATCTACCTCCGGTTTCCGACGTACCACCTGTTCCCGCCGGAGAGCTGATTCCTCAATCGTTTCTCCGGCAGACTGCACTTGCTTTACCTGAGTTAAGCGAGATGGAGGTCACCAGGCATTTTAACTCCCTTGCCCAGCGTAGCTTCGGTGTGGATCAGGGCTTTTATCCTCTTGGTTCCTGCACCATGAAATATAACCCGAAGGTGCTAGAAGAGCTAAGTCAACTCCCCGGTTTTCAAGGTTTACATCCCTTACAAGAGGAAACAACTGTTCAGGGTGCTCTAGCTCTCTTGCACTATGCGGAAGAAGTTTTTTCCACGATTACCGGAATGGATGAGTTCACTCTTCAGCCCGCCGCCGGCGCGCACGGTGAATTAACCGGCCTTTTAATCATTAAAGCGGCTTTATTGGAGCAAGGCGAGACTGACCGGGATACCATACTCATCCCGGATTCCGCCCATGGAACGAACCCGGCCAGTGCAGCCTTGGTGGGGTTTAAAGTTCAAACCGTTCCCACCTCCCCCGCCGGCATCATTGAACCGGAGACCCTAAAACCCTATCTCAATTCCAATGTCGCTGGCCTGATGTTAACCAACCCCAACACCTTAGGGCTGTTTGAAGAGAAGATCCTTACCATCACCAAGATGATTCATGACATTGGTGGGCAAGTATATTGCGACGGCGCCAATTTGAACGCCATTCTCGGCTGGGCGCGACCGGGTGATATGGGCTTTGATCTGATTCACCTAAACTTGCATAAAACTTTTGCCACTCCCCACGGCGGCGGTGGCCCCGGCGCCGGGCCGGTCGGTGTTAAAAAACACTTGGCCAAGTATCTCCCCATTCCTCGGGTGGTGTCTACTCCCGAAGGCTGGCACTGGCAGTACGATCTTCCGCACTCCATCGGGAAGATCAAAGGCTATTGGGGCCATTTTGGGGTGATTATCAAAGCTCTGGCTTATATTTTACAATTGGGGTATGCTGGTCTGAAACAAGTATCTTCCGATGCGGTTTTAGCCGCCAATTATCTCCAAACATTATTAAAGGAGGTTTATCACCTCCCTTACGACACCCCTTGTATGCATGAGTTTGTCTTAAGCGGTTTGCGGGATGAACAGTCCAAGATTAACACCCTTGACCTGGCAAAAGGACTGATTGATTTTGGTGTTCATCCACCAACCATCTACTTTCCCTTGATTGTTCCAGAAGCCATGATGATCGAGCCCACCGAAGCAGTCACTCTCGAGCTGCTCAATTCCTTCGTGACGATCATGAAAGAACTAGCCCGGCTAGCTAAAGAAGAACCAGAGGCGCTTAAAACCGCGCCACGGACAACTCCAGTACGCCGTTTAAATGAAGCTCAAGCCGCCCGTCATCCCATCTTAAAATGGTAACTACTTTATTGACCACGGTCCAAACCGGGGTCTTTTTTTTCTTCGTTTTTTAATTGCTCTTTCAACTCTGCCAGACGTTTCTGCCAATTCATCTTCGGCTTTTCGAGCTTTCCCGCTTCTTTTAATTTGTGATTATGCTCGGCAATGAGCTGTTTAATCTCTTGAACACACTTCGAACCTTCCTGATAGACTTGAGCATTGGTGAAACGCAAAACATGATATCCTGCCGCTCTCAGCTGAGAGTCTTTCTCTAAATCTCTCGCCTGTTGCTTGGAGGATAAATGGTAAAAACCATCCACTTCCACAACCAAATAGTATCTTGGCAGGTAGATATCAACCTCCCACCCCTCAAGTTGTTGGTTTTCAAGAAAGACGATATTTTCCGCCTGTAATTTAGCAGCTAACATTTTTTGTGCTCCGGTTTTGGCAGGTTCATACCACATAAATCTCACCTTTTTATCATATGCATTTTCGCATTCTTTTTTAAGATAAAGACAGCTCGAAGCCCGTCGGGACACTGAATGACCTTCCTTTGCCGGCATTTACCTGCCCGGGACCAAGTGGTGTTCACCAATGACCTAATTTTTTGGCCTAGTATACTTACAGAAGCGCGGGTTGAAAGCGAAGATTTTTACTTGGACCGATTTTCATCCCTGGTTTTCTCTTTATAGAAAGAGAACGAATCTATTGCCAAAGAGTTCCTGACTGTACCGTGCTGGACACACAAAAAAACCCCATATGGGGCATTCCTTCTTTTTGCAGTATCTTTCTAACTCTTCGAGCACTTCTTCTCGGCATTTCGCCCGGGGCGTTAGCAATGAATTTAATTCATTTTCTCTTTTCTTTCTGCCGACATTCCCCTTGAAAGAAAGCACCTTCCTCGATGATCAGGGTTAACATCTCCGCTTTCCCTTGGAAACTAGCACTCGCCAGGAGCATTACTTTGTGCGCGCTCTTCATCTCTCCCTCCAAGGATCCTCCGAGCAAAATATTTGCTGCTTGCACAACCCCTTTGACTTGACCGCTTTCTGAGATCACTAGATCCCTTTGGGTAGTAAGCTCTCCTTCGTGTTTACCATCAATGCGTATATTTTCATTCGAGATGATTGTACCTTTAAAACTAGTTGCGTCGCCAATGATTGTGTCGGTTTTTTGGTTTTGGCCCTTTTTCCGCACCACAAACTCTCCTCTTTATTTCATATAGGAAATTGGGTTGACGGGAACTCCATTCACCCGTACTTCATAATGAACATGAACACCGGTACTTGTTCCCGTGCTCCCGGCATAAGCTATTGTTTGTCCCTTTTTCACCCATTGGCCTACACGTACCGCCAAGCGACTATTATGCCCGTAACGGGTGCGGTAACCGTAACCATGATCGATCTCTACCAAAAGCCCATATCCGCCCCTAACACCAGCAATTGTAACTTTCCCTTCTGCGGTAGCGCGCACCGCAGTTCCATAACGGCAAGGAAGATCAACCCCCTGGTGTTTGATCAGTCGATTGTAAATTGGGTGCCTCCGGTAACCAAAAGAAGAAGATATGCGTCGTTCTCGAGCTAATGGCCAGATCGTAGGGGTAAAATCTAACTGGCGATCATAGGCTTTATATTTGGTTAATAGATCTTTCAATGAAGAAGTGGTATAGGAGATTTCCTCCTCCAGATATTCTAGATTATTGTTGAGAATGGCTAATTTAGAATAATCTTGATCCGTACTCGATAATTTATACTGGGGAAGATGAACCACTCGTAAACTCTCTTCTTCGGCGCTTTTACGGTTACGAACCTCGTTATACTGTTTTCTCATATTAACGAGGAAGGCGTTGGCTTTGTTTAAATGACGCTCAATTTCTTGCGTGGTTCTGATGCAAGGATCAAGCCTTCGCAATTCTTTGTCCTGTTTTGAGATCACACTACGCAAACTATGGATATGCTGCTCTAACTTCACAATTTCTGCGATCCGAAGAGGATAGCGGCATAAGAAATAAGTATTAATCCCTAACAAAACAAAGAAAGTGATAAAAACTAAATATGGGATATTCAAGTGTCTGATGGAACCCTGCGCATTGGGGATTACCATCAATGAATACCCTTTTTTAAGTATTTTCTTTAATTCTTTCTTTGTTTTTACGAGAAAATCCCCGGTCATGGCTTCAATCATCTAATTCACCATCAAATCATTCTCTCTTGGAAATGAGCTCACCACTCAACTTAACTTATCCTACTGTTTGCCAAATTTAACACCGCTTACTCTGTTGTGATTTGTCCGCTGGGACCGTCCGGGTGAAAAATTAAGCCCGTTGAGAACCGGGCTATTCTATTTTTAACTGTTTTGTTGTGGACCCTTTTGTTCTTTAGGAGTATCAATCTGTAAGAAACGACCTTTCTCTTTTTGCTCTTTAGATAATTGTTGGCAGTTACCTTGGAAAACAGCACCTTCCTCGATAATAAGCAAGGTCATTTTGGCTTCTCCTTGTAAGTTACCGGTTGGAACCAGTTCTAATTTACCGGCGGCTTCAACTTCCCCGCTCACATGACCAGCAATCACAATGTTTTGGGCTTTTATCTTGCCCTGGACTTTGCCGCTTTCTCCAATAACTAAATCACCTTTGGTGGTAATCTCACCTTCAAACTTACCATCAACACGAATCGTTCCGGTTGAATCGATATTCCCAACAAAACTAGATTCTTTACCGATGAGGGTATCAATTCTTTTGTTGCCAATTTCTGTAGTAGCTTTAGCTCTTGCCATTGTTGTCCTCCTCTTATTACGGTAGATAGGTTCTAGGATTAACCGGTTGATTTTTAAACCGAACTTCATAGTGGAGATGAGGCCCGGTACTTTTACCGGTACTACCTACATAAGCAATTAAATCACCTTTTTTTACTGTTTGTCCTTCTTTAACTAGGATCTTACTATTATGTGCATACCTCGTCGAGTACCCATAATTACCATGTTTGATCTCTACCAATAACCCGTATGTACCAACGTTACGGGCAATCGTTACCGTACCAGCTGCGGTCGCCCGGATCGGGGTCCCGGTACGGGCGGCAATATCGATCCCTTCATGGAATGAGCCTTGGCGACCGGTGACAGGATCCCGTCGGTAACCAAAATAAGAAGTGATATACCCTTTAACCACTAAAGGATAAATCGTTGGGGTATAATCCAACTCCAAGTTATAAGCCGTATATCTAGCATGTAGTTCTTTCAGTTTTTGCTCGGAACTCCGCAGTTCCTCTTCTAAAAACTCGAGATTACCATTGAGCACATTTAGTTTTGCTAGCTCTGTATCGGCACTGGTCAGTGTGTAGGCAGGCAACTGGAAAGGGCGGAAACTTCCAGCCCGACTGAGTGTTTTCTGGGTTGAAATGTTCTTCTTAACCTGCTCATACTTTACTTCATAATCCAAGAGCAACCGATTATGTTGATTGATTTTTTCTTCCAACTTATGGGTAGCTTGAATTGCTGAGTCAATCCTTTGCAGCTTCTTCTCTTGCTCCTTGATCAGTTGCTTGGCTTGATGAATAGTCTGTTCCCGGTTTACTATATCAACAACCCGTAAAGGATAACGACACAAGAAGTATAAATTTACACTCAACAAACAGCAGAAAGAGATAAGAATCCCAAAGGGAAAATAGATGCCCCTAATCGACCCGGATTTGTTAGGGAACATCATAAAAGTATATCCCTGTCTCCGTTTCTTTTTGAGTAAACGGAATATGCTTTGAAATTCCTTATTCATCTTCATGATCATCCTTGACTCTAATAATGGGTTTCTTGTGTCCGTCTTTACCTAAATTACATTAAACAAACCCTGTTTAAAGTTTACCCGCTTTTTTATCATTGATCGACTTCAACAAAGCCTCAATTTCGGCAATCATCTGACCATGCTCCTCAACAAGGGCCGAAAAATCTTCAGTTTTTTGGATGGGTGGCTCGATTAATCTTATATCATTATCATTTCGTGTAATTACATCATTTAATTGATAAATTGTCCGATCAAGTTCACTAATCTCCGAAATCCGTAACGGGTAACGGACCAGAAAATAGATGTTGGCAATGAATAATAAAACGAAAAAAACCGCGACAAAAAAGGGGATGTGGATACTGCGAGCTACCCCCGAAGAATGGGGGACGAGCATCATGGTATAACCGATTCCCCTTTTTTTCCGAATGAAGCTTTTTAACCAGTTTTCTCTCTTTATAAGTCGCTTGTCCATAGAATCACCGCTAACGCAGTATGTTATTCGCGCATAATAGATTTTTTATCATATTATCATGTGATGTCTGGGTTTTTCTCCACATTTAACGCAATTGGTAAAATTATTATTCTCCTTTTTTCTTAAAAATCCTGCAGTTATTTCATAATATCTTCATTTTTTCTGGATAGCGCTTGCTAAAACTTCATGCTCTTCATCGGATAAGGGGTAATTTGCTTTTCCACCCTTGATTGACTTCGCGTAGGTTCTCGATTCATCCCGCCCATAAATACTACTAACGAGAATGCCATCGCCTTTTTTATCCAATAAAACAAAGGAAAAACTTTGATCGCCTCCGGTATTGGCAAACGCTTGATAACGATGGAGCGCCCAGCGCTGTAAGTAATTAATCGCCTCATCTTCCATCTTCCCGATTCGCTCTTCAACCGTTTTCAATTCGGCCTCGACCCTTTTCAACCTCTCCCCTAAATCGAGCAGTAGATCCTCCAGGTTGTGTGGGCCATTACCGGACAGAAGATTTCGATAACGGTTTAGAAGTTTTTTAAGCATTATACCGTTAAAGGCCAAAAAGACCAGACACAACAATTGAAACAGAAGGATAAAAAAGACCAGTTTTTCCTGAAAAGACAGGCTGTTGAAGTATAATGTTACATCCACCATCAAACGCTCCTTCTTCTTATCCGTTCTTTATAATATATATATTCTGGACAAGATTCATTCATCCTTTCGGCCAAGCTCATCTTTTTCCAAAAACTTTGTTTAGTTAACCCGCTGAACAGTATCTCCCTAATCACCAAAATAGATTTTTCCTGGAAGTGAGCCTCCAGCACCTGCTTAACAGTATGTAGTTCCGCCAAAACAACGATGTTCGTCCCAATTCTCCCTTTTTCATAACTGTGGGAGTAAATTGGTAGTCCAATAATGGGATCGCCATTAGTTCCTTAATAGGGAAGGATTTCCGAATTTAGATCATCGATCGTGGTTTCTATAACCTTGTTTTCACCTGTTGACTCACAAACTGGAACTCGGGACAACAGTCGTACCATGGCTACCACCGGGACCGAAAGCAACCCTTGAGCGCTCTTTAATACCCCCCGAAAAACAACCCGCAACGACGGACAGAACAGTTGTTCGATGCCAAGTCTTTTCACCTTTTGTGCAGCAATCCCTGTTTTCGACAGTTTCGGTTGTTTTGCTAAGGGAAGCCCCGCAGCAACCAAAGCTCACAACAAACATAACCCACTCTCGTCGGTCAAATCCTCTTCCATGCCCGCGACTACGATTAGCAAATTAGCTGCTGAAAACTTTATATGCTGCATCAGTAAACGGCGATTCCGGCCACCCCGACATCAAAAACGCTCCACTCAACTACCACTTCTAGGATTAAAGCGACTCCCTCCACCACCGCCTCCTCGGCCGTTCCGGCCGTTAAGACGTACAACCAAACCGAGGAAGGTTTTTAGTTTTGGCCTGAGAACACTCCCTCTTTGGTTGCTAATGCTAAAAAAACCCTACCACCAGGTCAGTTGATTTTTGGGGAGAATAGATTTCCTCCGTCTCTCCTTACCGCAGTGAATACTACTCACTTTTTATAAACTGAGTAGTATTTCCGTAATCCTTTCTAACTCCTCCTGAGAATAATATTCAATTTCGATTCTCCCACGGCTACCACTGTTTTTGATCCGTACTTTGGTGCCAAACAATCGGGTCATATCATCGACAATGGCCTGAAGATTAGGATCAAGCTGGCTCTGCTGGGAACGAGCTTCTTTTTTTACTTCTGTTGATGTTTCACGTGAAACATCCGGAGAACTATTTATTAAACGAACCAACTCTTCAGTCTTTCGCACTGATAAATGTTCATTTATTATTTTTTGGCTGAGATAAAGCTGTTGTTCTGCCGATTCAAGCCCTAAAAGCGCCCGTGCATGACCCATGGTGATTTTATTCTCCATCACCTGCTGCTGTACCTCCGCCGGGAGGTTTAAGAGGCGCAAAGTATTAGTAATCGCTGTTCTACTCTTTCCTACAGCTTTCGCCACCTCTTCTTGGGTCAATGAAAATTCTTCAATTAACTTTTTATATGCTTCCGCTTCTTCAATCGGATTTAAATCCTCTCTTTGTAAATTCTCGACTAAAGCAATCTCCATGACCGCTCGGTCATCGAGGTCTTTAATCACAACTGGAACAGATTCTAAACCGGCTAATTTTGAAGCGCGCAACCGCCGCTCGCCGGCAATCAACTGATAGCGGTGGTCAGTTTTTCTAACGACTAAAGGCTGTAAAATGCCGTGAAGTTTAATTGACTCAGCCAATTCATTAAGGCTATCTTGATCAAATGTTCGCCTGGGTTGAAAGGGATTAAGCTCGATCTCACGGATCGGAATCTCCATCGTATTCTTGAGTTCTTCCTCTTCTAATTGGGGAATTAATGCGCCCAATCCCTTGCCCAAAGCACGAGGTCTACTCATGAGCAATCACTTCCTTCGCCAGAGCCAAATAGGCTTCGGCGCCTTTTGATTTTTCATCATATAAATTGATCGGCACCCCATGACTCGGGGCTTCACTAAGACGAATGTTGCGGGGGATAATCGATTGGTAAACTTTCTCCTTGAAATAATTACGTACTTCCTCTGCTACCAGTTGCGAAAGGTTTGTCCGGTGATCATACATAGTTAATACTACTCCTTCAATCTCCAAAGTGGCATTGAAAAATTTTTGCACCAATTGCAGCGTTTGCATTAATTGGGAAAGCCCTTCTAAGGCGTAGTATTCGCACTGAATCGGGATAATCACAGCATCAGCAGCAGCTAGGGCATTAATGGTCAGGTTGCCAAGGGATGGTGGACAATCAATTAAAATATAATCGTAATCATAACGGATGGGTTCAATAGAACGGCGAAGACGTTGGTCCCGAGCCATCATTCCCACTAGTTCGTTTTCAGCACCGGCCAAGCGAAGCGCAGCCGGTACGGCAAACAAATTAGTGACTTGTGTCGGCAAAATTACTTCCTCAATCGGTACCTCGCTAATTAAAACATCATAAATACATTGTTTGATGGAATTTTTTTCGATCCCCAAGCCACTGGTGGCATTTCCTTGGGGGTCATTGTCCAGAATCAAAACTTTCTTCCCTAAAACAGCTAGGCAAGAACCTAAGTTTACAGCAGTGGTTGTTTTGCCAACCCCCCCTTTTTGATTGGTGATCGCAAAGACTTTGCCCATAAAACTCCCCTCCTTTTCGTTGGCCAAAACTACCAAAAGAACATAATTAAATTCGTGACGGAGAAGCAAACTTCCTGCCTTTTTTTCAAATTAGAAACCTAATCGGTCAGTATCTTCTTGATTTTTGACTTGAAAAATAAAAAACCATCACCTGTCTGGGGTGCTATGAAGTCCCCTAGTCAGGAAAGGTTCTGCAGGAATAGTCAAGTATTTTGTATAAAAACTGTCCTCCAGCCAACTGTCCTTTATTCATGTTTACTCTAGATGAAGCCACGATTTATTCTGTAAGCTAAGCCTAATAAATCTAGCTCTCATAAGCCTCTAATAATTTTGTGAGACCGGTTTGTTCAACTTCAACCTTTTTGTTTTATTGATATAAGTCCGAGTAAAGAAAACCCTGAACCTTCGTGTTTAATTGCTAAGGCTAGCCGCTTTCGCCACAGTCTTTAGAAGTCAGAGCGTGTAGACATCTGCCCGCCTAGACTTCAGTTGACCAGCCAGTAACGGTTTATTTTTCAATAAGTCACTGCGAAAAAAGTGTGCAGTCTTTAATGCTTTTTTGGCTGAACACGGCTGCGACCACCGAGAAGGGATAAAGCATGTGTAGAAATTGGCCGTGTTGTTAGTGGGTTGTTCTGGGATCCAACTTTGAACAATTCTCAAAGCTTTCCGGCTTTTCTTAATCCGGTTCAAAACATGTGCAAGGTTTAAAAAAACAGGCAATAAAACTTGCCTGTTTAAATAACCGTTCTAAGCTGTAGTCTGAAGTAAGTGCCGCGCCAGCACGCCTTTCCCTTGATAGTGTTTCACGTGAAACATTTTCAGCGTAATGGTCGTTTGGCCGGTATTCCCGGACGGCGGGGATATTGCGGAGGTGTGTCGCCGCATTTTTTAAAAATAAGTAGGGCCCGTGCCCCCATCGAAAGGGGTAATTCGTAACGGACAATGCGATGAATCTCCATCCCCAGAATTCGGAGTGCTTGATTGGCTCCGTTTAATTCCGAAGAAAAGTGCGGCCCTTTATAGGCAATAAATAATCCGTTTCTTTGGCAAAATGGAGCCGCTAGTTCAAGGAGGACAGTTAGTTCCGCAACTGCTCGCGCGACCACCAGATCGTAAACACCCCGATGTTCAGCGTTATGGCCGAGAGTCTCCGCTCTTTCATTAAGTACCGTGGTGTTGTTTAGTTTTAGTTTGTGTTTGGCTAGTTTTAGGAATTCGGCCTTCTTTTTACTGGCTTCCATTAAATATATTTTATGTTCTGGGTAAGCCAAGGCTAAAGGAATGCCAGGCAGTCCGGCGCCGGTACCTAAATCTAAAATCTGTTCCCGTTTAGTTAGATCCTCAATTTCGGTGAGCATTAACGAATCGTAAAGGTGTTTGATTACTGCTTCTTCCCAGTTAGTAATGGAGGTTAAGTTGGTCTTTTGGTTGACTTGTAGTAGTAGTTCTAAATACTGGTAGTTAAGTTTGATTTGGTTGGCGTCTATACAGTTGAGCTTCTTAAGGTGCTGTTCTACGGTCTGAAAATGAAGATTCATGGTTGGTTGTTCCTTGTCATCCATATTAAAATAGCTGTTAAATCGGCAGGACTCACTCCACTAATCCGTCCGGCTTGGCCGAGCGTTTCGGGGCGGAATTTTGAGAGCTTCTCACGTGCTTCCGCCGACAAATTGGGTACCGCAGTATAATCAAAAGTAGCCGGTATCTTCTTAGCCTCAGTCTTGAGTAACCGTTGTGCCATTTTTTCTTCTCTTTCCAAGTAGCCTTGGTATTTAATCATGTTTTCCACAACTTCATCTTCTTCGCCGGGACTCGCCTCTTTGTTAAATATTCTCCATAGTAATGGTAGTTTAATTTCCGGCATTTTTAAAACCTGTTGTAAACTGGTCTTTTGTTGTAGGTTGACTCCCGTTTCTTCTTGTAGCAGTTGGGCTTCCCGCGAGTCGGGTGTGAGATAATTTTCTTGGAGAAAAGCTAATTTTTCTTGAATTCTTGCTTTTTTCTGAAGAAAAGCTTCATACTCTTGCTCAGTAATTAGTTTTAGCTTGTATCCATAATCTGTCAAGCGTAAGTCGGCATTTTCCTGCCGTAAAGATAGACGGTATTCAGCCCTTGAGGTCATAATGCGGTAAGGTTCATAATTCTCTTTCGTAATCAAATCATCAATCATCACCCCGATGTAAGCCTCGTTCCGTCCTAAGACAAAAGCTTCTTCTCCAGAAAGATAACGCCCGGCGTTGATTCCAGCGATCAACCCCTGGGCAGCAGCTTCTTCATAACCGGAAGTGCCATTGATCTGACCGGCAGAAAACAGTCCCGGGCAGTCGCGAAGCTGGAGAGAGCGTAATAACTGTTCGGGCGAGACCACATCATATTCAATGGCATAGCCCGGTCGAACGATCTCTACATTTTCCAATCCCGGAACCGTACGCATAAACTCGTCCTGTATTGCTTCAGGTAAACTCGTTGAGAGACCGGCAACATACATTTCGTCAGTGTTTAACCCTTCTGGTTCGATAAAGACCTGATGACGCTCTCTTTGGGGAAAATCGGCCACTTTGCCTTCGATCGAAGGACAGTAACGAGTGCCAATTCCGGTAATGGCCCCACTATACAACGGGGCCAGGTGCAAATTATCCCTGATAATCTGGTGTGTTCTTTCATTGGTATAAGTCAACCAGCAGGAAACGGGCGCACGGGGTTGCCAGGGGAGCCAGTGAGAAAAACCATGTGCTAAGCGATCTCCTGGTTGTTCGATCATTTTACTAAAATCGATGGAGCGTTTACGAACCCGGGCTGGTGACCCGGTTTTAAACCGTTTAAATTTTATCCCCTGTGCTTCCAGGTTTTCTGCTAAGGCAAGCGAAGGATGTTGTCCTTGCGGTCCGGAGGTATAAGATAAAGAACCGATATGCACCTTTCCTCGTAAAAAAGTGCCAGTCGCAATAATCACCGCCGCCGCTTCGTAGCTAACTCCCGTATTGAGAAACAGGCGCCATAGGTCTTTAGTTCTCTGCAAAGCGGTGACTTCGCCCTGCCGCATCATGATTAAGGGTTGTTTCTCTAAATATTTCCGCATCGTTTCCTGATAAAGATGTTTATCGGTTTGCGCACGCAAAGCACGAACCGCCGGTCCCTTTTTGGTGTTTAAAGCGCGCATCTGTATATGCGCTAGATCAGTATTCCGTCCAATAATGCCTCCGAGGGCATCGATCTCTCTAATTAAATGGCTCTTTCCGGGACCGCCGATCGAAGGGTTACAAGGCATAAAGGCAATATTATTATAATTCAGGGTTAACAATAAGGTCTTAAAGCCCATTTTAGCAACAGCATTGGCTGCTTCACAACCGGCATGGCCGGCACCAATCACAGCGACATCAAAATACTTACGCATTGGATAAACCTCACTCTATTTCCCCAGACAAAACTGGGAAAAAATACGATCTATAATCTCCTCAGAAACGGAGCGTCCGGTGATCCGCCCCAGAGCCTCGAGGGCAGCCCGCAGGTCAACGGCCAACAAATCTTCACTTTGTTGCTGGGAGAGCCCCTTAGCTACAGACTGAAGATTGGCTAAAGCCTCTTCCAAAGCCTCTTTATGTCGGAGCCGCGTAACCAAGACCGGGTGTTCCTCAAAGTCCCGCCGACCGATCAACGCTTCGCGAATAGCCTCTTTGAGCGCCGCCAGACCGTCGCCGGTCTTGGCGGAAACAGAAAGCACTTGATAGTCGGGGAACTTGTCCTTTAATTCTTTAACCGATAAAACGGTCGGTAAATCCGTTTTATTCAAAATAATAAGTGGCTTATGTTTAGTATTGGCAATCATCTCTTCTTCCGCCGCGGTTAATTCCTCACCCGCATCAAGAACAACCAGAATTAAATGCGCCTCTTTTATAATTTCCCTAGTGCGCTCAACCCCTGCTTTTTCTACTAAATCTTCGCTTTCACGCAGGCCGGCTGTATCAATCAACCGCACAGGTATTCCGTCTAAATCAATGGTTTCAGCAACAAAATCTCTAGTCGTGCCCGGAATGGGCGTAACAATCACCCGCTCTTCCCCTAAAAGACTATTCAGTAAACTGGATTTACCAACATTCGGCCGGCCAGCCAATACCACTGAGGCCGCTTCCCGTAAAATAACCCCCTGGGCAGCTTGGGCCAATAATTCTTCAAGTTGAAGACAGAGAGCCGTGATCCTTTGCGCCACCTGTTCCCGTTCAAGATCAGGAATCTCGTCTTCCGGGTAATCTAAGGCGGCTTCAATTGGTACTAAAATCTCGAACAAGCTATTTTCCAGCCTTTGAATAACAGTAGACAACTCTCCTCGGAGCTGGGTTAAGGCAACTTGGTGCGCCAAGTCAGTCTGTGCCCGGATCAGATCAATCACGGCCTCAGCTTGTGCTAAGTCCAACCGGCCGTTGAGAAAAGCTCTTTTGGTAAATTCACCGGGTTCCGCCAGCCGAGCGCCCGCTTTTATTGCACTGTTTAATATTTTTTTTAAATTCTGGTACCCGCCGTGTCCCTGGATTTCGAGAAGTTCCTCCCCGGTGTAACTGCGCCCTTTTCTGAATAAAAAATAGAGGACTTCATCAATGAATTTTCCTTCGGGGCTCATTACTAACCCCAAGCGAACCTGCCGTTCTGGCCAGGAAGTAATCTTTCTCCCAGAAGGATGGCGTAAAATTAGGGCACCAATCTGAGCGGCATCTTCTCCACTAATTCTGATGATCCCGATCCCTCCCTCGCCGGGAGGGGTTGAAATTGCAGCAATTGTATCTAATTCATTCATCTCTTCACCCTAAGCGCTCATCGTTTTTTCGTTTGCTGATGGGAAAAGAAGACGTGCCGTGCGGCACGTGGTAAGTAGTTTTAATTTTTAGGCGAGATAATCACCCGACGGTAGGGGTCTTCTCCTTCGCTATAGGTCATTACCTCTTTATTATTCTGTAGAGTTAAGTGAATGATTCGTCTTTCGGTAGGAGACATTGGGTTTAGAGTTTCTTTTCTTCCCTTTCTTTTAACCCGTTCAGCCGCCGATAGTGCTAGACGTTTAAGGTTTTCTTCCCGGCGTTTACGGTAACCAGCAACATCAATAATGATCCTCCCCGGATCTTCATTAACCCGGCGAATCGCTAAATTGACTAAATATTGCAGAGCATTTAATGTCTGTCCATGCCGCCCGATAATTTTACCCAGATTTTCGCCGTTAACATTGAGAATCACTTCACCCGGCCTTTTAAACATTTCAACTTGGGCTAAAACACCCATATTCACCAGGATCTCCCGCAACAAGCGGACGGCTTGTTGGGCAATATCTTCTTTAACGGTTACACGAACTTTCACCTTGTTGACATTTAAAAAACTTAGCAAGCCTTTACTAGAGGTTTCTTCTAATACCTCAACTTTAACATTATTCTCATCAACCTGCAGTTCTTTTAAGGCTAATTCCACAGCTTCCTCTTTACTTTTCGCGACGATCTCGACGGATTTCATCAATATAACCTCCCTTTAGGAGCACCTAACTTTAACAATATTAATATTAAGTTCTGAAAAGAGAAAAACTTTAATTTTCCTGTCTCACAACACTGTCGCTTTGATTCTGAATAAAAAATTTCATAATCACCCATTGTTGGATAATACCAAGTACTGTACTGGCCACCCAGTAAAGACCAACCCCTGCTTTCAATGTGTATGTAATGTATCCCATGAAAATGGGCATAAAGTACATGAAGGTTGTTTGTGAAGAGTCAGCACTTCCCACCATCGTCATTTTTTGTTGTAGGAAAGAGGTTGCACCGGAAATGACAGCCAATAACCAATAACTATGACTTTTGGTGAGGTCCATCGTCAAAAAATAGGCATTGGTAAAGTCAAGATTATAATTTTCCGGAGCCCTTAAAACACCAAATAAAGCCAGAAGGATCGGTAGCTGCAAAAGCAGAGGTAAGCATCCACCCAACGGATTAACTTTGTTTTTCTGATAGAGCTCCATCATTTTACGCTGCTGTTCTTCTGGGTTGTTCTTGTATTTCTCTTGGATCTTTTTCAGCTCCGGCTGGATCTTTTTCATCCCTTCCATGGAGCGAATCTGACTAAGGGAGAAGGGAAACAAAACCACTTTTACTAATATGGTCAGAAAAATAATCGCCATGCCCCATCCGACCCCGAGGGTTTCGTGGAAAAAGGTTAATATACTAGCCATAATCGAGGATATCATAAGCGTATACTCCACACCTTTCTCTTACTTTAAAGTAAAGATTGATTTTTTGCGAATTTCTTAATTCTGACAATTCCCGTCTAGGCTCGCCAAAGAACTTATTCTCTTTTCACTATAAAATTCCTCTTCCGTATCATTTCACAACTTAATTAATAATATTTATGTTAAGGAAAAAAGGGGCTTAGCCCCTTCTTTGACGAAAAATTTCTTTCCAACCCGGCCACCGCTCGGGTACGGGGGCATACCCCCCCGTACTCCATGGATGACAGGACAGAATGCGGCGACAACCAAGAAAGATACCTTTAAGACCAAAGCGCTCAATCGCCACCAACATATATTGGGAACAACTAGGATAATACCGGCATTTATAAAATGGTGGTTTAAGAGGAGATAGATAAGACTGATAAAAAAGGATTAACTTAATAATGATCTTTTTGCACATCAATTAAGTTCGCTTTCTTAAACAGGCTCCTTAATGAAGAGCAAAACTGAGAGAATTCTATTTCTCTGGCTTTTTGGCGGGCAATCACAATAATTTGATAATCTCTTGCCACTTGAGGCATGAAAGAATAAAAAGCGTGTCTCATCCGTCTTTTAATCCGATTGCGTTTAACAGCATATCCTAGTTTTTTTCCAACACAGAATGCGATTTTCAGCTGCCCTTTTTCTTCTGAAGGTCGAACATAAAGCACAAAATGCTGATTGATATACGATTGTCCTTTGTTGAAAGTTTCTTTAAAGTCTTTTTCCTTTTTTAGACTTTCATATCCTTTCATCCTAAGCCGACAAGACCTTTCTCCCTTTAGCCCGGCGCCGTTTAATCACTTGACGTCCGTTGGGGGTAGACATTCTCATCAAAAAACCCATCTTTCTTTTTCTTTTTAGCTTGTTTGGTTGGTAAGTCCTTTTCATTCTTTTTCACCTCGCTTTAGCCACAGTGATTCTAGTTTATTATAAAGAGGAGGAAAAGCATTGTCAATAATTCTGCAAATAAGTTATCCACAATTCTTTCCTAGAGGTTGATTTTGGGGTTAAGTTTTGACGATTTTCCCCTTTTTCCTTGGTTTAGGGCACAAATGCATATTTGTCAAAGCTTAAAGGATCTGTTATCATAGATTGCGACATTATTTTATCCACAATTCGGCAAGAAAACCTGTGGATAATGTTGACAACTTTAAATAAGGCTTTTTCGTGTTCTAAGCTTTGTTTAAAAATATTTCCACTTTTTGTTAGTTATGTGGAGGGCTTGCTATCCTCTGTTTTTCCTTTCTTATCCTCATACTTATCAACAACTTATACACAGATTGTGGATTATTTTTTTGCTTAATATTATAACCTTAACTTTTTTCCGGGTCTTTATTCTTATTTTTAAGTGGGACAAGCCTTTTGTGTTATTTCCGTTTGCAAAATGTTCTTAGGGTCTGTATTATTCAAACCCTTCATCTTTTAGTTTCTTGTTCGGTAAGTTTTTAGATTAAAGATAACTTAGAAAGCCCGCTTTGTAGGAAAGGTGGAAAGTTTATGACCATTGAAGAACTGGATGTAATTTGGAAACAAGTGCAAACCGATGTCGAGCCACATATGACTAAGCCAAGTTTTGAAACTTGGCTTAAACCAACCCGACCATTGAACTTTGAGCAAAACACTCTATTGGTTGAAGTCCCTAATGAATTTGCCCGCGACTTATTGGAGAGTAGATATGCTTCACTTATCCTCTCCACACTACGCAATTATATCCCAGAAGAAATAAGCCTTAAATTTATTATTCAAAAGAACGAAGCTTCTGTTAATCAAAATGCTATCACCCCTCAGCAGGCAGGGATTAATCCAGAAGAGAATAATTTAAACCTTAATCCGAAATATACTTTTGAATCCTTTGTTGTTGGTGATAGTAACCGGTTTGCCCATGCCGCTTCGTTAGCAGTCGCCGAATCCCCGGCCAAGGCATATAATCCTTTGTTTATCTACGGCGGTGTCGGTTTGGGTAAAACCCACTTAATGCAAGCGATCGGCCATTATGTTTTACAAAATAGTCCCTGGCTCAAAGTGGTTTATGTCTCCTCCGAAAAATTCACTAACGAACTGATTAACGCTATTCAAAAAAATAAGACACCAAGTTTCCGGGCCAAATACCGGACGGTTGATCTGTTACTGATCGATGATATTCAGTTTCTTGCCGGGAAAGAAAGTACCCAAGAAGAGTTTTTTCATACCTTCAATGCTCTACACGAAGCTAATAAACAAATTGTCATTTCAAGTGATCGCCCGCCAAAAGAGATACCAACCCTGGAAGAACGGTTACGTTCGCGGTTTGAATGGGGTCTAATCACAGATATTCAGGCTCCGGATTTAGAGACCAGAATTGCGATCCTACAAAAAAAAGCAAACGCAGAAGGTTGGAATCTCCCTAATGATGTGATAGTCTATATTGCCGATTTAATCAACTCGAATATTCGTGAGTTAGAGGGTGCGTTGATTCGTGTGATCGCTTACGCTTCTTTAACAAACCAAGACATTTCGACCGCTTTAGCCGATGAGGTACTCAAAGATATCATTACCACCCAGCAAACGAAGAAGATTACCATTCACTTAATCCAAGAGTTAGTAGCCGAATATTATCAGTTAACGATTGATGATTTAAAGTCGAAAAGACGGACCCAAAATATCTCTTTTCCCCGTCAAATCGCCATGTATCTTTGCCGGGAATTGACCGATGCTTCGCTTCCCAAAATTGGCGAAGAGTTTGGGGGGCGGGATCATAGTACGGTTATTCATGCCTGCGACCGGATTAAAGAGGCCATGACGAAAGATTTCAAAACGAACCAGGCGATCAAGGAACTTACCCAACAAATAAAACAGTAACTCGCTTTTCGCCGCTGATCTTTCATTATCTTTAGTTTCTCACATTTTTGAGTAGTAAACCGGGGAAAAGCTGTTTGTAAGCTGTGAGTTATTTATCCACAACAATCTATTCTTCTGTGAATAAGTTTATACTGTCGATAACACTCTTTTTTTTCCACAACTTTTCCTTTGGGATTTTTACCGTTTTAGCTTGACTTAGAGGATCTATCCACAGATTGTCGCCCCCTATTACTACGGCTTTTTATATAATTAATAATATTGAAGATCTATTATAGAGTTAATTGTTGTTGATTTTGAGAATAAATTTTAAGGGAGGTTACCACATGAAGCTCCTTTGTTCTCAGGAAGAGTTACTTAGATCGTTACAGCTGGCTGTCAGAGTTATTCCTACCAAAACTACGATGCCGATCCTTAATGGTTTATTGTTGGAAACCAGAAACGACCAGCTTTTTTGTCTAGGTAGTGATTTAGAGATCGGAATCGAAGTTGAAATTCCTGAAGTTACGATTATTACTCCCGGACGAGTCGTGGTTGCCGGTCGCACCTTTTATGATGTAATTCGACACCTGCCCACCGGTCGAATCGAGATGGGACTCGACCAAAATACTAATACTTTCAAGATTAACACCGCCAATTCCAGTTTCGAGCTAAATACCTTTCCAGCCGAAGAATACCCGGTTTTACCAGAAGGCATTAAAACGATCCGGTTGGTACGTGAGGATAAAACTGCGGTTTCTGATCATACTCTTTTTTCCTTATCGGCGGCAGATTTTAGTACTGCAGTGAAACAGAGTATTTATGCGACGGCTCCTAATGATTCACGCCCTTTTCTCTCTAGTGTTCTGTGGGAGATCGACCGAGGGAAACTCCGCTTAGTGGCCACAGATATTAATCGTTTAGTGGTTAAGGATCTGCCGGTAAACGGAGAGTTTAATGAGGAGTTTCTTGTACCGGTTAAATCACTCAAAGAAATGGCTTTAATTTTTGGTGATGACCCAAGCGATGAGATTAATTTTTTATTACTAAACCGCCAATTATACGCCGCTGGCCGTGGTGTGGTCTTTTACACAAGGCTGATCAATGCGCAATTTCCCCGTTATGAACAGGTGATTCCGGAAGATTTCGACGGCCAAATTGAGTGCGATCGCACCTCGTTTTTAACGGCCTTAACCAGAAGCTCACTTGTTGACAGTGCAGTTAAAATCAGTTTATCCACCGACTCTCTTAATATTTATGCGATGTCCCCGGATTTAGGGCAGTTTTCCGAGGATCTTAGTTGTTCATATCAAGCTGAACCTTTAGAGATAGGGTTTAATGTCTATTATTTAATGGATTTTTTGAAAGTAATTGGCCCTGAACAACAGGTTGTCTTTAACCTTTCACAAGGGATGAAGGCTTCTGTATTAAAGGTTAAAGGAAGCGAAGACTATACCTACGTAGTGATGCCACTTCGACTCAATTACTAATGGTGTACGGTCGAGTGAAGAACGACGAGATATATTTCTCTAGGCGACCAAAGCTCAAGAACGATTTAAGGTGGACGTGATGAGGGAAGTTGCGATTAAAGGGCGGAAAATCCGTCTCGAACAGTTTCTTAAATTAGCAGGAATGGTGATGACTGGCGGGGAAGCGAAAAACCTCATTCAAAGCGGGATGATTAAAGTTAACGGCAGGATCGAGCAGAGACGCGGGTGCCAATTAACAGTTGGTGATCGAGTGGCCATGCCCGATGGGGAAGAATTAAAGGTTGTAAGTAGGGAAGAAGAAATTGTATTTAGAGAAGATCAAGCTTAGAAACTTTCGTAACTATTGCTCGGCAGAAGTAGTTTTATCACCGAGAATTAATATTTTGTATGGGAATAATGGTCAAGGTAAAACCAACTTTCTGGAAGCAGTCTCTTTCTTAACTCTGGGCAGTTCATTCCGGACGAAACGGGATGAGGAACTTCCGAAACATGAAGAAAATGGGTTTTATCTAAAAGGAGAATTTCTTGATCATGAAGAATCTCTAATTCTTGAAGTGGGGACCGACCATAATCGGATTTTGGTAAAAATAAACGGGGTGGTGTACAAGAGCAAGCGGAGTCTTTTCGGGCGAGTTCGGACCGTGATCTTCACCCCGGAAGATCTTCAGATCATCAAAGGCGGCCCGGAGAAACGCCGCGAATATTTAGATCTGTATTTAGCCCAGATTTATCCGGATTATCGGCGGCATTATCGGAATTTTTACCGGGCTTTGTTCCAGAGGAATTCGCTGTTAAAAAGGTTCCGTGAAGGTGTCCGCGACTTCCGGGAGTTGGAGATCTGGACCGAACGAATGGTAGCCGAGGGAAGCCAGGTTATTGCTCTCCGCTTAAAAGCGCTCAAAGAAATCAACCCATGGGTTAACCGTTATCATCAGTTGATGAGCCAGGAAAAGGAGACATTATCAATTTATTATAAATTAGCCGGTGAGAGTGTGCCGCTTTTACCGGTTAGTGCTATTCAAGAAAAGTTAGAAACAGCGCTGCAAAACCGCAAAAATGAAGAGATCACCCGCGGATATACCCTGGTAGGTCCGCATCGTGATGATTTAATCTTGCTTTTGAACCAAGAATGGGAGATGCGCGTGTACGGTTCGCAAGGACAGCAAAGAACTGCAGCTTTAGCTATGAAATTAGGAATGGTGGATCTAATCAAGCGGATACATGGCGTTCCTCCTATTTTGCTTTTAGATGATGTTTTTTCAGAATTTGATAATGAGCGAAAAAAAGAATTATTGCGAGTTTTAACCGAGAGTACGCAGACGATTATCAGTACAGCGGAAGAGCACGATTTTTCCAATTTCAAGTCGGAGCTTAAATCATTCCGGGTAGAGAATGGAGTGATTTATGATTAACAAAGTAAGCGCTTTATCTGAGATTGTCCAAAGCTTTCTATCGAACTGGAAACAGAATAACAAGGTTAAATCAGGATTGGTCTTTTATTATTGGCCAAAAGTCATCGGTGAGCAACTAAAGACCAAAACTGAAGCAGTACGGTTCAGTAACGGTATTTTATGGATTAAGACTCTGGATCCTTCTTTAGCCTATAATTTAACTTTTTTTAAAAAAGAGATTCTCAATAAATACCAAAGATATTTAGGGAGAAAATTGGTCCGTGATGTCCGAGTGACGGTCGGTGAGTTATCTCTGGATCATGATTCCGGTAAAACAGGGAAAAATAGTAAAGAACCAAATTTTCAATCGTCCCTTCCGCCGGCCCTAGCCCAAGAGGTGGAGCAGATCGCTGATCCGGACTTAAGAAAAGTTTTTATCCGCTTCTATCATCGACATCAGACGAGCAAAAAAAGGGTTGAGGAAGGATCATTAAACCCGTAAAGGATGGTGTATATGTTTTTACATCTTGGTGGAGCAACGGTGATCAGTCTCAATGAGATTATTGCCGTGATCAATCTAGAAAAGCTCTCTTTGGAAGAAGAATGGATTACGCGAAGTTTAGCGGAAAAACAGGTGCTAAACATTTCCGATGGTGAACCAAAATCAGCTATTTTTACTGATCAAAAAATTATTTTTTCGCCGATTTCATCCCTGACGCTAAAGAAGAGACTGAAGCAGGTATCAGGTAAAGTTAGTTGTAGCCTGGCATAGTACCCTTTGGGAGGTGTTCTTTTTGTCGAAAAATAGTAAGCAGCAACAAACTGGTTATAATGCTGAACAAATCCAAGTATTGGAAGGACTAGAAGCGGTCCGTAAACGTCCTAGTATGTATATTGGAAGTACCTGTCCGCGAGGACTTCATCATTTAGTATATGAAGTGGTAGATAATAGTATTGATGAAGCATTGGCGGGGTTTTGTGATCGGATTAAGGTCACTTTAAGGCAGGACGGAGCGGTGAGTGTGGAAGATAATGGTACTGGTATTCCGGTTGATCTTCATCCAAAAGAAAAGGTCTCTGCTTTACAGGTGGTCATGACGAAACTGCACGCCGGAGGGAAATTTGGTGGTGAACATTACCGGGTATCCGGGGGACTCCATGGGGTTGGGGTTTCCGTCGTCAATGCTCTTTCTTCCTGGTTGGAGGTGGAGGTATCTCGGGACCAAAAAAAGTACTTCCAGAGATATGAGAGAGGGGTTCCCCAAAACGAAGTAGAGGTGATCGGCCGGTCTGAACAGACCGGAACGAAAATTACCTTCCACCCCGATCCAGAAATTTTTGAAGTATGCGAATTTAACTTAGAGACTTTGAGTTACCGCCTGCGAGAGCTAGCATTTCTGAACCGTGGCCTAAAAATTGAAATCGAAGATGAGCGGATTGGAAAGAAATCAACTTTTTATTATGAGGGTGGGATCAGCTCTTTTGTTGAACATTTGAATAAAAGTAAAACACCGCTTTTCGATGAAGTAATTTACATTCATCAAGAACTTGAAGATAATGATGTCGAGGTCGCCATCCAGTATAATGACGGTTTTATGGAGAATGTTTATACTTTTGCCAATAACATTAATACAAAAGAGGGCGGTACCCATCTTTCTGGTTTTCGTGCGGCTTTGACGAGGTCGTTCAATGATTACGCCCGGAAGAATAATCTTCTGAAAGAAAATGAGAGTAATCTTTCCGGGGAAGATGTGCGTGAAGGATTAACGGCGGTTCTCAGTGTGAAGTTGCGTTTTCCCCAGTTTGAAGGGCAAACGAAGATGAAACTGGGTAATAGTGAAATCAAGGGCATAGTAGAATCTGTAGTTTACGAGGGACTCTCCGAGTTTTTAGAAGAGAATCCTACCGTGGCTCGGCGCCTGATTGACAAATGTCTGTTGGCCAGTAGAGCGCGGGAGGCGGCCCGAAAAGCGCGGGAATTAACCCGGAGAAAGAATGCTTTAGAGGTTTCTTCACTTCCTGGTAAATTAGCTGATTGCACTTTCCGCGAACCGGAGTTGACCGAGTTATATTTGGTGGAGGGTGATTCGGCCGGTGGTTCAGCGAAACAAGCCCGCGATCGTCGGTTCCAAGCGATCTTACCATTACGGGGAAAGATTCTGAATGTCGAGAAAGCACGGCTTGATAAAATTCTCAATAATGAGGAGATTAAGTCGTTAATCACCGCCTTAGGGGCGGGAATCGGCGAGGACTTTGATCTGTCGAAACTCCGTTACCATAAGATTATCAGTATGACCGATGCCGATGTTGACGGGGCGCATATTAGAACCCTGCTCCTAACCTTCTTTTACCGCTATATGACCCCGCTGATTGAAAACGGACATGTTTATATTGGGATGCCACCGTTGTTTTTGGCAAAGAAAGGGAGAATACAACAATATTGTTATTCCGAGCAGGAACTGGAAGAGTTTTATCAGAAGCATGGACGCCAGGGGGTAGTCGTCCAACGCTATAAAGGGCTGGGCGAGATGAATGCTGAACAATTGGCTGATACGACGATGAACCCAGAGACGAGAACTATTCTCCGGGTGACAATGGAGGATGCAGTTGCCGCCGATGAAATTTTCTCCACTTTAATGGGGGACCGGGTAGAACCGCGGCGTCACTTTATCCAAGTGCATGCCCGGGAGGCAAAGGACCTAGATATTTAATTAAAAAGTTAAAACGGTAAGAATTGCATCCGATGGAGGGAGAAGTTTGGCAGAAGTTTTTGAAGGGAAAATCATACCGGTTGATCTCGAGCAAGAGATGAAACGGTCTTATCTTAGTTATGCGATGAGTGTGATCGTCGGACGAGCACTACCTGATGTCCGGGACGGGTTAAAACCGGTACACCGGCGTATTTTATACGGAATGTACGAATCTGGGACAACTCCGGATAAACCGTATAAAAAATCCGCGCGGATTGTAGGCGATGTGATGGGAAGATATCATCCCCACGGTGATGCGGCCATTTATGATTCAGCTGTGCGGATGGCTCAGGATTTTTCCTATCGGATCCCTTTGATTGATGGCCACGGAAACTTTGGTTCGGTTGACGGTGATCCGCCGGCGGCCATGCGGTATACGGAAGTTCGCCTCTCCAAGCCGGCGTTGGAGATGCTGACTGACATCGAGAAAAACACGGTCGATTTTACGCCGAATTTTGACGGCAGTTTAGAAGAACCGGTGGTTTTACCTTCACGTTTCCCTAATTTATTGGTTAACGGCTCATCTGGTATTGCGGTCGGAATGGCGACCAATATTCCGCCGCATAATCTCGGGGAAGTGATCGACGGTGCGGTTTATTTAATCGATCATCCGGAAGCTGAGCCCGAAGCTTTGCTTAAGTTGGTTAAAGGACCTGACTTCCCCACCGGTGGAATCATTCTGGGACGAGATGGGATCCGCGAGGCCTATCTGACCGGACGAGGAAGGATCAAAGTCCGGGCTAAAACGCGAATTGAAACTTTGAATAACGGAAAAAACCAGATTATTGTCACGGAAATTCCCTATCAGGTAAATAAGGCGAGATTGATCGAAAAAATAGCCGATTTAGTAAGAAACAAGGTAATCGAAGGGATTTCCGACCTGCGCGATGAATCGGATCGTTCTGGTATGCGGATCGTGATTGAACTTAAGCGGGATGCCAACCCACATGTTCTCCTGAATAAATTATTCAAACATACACAGTTACAGGATACTTTTGGCGTTATTATGCTGGTGTTGGTGGATAATGAACCGCGGGTTTTGGGTCTGAAAGAAGTTTTACAGCATTATCTGGACCATCAACAAGAGATCATTACCCGGCGAACACAGTATGATCTCGGGAAAGCCGAAGATCGAGCGCATATTATCGAAGGCTTGAGGATTGCGCTAGATCATATTGATGCGGTGATCAAGCTTATTCGTTCTTCGCGTACGGTGGAGAGTGCACGAGAAGGATTAATGCAAAAGTTTGGGCTCTCCCAGCGTCAGGCCCAGGCGATCTTAGACATGCGACTACAGAGCCTTACCGGCCTGCAACGGGAAAAATTGGAGGAAGAGTATAGTCAATTAATGAAGACGATCGCTTACTACCGGGAGTTATTGGCCGATCCGGCGAAGATTATGGCGGTGGTCAAAGAGGAACTGCTGGTCATCAAAGAAAAATATGGCGATGCCCGCCGCACCGAGATTGTGCAGGACGAAGAGGAGATTTCGGTGGAAGATCTTATTGCCGATGAGGATATTGTCGTCACGATTACCCATAGTGGTTATATCAAACGCCTCCCGATTACCACGTACAAAAGCCAACGGCGGGGAGGGAGGGGTATCACCGGGATCAGCACGAAAGAAGAAGACTTCGTCGAACATCTCTTTATCACGTCGACCCATGATTATGTCCTGTTCTTCTCTAACCAAGGGCGCGTTTATCAACTCCGCGGGTTTGATATTCCAGAGGCTTCTCGGCAAGCTAGAGGTGTGGCGATTGTTAATTTGATTCAGTTAGCCCCCGGAGAACGGATTAACGCTTTTATTCCGGTCAAAGAATTCAGTGAAGATCAGTACTTACTCATGTGTACCCGCCAGGGTGTTGTGAAGAAAACCGCTTTATCGCAATTTAGAAACAACCGTCGTACCGGGCTGATTGGGATCTCCTTAGATGAAGGAGACGAGTTAATTGATGTGCGTCTCACAGACGGTACCCGGGAGATCATCTTTATCACCAAACACGGTCAGTCCCTTCGTTGTAAGGAAGATGAGATTAGACCGATGGGCCGGAACGCCCGGGGGGTAAAAGGGATTACGTTGCGTGATCAGGATCTGGTGGTCGGGATGGATGTGGTGAGGGATGATGCTGAACTATTAGTTATTACCGAAAATGGTTATGGGAAGAGAACGCCGTTTGCCCAATATCGTCTGCAGTCCCGGGGAGGGATGGGGATTAAAACCCTGAACAAAACGGAGAAAACCGGGGAGATTATCGGCGGCAGAGGGGTCTATCCGGAATACGAATTGATGCTAATTAATGCCAGTGGGCTGATTATTCGGGTAACGGTTAATGATATCCCATCGCTTGGCCGGAATACGCAAGGGGTTAAGATCATGCGTTTAGATGAAGACGACCGGGTTGTCGCTTTAGCCCGGGTCATTAGCAAGGCCGACGAGGAAGAGAGCGAAGAGTAAAGGGAAAGGCAACCCTTCTCTCAAGTTTGGAGTATTTCCAGAACGGGTGAGGTTATTGTGCGGATTAAGAAACTAAGGATTAAACGATTTGGAGAACTGGTTGACCGCGAATATGATGGGGGGCATTCCCTGGTGACCATCGAAGCGCGTGATGAGGAGGAACAACGGGCGCTAAGCGAGGTTTTTATGGCTGTGTTATTTGGTTTTCCGCCGCATCGCCGGGCGCGTCAAGAAGAGTACATTCCCCGAACCCAGGGCGAACAGTATAGCGCTTCTTTGGTTATAGAGACGGAAAACGGCGAATATTTGATTGGCCGCAATTTCGGCGAGGGATCACTGGAGGTTTTTCAGTGTCAAGAGAAGCGTCTGCTTTCCCTTCCTGCCACCGCGCTAATGGACTTACTTTATCATGAGGTTGGAACTTTAAATCCGTTAGATTTTGAAGTAATCTCTCTGTTTGAACCGGATCAATTAATGCTCAATCAACATGCCCCCCTGGTGCGCGAACATGTGCAACAATTAATTAGCACGGACGCTTGCCGACGCATTGTTCCGCAGGCTGTGCCAGACATTGATTTTAACCAAAAAAAACAGGAATTAGAAAAGATCGACCGCCTGCAGCAGAGAATCGAGGCACTCCAAAGGGAGAGTAGGGACTTAGCACAGGAAGAAGAACAGTATGCTGCTTATGAAAAGTTTCTCTCCAGCGGACAGGGTGATTTACTGGAGGAATTATCGCAGGAGTATACAGCGGCGACTTTAGAACGAAGCTTCTATGAAGAACAATTCCGCGAGAAGCAGGAAGCTCGGAAAATAATTGAGCGTGAAGCACAACGGCTACGGGAAAAAATTGCTACTTTCGACCGGAGTCTTTATACGACTGAGGTCGAACAACGGGTACTTAAGTTACTCAAGATTAAAGAGGAACGTGAGGCCTATCTCCAAAAGGAGGAAGCAGAGTTAAGCCGCCTCGAAAGCCAGGGACTCTTTTCGCGGTTAAGCCAGAAAGAATTGATTGAAGAACGGAAGCTAAGGATTGAGAAGTTACTTCATGATTTAGCGCTGATCCGGGAGGAATTCCGGGTTTTACTAAAAGGGAAACGACCACAGGATTTTCTGGCGGAAAAGGCGCAACTGGAACAGTATCGCCAAGATCTTTTAAAGTTGGAGCGCCCTACTCTGCAGCCAAAAGGCGATGAACAGACGTTAGAGCGCTTAACAGTGGCCAAACAGCGGGAAGAGCATCTCCGTCAACAGCTGGAGCAGCTTCTTGATTTAGCAGGCCAAGAAGAATTGGATTCGGTGAAAACAAAAGTAAAGACCCTTCGTGAACTCAAGCAGAATAAAAAGATCGTGGATACTGAGTTGGCAGCCTTGCTGACAGGGCTTGGTTGGGAGCAGCCGGAAGAAGCTCTCGCCTATTTAGAACAGAAACGTCAAGACCTTGAGGGTGAACTGGCCACGAAGGTTGAAGAGCCCAGCAACTGGGGGGATGATCCGCTGGCTGTTCTGTATCAGGATGCTAGCAATTTATTGAGTGTTTTAACGACGGGGCAGTATCGGACCCTCACCCCTTATTTGGAGCAGGATCAGTTAGGGTTTATCGTCAGCGGCGAAAACGGAGAGGTACCAGCCAACCAACTGGAACCGGCGACGTGTGCACTGGTATCGTTGGCTTTTCGACTCGCTCTGTCCCGGCAGCGTCAGGCCAAGGAGAAGGCTTTCTTGATCTTGAGTGTTCTCGAGCAATTGTCGGCCGACAGCAAGCTCGGCTTACTGTCGCTTTTACAGGAATGGTTTACTGGTGGTCAGATAATATTAATAGAAAATAGAGCGGAAAATATCTAAGTCGAGGCGCTTAACGGCAAAAATCGAAAATTGGCAGGCGGGAGGTGAGTACGATCAAATTCGAACGATCTTCTTCCCGGATTGGACTTTTTACGCTGTTGCTGGCGGCGGCTTTTATGGGTGCTTTTCTTGTGTTACTTGCCGTCAAATACACCGGGCTAGGCCAGGCCTTGGTTGTTCCGCCGGTGGTACAACAGGAAGAGACGCTACCGGCACCCCAGTCTCCGGGATCGATGACGGATTATGAGCGGGCAACGGTCCAAGTAGTGGATAAGGTCGGACCAAGTGTGGTGATGATTACCACCACTAGTATGGTTGAGGTGAAAGATTTTTTCTTCGGTTTAGTGGGTTATCAACCGGTGCAAGGTCTTGGTTCCGGCGTCATCTTCAGGGAGGATGGCCACATTCTCACTAATTACCATGTTATTGCGGAAGCGGAAGAGATTTTGGTCGTCTTAAACGATGGCCGTAAAGTAGCGGCAAAACTGATCGGAGGAGATCCCGATAATGATTTGGCTGTTTTAAAGATCGAAGGTAAGGGTTATCCGGTTGCCCAGTTTGGGCGTTCTGCTGACCTCAAGGTTGGACAAATGGCGATCGCGATTGGCAACCCGATTGGTGAGAGTTTGAATAACACCGTAACCGTTGGGGTAATAAGTGCTTTAGGTAGAAATATCGCTACAGGACGGGAATCTTCGCTGCGCGATCTGATTCAGACCGATGCTTCCATTAATCCAGGCAATTCAGGCGGGCCCTTATTGAATAGCGAAGGAAAGGTTATTGGGATCAATACGGCGATCATTGAAGAAGCACAAGGGATCGGGTTTGCCATTCCCATCGATAAAGCTCAGGAAATCGCCGATCTGATTATCAAAGGGGAACTGAGGCGTCCCGGTGCTATTGGCATTACCTATTTACCGTTTGATGCCAGTAATAAAAGTCTGATCGAACAACGCTTCCGGATCAAACTCCCTGTTGACCAAGGATTTCTCATCACCCAGGTGGCTTCCGGGCCGGCAGCGAAGGCTGGGATCAAAGCTGGGGATGTGGTGATTTCCATTAATGGTCAGGAGATTACCCAAGGGGCCAACTTTGTCGGCTTAGACCTGAAAGTCGGCGATAAAGTGACGATGGAGATTATCCGGAATAACCGGAAGTACAAAGTGGAGGTTATCGCCGGACCTATACGGTAAAAAGCCCACGACTGTGGGCTTTTTTTGCGGACACCTAACCTCTCCGCCGGAGCTAAATAGTGTTTCCTTCTTCCGGTGAAATTCTTGGCATATTCTAAAGCTCAGCTCCGCTTGTACGCGGGCACCGCTTTATGGTTCCTTCTGAACCAAAAGCGGTTCGCGACCGTCCTGTCGCCCAATCCGCTTTCAACCTCCGCTTCGCTAAGAATACTTTGCCAAGAAAGCCAAGTCAGCGGAGAAATTGCTTCAGCCCCGGCTAGTAAAGGCTTACGAGAGCTTTTTTTATGACGAGCGACAAGCAACTAGTTATATTTTCTAAGTAGCCTGACCATTAAGGAGTCCGTCTTAGTTAAGGGAGAGAAGAAAGATGCTTCACCTGACAATCCTGGCGGTCGGAAAGCTAAAAGAGGATTATCTGCGGAAAGGGGTTGCGGAGTACCAAAAACGCTTAACCCCCTTTGTCAAATTAAAGATCGTAGAACTACCGGACTCGCCCTTAGGAAAAGATCTGGAGATCGCCAAAACCGCGGAAGGTAAAAAAATTTGTGCCGCTTTAAAGAAGAATGCTTACGTCTGTGCTTTTGATCCGGGGGGCAAGACGCTCACCTCGGAAGAACTAGCCCAGTGGTTAGGGGAAAGGGAAATGGAAGGAAAAGAAGTGATGCTGATCATTGGGGGTGCTTCCGGCTTAGCCCCGGAGGTTCTAGCTCAAGCGCATGAGGTTTTATCCTTTTCCGCGTTGACCTTTCCCCACCAGTTGTTCCGGCTAATCCTGGTGGAACAGTTATACCGGGGATTTAAGATCTTAAGAGGGGAAAAGTATCATCTTTAGGAAGCTGGAGAATACGACAGTTAAAAGCCCAATCCCTTATTTTTCAAGGGGTTGGGCTTTTACTTTTAAGCCTTAGGGGAAAGTGGTTTCCCCCAGTCGGCCAGTGACCTTAAGCAGATCGATGTAAGCCAGGAACAAATCGGCTTTACTCTGTTCATAGTTTGTTTCCGCCTGGCTTAGGAGCACCTGAGCATCGAGTACTTCTTTAATCGAAGCCAGTCCGAGCCGGTATTTTGCTACTTGGGCTTCCCAATTGGTCCGGTTATAGGCAAGTTGTAATTCGCTGGTGGCGACTGTGTTTTGTTGGTCACGGTATCGATAATAAGCTTCGGTGACTTCGTATTCAATGATCTTCTCTAGTTTTCGTAACTCCGCTTCCTGTTGCTCCTGCAGTAATTCCGCCTGCGTGATCCGTTCTTGCCGGCGGTTACCATCCGACCAATTCCAACGGAGAACCAACTCCAGTTTGGTATGGCCGTCACTGATGAAGGAGGAAGGGTTGACCAGCAATCCGGTCTTACCGGTAACTCCCCATTCACCTGTTGTGCGACTTTGGTTTTGATTAGAGAGGTTAAGGTCGGCTGAAAAATTAGGGGCGGTGAAGTTCCAATTCAGACTAATCCCCAGATTATTCGCTAGTTTAGCGAGGGCAAGCAAGGTTTCCGCTTGGTTTGTTCTTATTTTTGCCTGTTTTAAATCGGAGCGATGGGCGATGGCCGACTGGAGTAAAGTTTTTAGATCCCCTTCAAAGTTAACAGCAGGCAAAGGTGCTAAGACCGGCTCGTCCAGGGTTGTGAGGTTTAAGAGCCGCTGTAGATTGAACTGGGCTAACCGGTATTGTTGCTCCGCCCGGACCATCCCATTCTCCGCGGCAGCCAGTTGTGCTTGGGCTCTCGTTTCTTCCACGATATTAGTAAAACCCAATTCTGATTTAAGCTTGACTTCTTCGGAAAAAGCTCGAACCTGCTGTAAACTCTGCTTTGCTAACTCGCACCGGCGGCTGGAGAGGAGTACCTGCTGGTAAGCAGAGATGATACGGGAAATTAGCTGCTCTTCCTGAAGATCAAGGGATAAGAGGTTAAGCTGGTAGTTTTGTGCAGTGATGGCCTCGGTATACGAAGATACGCCCCAAAGCTTGGTCAGCGGAAGATTCTTTTCCAGATTGAGTCCAATCGTGAATGGTGTTTGGCCGGTTCCTACTTTCAATTCAGAGTAAGCCTGGAGCGCTTTTTCCCCACTAGCTTCCCGTAGACTGCTGGCCGCTCTCTCCCGCTGGTAAAGAATGATTTGGCCGTCTTCACTCTGTTCGAGGGCAAGCTTAATACTTTGGCCCAAGGTTAAGTTGGTCTCTTCTGTTCCGGCCCAAGCGGGTCGGGGACAACTCAGAACCAGGCCGAGCAGGAGGAAGAGTAAGAGCGGCGACCCGCTCCGGGTTGACCGGCCCAGCCGGCGTGATGGCCGAGATTTGTCTGCTCGCTCAGCGACGGCCGTAAAGAGGACCGGAATTAAAACCAGGGTTAGAAGCATGGAAAAAGTGAGCCCGCCGATTACCGCCCGGGCGAGCGGTGCTTGTAATTCCGAACCGGCGCCCATCCCTAAGGCAAGCGGGATTAAACCGAAGATCGTGGTGATGCTGGTCATTAACACCGGACGCAGGCGGGCGGCGGAGCCGGAGAGAACCGCTTCTTGCAAAGTCAGGCCGCGGTTTAATAACAAACGGAAATAACTGATCAGGACAATACCGTTGTTCACGGCGATGCCGGCTAAGATAATGAGACCGATATAGACTTGGGTGTTAATTAAGGTATCGGTCAGTAAGAGCATGAGAAGCACACCTCCAAGGGTAAACGGGAGGGAAAACATAATCAGGAACGGGTCTAACAGGGACTCGAATTGCGAAGCCATTACCATATATACTAAGAGGACAGCCATGATTAAAGTTAATCTTAACTCAGAGAAACTGCGTTGTTGTTCTTCAAAATCCCCACCATAATAGAGGTTAAAGCCCGGAGGCAACTGAAGATCATTCAGTTCTGTTTGGATGAGGCGCATCATGGCCGCCAGATCGGCCCCTTCTTCTAACCGGGCGGTCACAGCTAAGTTACGTTCCCGGTCTTTACGCTGGACCGTGACCGGACTGTTACTAAGTTTAGTCTCCACCATACTCGCTAAAGGAAAAAGCTGATTATTACGGCCCGGAACAAGTAGCCGGCCGACATCTTGGATGGAGGCTTTATCGGAATCTTGCAAGCTGACGTGGACGGGTAATTCTTCACCGTTTCTCCGGATTGTCGTGGCGGTCAGTCCGACAAAAGCAGACTGAATCGCTTCGGCAATCCGTGCTGTGGATACTCCTAAATCAGCGGCGCGCTGGCGATTGATCTCAATCCTAAATTCCGGTTCTTCAGCATCGCGGGAGATTCCGACGTTGGAGATTCCCGGTAGTGCGCTCAAACGGGAGACGATGACCTCGGCCGTTTGTCGGCCTAATTCCTGGTTGTAACCACGTAGATCGATAACGATCGCGGAATCGGATGAGCTATAGAGCATCCGCATTGAATTGCGGGCATTAATCCTCAAGCTTGCTCCCGCATAAGGCAGCACCAACTTATTTTGAAGCTCTGCGAGCACCTCGTTGGTTGAACGTTGGCGCTTTGAGCGGGGATGAAGCCTTAAGGTAAAGTTAGCGCGGGTATTACGCACCGAAACCTCCATATTTTCCACTTCCGGGATTTGGGCGATTAGTTCTTCAAACTTTTGTGCTTGTAAGTCTGTTTCCACCAATTTTGTTCCGGGCGGAAGTGTACAGCTGATTGTGATCAGCCCTTCGTCCGTGACCGGGACCAATTCGGTTCCGATTAACGGCCAAAGCAGCAAAGTGGAGACCAACAGCAAGAGACAGCCGAGGACGACCAGTGTCTTATGCTCTAGGCACCAGGCGAGGAGGTTTCGGTAGGAATGCTCCCACTGCTTTTGTATAGTTAACAAATAACTCTCCTTTTGTTCCAGGTGGCGATGGCCGTTTGGTTGTAAATATTTAGCGCTCAACATGGGGACCAGTGTAACGGCTACCACATAGGAACAGAGGAGGGAGAAGATTACCATGTAGGCGAGTTCTTTAAAAACAATCCCGGTGCGCCCGGAGAGATAAATAACGGGAAAAAAGACACAAACCGTAGTCAGTGTCGAAGCCAGCAGAGCCAACCGCATTTCGTTGGTTCCTTCTAAGGCTGCCTCGGCGGGGTTTAGGTCGGGATTCTCCAGTTTGCGGAAGATATTATCGATCACCACGACGGTATTATCAACTAACATCCCGACACCGAGGGCGAGGCCCCCTAGGGAGATCGTATTAAGGGTCATTTTAAAGAAATAGGCAATTACTAAAGTAGCCAGGATGGAAACTGGCATGACTACTCCGGCGATTAAGGTTGCCCGCCAGTCTTGTAAGAAAAACAGCAGGACCAACCCGGCGAGCAGGGCACCCCAGAGCGCAGCATTGGCGACGCCACCTACCGACTCGCGGATAAAAGTCGACGTATCATTTAAGACCCGGAGGTTCAATTCTGGATATTTGTTTTGGAGCCTGGAAAGAATGGTATACACTTCATTCGCGACCGCCACCGTATTGGCACCGGACTGTTTTTGGAGCGATAAAACGATACCCGGTTGTCGGTCGATGCGGACCAGTGTTTCCGTGCCGGTTAACGTTTCTTCTACTGTTCCTAAGTCCCGCAGGAAGAGAGGGATATTATTCCGGTAGGCCACTATGATCTTCTTGAGGTCGGCGACGCTTTCCAGCTTGCCACTGGTCCGTAACAAAAGTTGACTAGTTTCAGTCTCCAGACTGCCGGCGGGCAGAATAATATTCTCGCTGCGGATCGCCGAAGCGACTTGGTTGATGGTAATCCCGAAAGCCGCCAACCGTTCTCGTTTCAGTTCTATGGCAATGCGACGGTTCCGTCCACCCCGGACCTCAACATTAGCGAGACCGTCAATCTTTTGTAACTCAGGGCTGATCTCATTTTCGGCGATGGTACGGAGGAAGGACTCGTCCATTTGGCCGGAGAGGCCAATGGTCATAATGGGGGCGGTCGATGGATCATAACGATTAATCGTTGGGGTCCCGGCCTGATCTGGAAGCCGCCTAGCAACCCGGTCCAGGTTGGTACGGATTTCGTCAATGCTTTGCTCAAGGTTGATCCCCCAATCAAAGTAGACAGTCACCCACGAGCGGCCTTCTTGCGAGGAAGAGGTTACAGCAGTCACCCGGTTCACGGTGGCGACTGCTTGTTCAATCGGAATGGTAACCAGCTGTTCTACTTCTTCAGGACCAGCCCCGGAGTAAGTGGTGCTAATATTGACCGCGGGAGAAGCAATATCTGGATACAGATCAATCGGCATCCGTGTACTGTTAAAGAGACCGAGCAAGACCAGGATCAAGAAGATCATGGTTGTGGTCACTGGGCGTCTAATACAGAGCGACGTAAGATTCATCAGCTTCCCTCCCCGCCGGTAGTCGTGTTCTGCTGTTGAATTTCGATCGGGTTTTCCTCATCCACCAGGACTTCGACTTTTTGTTGGTCACGGAGGCGGGCTTGGCCAATGATCACCACCGCTTCTCCTTCTTCTAACCCAGAAGTAATCTCCACTAAATGATCGACGATCATTCCCGTTTCCACCGGTTTAAACCGGGCGGTCTGGGTGGCATCAACAACAAAAACTCCATTTTGGCCTTGCAAGGTCACCAAAGCCTCCTGGGGAACGGTGATCGCTCGGTGACTGCTCTGGAGGATGATCGCTACCGTCCCGAACATTCCTGGCTCCAGTTTGAGCGGCTCATTGGGCAAAATAGCGGTAAAACCGAGTGTGCGCGTGGTTGGTTCATAAACCGGAGATGACTTTTGGATGCGGCCGGTAAAGAGCTGGCCGGGCAGAGCATCCGTCGTAAATTCGATGCGTGTTCCGCTCTCGACTTTAGTAGCTTCTCGCTGATCCAAATGGAATTTCAGCTTAACCCGGTTTAGGGGTGCAATAGTAAACAAGGTGGTTCCGGGGGAAACATTCATACCGGCGGCAACATGTTGCTTGAGAACAAAGCCAGAGAGAGGGCTATGTATTTTCGCCTGTGTTAACTGAAGCTCGAGTAGTTCATGGTTGGCCTGGGCAGTAGCGAGTTGTTCGGTTAAGACTTGCCAGGCGGTTTGGGCAGATAAGTAAGTGCTTTCGATCTGTTCAAACTCCCGTTGCGATATGTACCGGTGGTCTAATAGTTCGCTGTACCGTTCTTTTTCTGCGGCTGCCTGTTCCAGTCGGAGGAGGGCCTGGTTAAGATTTGTGGTGAGGATAGCTAAATTATGCTCCGACTGAAGCAATTGGACTTGAAGCGTGCGATCGTCAATCTCTGCTAAAAGCTGACCAGCTTCAACGTGCTCTCCTTCTTTGACTAAAATGCGGAGCAATTGGCCGCTGACGCGGGGCTGAACCAGAGCCTCCTCGACCGTGATAATTTCCCCAACAGTTTTTAAGGTCTCGCGCAATAATTGAGCGCGCGTGGGCCAAACTTTAACCACTGTGGTCGCTTGGTAACGGGCTTGAGTTGGTTGCTCCTGGTTTTGCCAGTTGATGCGCTCAATTACCTTATAACCAACGAAGCTTAAAAAGAAGAGCAGAGACAAGCCGGTAATAATTTTCTTCATTTTAGACCTCCCCGCCATTTTTGTTACGATATGGTTGCCGATGATAATTATTATACCAAAAGATCCGTCATCTTTTAGAAAGAAATCAGATTTTGGTAGTAAGCCACAGACCGATTTTCTAGGGCTACTCTCCAGCTGATTTTAACTGTGACCAACAATCGAAAACAGGGCAAAGGCCTGAAAAGATAGACTTATAAACTTTAGCTTTGTCGGCCCGTTGGTCATATAATGTAGTTAACTAACCATTGTTAAAAGGATGAAATACCACTATATCCCAGAGGGTTGGTCGATGGTGAAAACCCGAAAACATGGTACAGGAGGAAAAAACATTGACTCCGGAAAGATTTGTTCAAACCTTTAAACCTTCTGCCCTGCTGATTAACGAAATCTATGGGTTACCCTGGAAAGCAATTATTGCCCAAGCCGCCCTGGAGACCGGCTGGTTACGAAAGCCGGTCACTGATCTCACTACCGGACGTAATTCCTTTAATCTCTTTAATATTAAAGGAGAGGGTCCGGCGGGCAGCGTAATGGCTTATGATCTTGAGTATATCAACGGAAGAGCAGTAAAAAAGCTTCACAAGTTCAGGGCCTACCATAATTATGAAGAATCTTTCGAGGATTATGCGCGACTAATCACAGAAAACAAACGGTACCAAGCAGCTTTGCAGGTGGCTTATGACCCGGAATTGTATGTCCGGCAGATTCAAAGGAGTGGTTATGCCGAAGATCCGCGGTATGCGGAGAAACTCATCCAGATCATGCGTAAATACATGAAAGATGAAGACAGCGAAGTACTTGAATAAACTTGGACGGATTTTTGCGCTGTTCTTTAATTCCCCCCAGGAGGGCATATGCTTATCTGCTTCAACAGATAAAGAAGAGAAAAGGCTACCTTGAGCCCAAGGTAGCCTTCTTATTGGTAATTGAGGACCGATTAATTCTTTAGTTTTCTAGAGCGTAAAAAATTTCAGTGGGAAAAAAAGGCCAACGCCCCCAATGCCAATATGAGCACCGAGCACGCTGCCGATGAGATTAATCATAAACCGGTTAAAACCAAACCTTTCTTGGATGAGTGCCTTCAAACTCAGCGCGCTTTCTAAATCATCGGCGTGAGTAATCCCAATAATCTGGTCTTTGGTCTTCAAGCATTTACTCTCCATGATCTCGACTATTTTTTCGAGTGCCCTTTTTTTCCCGCGTACTTTCTGGAGAAGTAGGATACTGCCATCGACCACATGAAGTACCGGTTTGATATTGAGAATATTACCAATAATTGCTCCGGAGCGGCTAAGCCGACCACCCCGGAATAAGGATTCTAAATTGTCAACCGTAAAAATATGCTCCATATGGGAAGTCTGGTTTTTAATAAAACGGACGATTTCCGCTTTGGCCACTCCGTTCTGGGCCAAGCGGGCGGCCTGGTAAACAACCAGTCCGGTCGCCAAGGAGCCCCCTTTGCTGTCGATGATTTCAATATCAAAGTCCGGATATAAGGCTTTAACTTCCCGGGCAACGAGTAGACTGGTCTGATAGGTACCGGACATCGCAGCGGAAAATGAGATATAAATACAGGCTTCTCCTTTTTGCGCATGTTGCAGGAAAGAGTCCCGCATGATCTGCGGATTTACCTGGGAAGTTTTTGGTGTATGGCCGGCGCGCATTAACTGATAAAGCTGTTCTGTGGAGATCGTCACACCGTCCAAATATTCTTGGTCGTTAAGGAGCAAAGTAAACGGAAAGACCTCGATCTGATAATCGGCAATGATTTGAGCTGGGAGGTCACTGGCGCTATCGGTAATAATGTGAGTTTTCAATCGATGTTCCCTTCTTCCAAAATCATAAATATGCAGTGGGGAGATAGTCTTTATCTACAAACTTATCATAGTTTTAATAAAGATTCAATGGCGGATTACCAAAAGGATGATCTCTTGTTTATTTTTATCCTACAACAATTTTACACTATGTTGTTTCAATAGGAAATGATAGAGCCATAGAACGGCCGTATAATTTAGGAATGGTATTTTCTTTTTAAAGTTGCTGTTATTGACAGCGTAAGGACCGATCAGGTACAATAACCCTAACTTAATACGTTTTCATTTTATAAATATAAAAATAAATTAGCAGCCGTCACTTGAGACGAAGGCCCCGGATGCTCGGATCCTTTTCCAGGTTGAGTCGTCCAGATTGGTCTGCGGAGAGGTGGGCGAAGATGCCACAAGTGATGATTGAATTAGCGAATGTTACGAAAATCTATGGACAGGGTGAGAAACGGGTAGTTGCTCTGGATAACGTAAGTTTACAGATTAACAAAGGTGAAATATTTGGCATTATTGGGTTAAGCGGTGCCGGGAAGAGTACTCTGATCCGGTGTATTAATAAACTGGAGGTTCCCCAGTCGGGAACGATCACCATCGCCGGACAGGAGATTACAAAATTGAAGGGGAAGGAGCTGCGGAAGACCAGAAGAAAAATCGGGATGATCTTCCAACATTTTAACCTCCTTTCTTCCCGCACAGTTTATGGTAATATTGCTTTCCCCTTGGAAATTGCCGGGGTTAAACGGTCTGAGATCAAAGAGCGGGTCCTCTCCTTAATTGATTTAGTTGGGCTTTCCGATAAAATCTCCGCTTATCCGGCGGAGTTAAGCGGCGGACAAAAACAACGTGTGGGGATTGCCCGTGCATTGGCGAATAACCCGGAGGTTCTCCTCTGTGATGAGGCCACCTCGGCCTTGGATCCGGAGACCACGAAGTCGATCTTGGGACTGCTGCAAGATGTCAATCAACGTTTTAACTTAACAATCGTGCTGATTACTCATCAGATGAATGTCATTAAGGACATCTGTGATACCGTCGCTGTAATCGAAGACGGACGCATTGTCGAACAGGGACCGGTCGTCGATCTCTTTGCCCGTCCCCGGACTCCGACGGCCCGCCGTTTTATGAAGAGTGTTCTGCCGACTGAGATTCCGGCGGAAATTAAAGAGCGGGCTTTAATTATGGATGACCAGAATTGCGCCGGGAAAACTGTCCGGATTTCCTTTATCGGCGATGTCGCCGGCGAACCGGTGATCTCCTCTTTGATCCGGAAATTTCAAGTTGATGTCAATATCATCTATGCTAATCTGGATTATATTAAAAATACCCCCTTTGGTTCTCTGATCATCGATTTGATGGGAGAAAGCCAAAAGATCGAGGCAGCCATGGAGTTCCTTGAGGACCAGGGGTTAAAGCTGGAGGTGTTGAATAGTGTGGAACCTACTGCTTAAGGCCTTAGGGGAAACCTTATATATGGTTGGGGCCTCCCTGGTATTATCTGCCCTGTTCGGAATCCCATTGGGTCTTGTTTTAGTGATTACTGAACCGCGTCATATTAAACCGGCTCCGGTAATTCATAAAATATTGTCGACCATCATAAATATTGGGCGCTCCCTACCTTTTATTATTCTTTTAGTGGCAATCATTCCTTTTACCCGTCTGGTGGTAGGAACCTCCATCGGGACGGCTGGGGCAATCGTTCCTTTAACGGTCAGTGCGATCACGTTTGTAGCCCGGGTAGTGGAGTCGGCTTTGCTCGAAATTGACCGGGGAGTGATTGAGGCGGCACAAGCGATCGGTGCCACCACTGGTCAGATCATTACCAAAGTTTTGATTCCGGAGGCAGTGCCGGGACTAATTCTAGGCTTGACGATGGTGGCGGTTAATCTGATCGGTTACTCGGCGATGGCTGGTGCCGTAGGCGGCGGTGGACTTGGGGATTTATCAATTCGTTACGGATACCAACGCTTCCGGGGGGATGTCATGCTGCTGACAGTGGTGGTTTTGGTAGCAATTGTCCAAGGGCTCCAATCCTTTGGCAGCTGGTTGGCCGCCCGCTTGAACCGCCGTTAGCTGGTTTAAACAGAGGCGTTTAACGTAGTATCCACTCAGAAAGAGTACAGGGGGGCAAATCAAAAAACATGGTAAAAAGCCCACTGCAGAGGGCAGACGAAAATAATGAGGAAAAGACTGGAGGGGGAAGAGATGAATAAAAGATGGTGTTTGGTGGTGTGCTTGGTATTATTGGTTGGGCTGTTCGGACTTTCGTCCCTATTTTCCGCCGGGGTGACGGTTTTGAAAGTAGGGGCCTCACCTACACCGCATGCAGAGATTCTGGCCGTAATTAAACCACTTTTAGCGCAAGAGGGAATTGAGCTTGAAATAATCGAGTTTCAAGATTACGTCCAACCCAACTTAGCTCTAGCGGAAGGAGAATTGGATGCCAACTTTTTCCAACACATCCCTTATCTTGAACAGTTTGCGCAGGATCACCGCCTGGCGTTAACTTACATTGCCAAAGTGCATATCGAACCAATGGGCGTCTATTCGAAAAAGATCACTTCATTGGCGGAATTAAAGGACCGGGCTGTCGTTGCCGTTCCCAATGATCCGACAAACTGTGGGCGCGCCCTCTTGCTCTTAGAACAGGCGCAGTTAATTGAGTTGAGAAAGGGTGTTGGGTTAGCCGCTACCGAACTGGATATTGTCAAGAACCCGAAGAAATTGCAGGTTAAACCATTAGAAGCAGCTCAACTACCGCGGATTTTAGCCGAAGTTGATTTGGCGGTGATCAATACGAACTATGCGCTTCCGGCCCAATTGGTACCGACTAGGGATGCCTTGTTGATTGAGGGCAGCGAGTCTCCTTATGCCAATGTCTTAGCGGTGCGGGAAAAAGATAAAAACGATCCGGCCTTGCAAAAGTTGGCAAAGGCGCTGAACAGTAGTGAGGTTAAAGCATATTTGCTCGAAAATTATCAGGGGGATATTGTACCCGCTTTTTAGGTGAGGATAGTGTTAGCGGGAACCTCATAAGCAAACCGACTTTTCCCAAGGTGAAAAGAAAAAAGATCTGTTTTCAGATCTTTTTTCTTTGTTCCTACTGATCTGTGGAAACAAAAGACCAACGGCTGTTCGAGTGTTGCTTTGCGTGCTTTGGTTACTATGCCAGAAAGGCGTATGCGTTACGCGTCAATCTTTATTCGCCAGAAGGATGTACGCGACAATCACTATTCTGTGATAAGCGGTCAATGATTGACTTCACTTCAGTGAGCCGGCAGCGATAGTCCGGCTCAATCTGTAATTGGTCCCGACTGATCAGAAGATCAGTGACCAAACAGGTTTTGATCCCCAGGGTGGCGGCGACCATATCTTCTTCGACATCATTGCCGATCATTAAACATTCCTCAGCCTTTGCGCCGAGTAGCTCAAGAATTTCTTGATAATAGGCAGGATTGGGTTTACAAAAATGCATCCGTTCCATGGAGGTCACTATCTGATAAGGTAAATCGTGGCAGTTAATCCAGGAGAGCCGTTCGATGAGGGCATAATGGGGGAAGATCGGATTGGTTGCGATCGTAATCTTAAAACCTTTCGCTATAGCAAAGGTGAGCAACTCGCGAATCTGACCCGTGGCAGGGATATTGTCGCCCAAAGCACAATACTCATTCTGATAGAAGTTGAGTAGAATTGGTTCGAGGAAAGCGCGGGAAAACCCGATCCGGGAGGGAAAGTCTTGCCAGAAAACCTCTTCATTGGTGAGGCTGGGATCCTGGTTACGGACCATCGCCATTGTACTGGCAATCAGTTTCTCTTTAAACTCGTCGGCCGGGATAAAGGCGGTGAATTTGGCACTTAGGGCCGATAAGTAATCCTGAAAAAAGAAATCCAGATCAATCGGGAGTAAGGTTCCATCCAAATCAAAAAGCAGATGCTTAATCATCTCCTAGCTCCTTCCCGCCGTTGTCGATACTCATTACGAATTATATGACATTAAATCCGATCTGTAAAGTTTGTTTATAATTATCGGGAGCAGCGCTGGTGAGTAAAAGTGCTTTAATTTGCTTTGGTGAGAACCGGCAAAGCAACAGCCTGAATCTTGATAAGTTAAGTTGTCTCTGGTTTTACCTTGACAGAATGATACATATAATTATAGAATCTAATAAAAAACCAGAAAGAAGGGATGAGTTGCAGGTTTTACAAGTTGTCTTTTATTTGGTGATGCCCTATTTCATTACGAAAGCGCTGGAAAAATGGAAAAAATTGGGTATCATTAGTCCGATTCTTCTGTGCTACGTAATCGGAATTATCTTAGGTAATCTTAGCTTTCTTCCCATTGATCGACAATTGGCCTTTTCACTGTCGGAATATTCCGTTCCAGTAGCTATTCCGTTGATCCTTTTTGCCACGGATTTTAAAAGTTGGTTCAGATTAGCGAAAAAGACAATCATCTCTTTTCTCTTGGTAATAGTGGCCGCCATGGCTAGTGCGCTTTTAGCTGGTTATTTGTTTGCTGGACTTGTTGACGAATACTGGAAAATATCTGGGATGTTGATCGGGGTTTACACCGGCGGTACTCCCAATCTAATGGCGATCGGAATGGGGCTAAAAGTCAACGAAGGGACATTGATCCTTACCAACACAGCAGATGCAATCTTAGGCGGGCTTTATTTTCTCTTTTTGATTACTGGGGCCAAATGGTTGTCCAGTAGATTTTTACCAGCATTCACCGGGACAAGCCCCGCCCCGCAAGTCGCGGCAACCAAAGAGGAGACAGGCCGGTGGAGTTTGGTCTTCGCAGTGCTCTTGTCATTGGTAATCGTGGCCCTTAGTGTGGCTACCTCCATAGTTCTCACTGGCCGGATCGAGGTTAGTGTTGTTATGCTGATGTTGACTACTTTGGGGATTGCTGCTTCCTTTCTGCGGAAAGTTCGGGAGATACCGGGCACCTATGAAGCTGGCCAGTATGCATTGCTCGTCTTTTCGCTGGCCTTGGGGACGAACATTAATTTACACGAGTTGGTGGCCTCCTCCTCTCTGGTTTTTCTGTATACAGCTTTTGTGATGACGACGGCGATTATTATCCATTTCGTATTGGCTTATTTCTTCCGAATAGATACCGATACGGCAATTATTACCTCAACCGCTGGTATTTTTGGGCCGGCTTTCATTGGTCCGGTGGCGGAAGCGCTGGACAACCGGGAAGTAATTATTCCGGGTTTAACTTGCGGATTGGTAGGGTATGCGGTTGGCAACTATTTAGGTTTTGCCATTGCCTGGTTATTAATGCCATGATCAACCGATAGGAGCAATCAAGATGATTAAAATTGAAGAAATCTATGATGCACGCGGATTAAAAAGATTTGTTGATTTACCCTGGGAGTTGTATAAAAATGATCCGTACTGGGTACCGCCGTTGCGGACCTCTTTCCTTCGGACCTTGCAAGGGAAGGATAATCCCTTGTTGGCCCCAGGGGAACCACACGCTTTCTTTTTAGCTTTAAAGGATGGGCAAGTGGTTGGGCGGATTCTGGTTGGGGTTAATTCAAAGCTTATTCGGGAAAAAGGGAAAAACGAAGGATATTTTAGTCTCTTTGAATCGATCGAGGAGCAAACGGTTGCCAACGCTTTATTTGAGACAGCAACCACTTGGTTGCGGCAGAGAGGCTTAACACAGGTCGTCGGGCCGGTTTCCCCCACTAATGGGGATGATAACCGCGGGATTTTAATCAAGGGGTTTGACGGTCCTCCAGTCTTAATGAACTCCTACAACCCACCTTATTATGAACGACTTTTTACCGATTATGGTTTTGTCAAGCTGATGGACTTATTTGCTTATCATTTTGATGTTGAACAGCTAGATGAGCAGCGGTTTGGTCGAGTGGTCGCCTATGCGATGAAAAAATTCGGTTTTCACATCGACCGTTTCGACCGACGGCAGATGGAACGGGAAATTAGGGATATTAAAAAGATCCTTGACTTGGCGATGCCGGCTTCTTGGGGGCATTTGACACCGCCTTCTTTAGCGGAGATCCGGGCGGAGGTGCGGACTTTAGCCCAGTATATGGATCCGGACTTGGTATATATTGCCCGGTCTGGAGAAGAGCCGATCGGCTTTGTTGTTGCTTTGCCTGACTACAATCAAGTAATGAAAAAGTTGAACGGTCGTTTATTACCTTTCGGTTGGGCAAAGTATCTGTGGTATCGGCGTAAAATCACTGGGGCGCGGGTCTTTATCCAGTTTGTTGTCCCCAAATACCGTAATAAAGCGGTGAACGGTGCGGTTTTTCATCGTTTAATGTTGGAAGCGCGCCGTAAAGGTTATACCTACGGGGAAGGGTCGGCCATTGCAGAGATGAATCGGGAGTCGATCCGGTCGGTTGAAGGGGCCGGCGGAAAGCTCTATCGGATCTATCGGATTTACCAAAAAGAAATCTAGCTGAATTTAGAATCTGTTCTGAGGAGCAAACAAGGGACATTCTCGGTTTAACCGGAACTGTCCCTTATTCTTTATTACGGAGCCCACAGAGACTGGTTAGAAAATACTTCTATGTTGGTTGCTCATCACTTGTAATAAAAGATAGTCTTTGAAAGCTTTTCCTAGCTGGGGCAGAATGGTGAGAATGACCAGCGATGAGCGGCCAATACCAAGCGGCGAGAATTAGTGATGGAATAAACGTACCCCGGTAAAGACCATGACCATTTGGTATTCGTTACAGGCGTCGATCACTTCTTGATCCCGGATTGAGCCACCGGGCTGGGCGATGTATTTGACTCCGCATTCGGCGGCCCGGTCGATATTATCGCGGAAGGGGAAGAAAGCATCGGAAGCGAGGGCGGTTTCGTGAAACTTCTTAAGCCAAGCTCGCTTGTCAGCAGTGGATAAACGCGCGGGAACCTGTTGAAAGTTTTTCTGCCAGAACTGTTCCTCGATTGGGTTTAAATTTTCCCGCAAGTAAAGGTCAATCGCATTATCCCGTTCCGCCCGCGAAAGTCCTTCCTTGAACGGTAGGTTCAATACTGCCGGGTGTTGGCGCAAGAACCAATTTTCGGCCTTGGCGGCCGCTAAACGGGTGCAAAGAATCCGCGACTGCTGGCCGGCCCCCACCCCGATCGCTTGTCCGTCATAGGCAAAACAGACCGAATTGGACTGGGTGTATTTGAGGGTAATGAGAGCAATGATGAGATCACGTTGGGCGGAGCTGGGAAGCTCTTGGTTGGCCGTCACGACCTTTTGCAGTAGGGTTTCATTGATCTTAACATTATTCCGCTTCTGTTCAAAAGTAATACCGAACACGTCACGGGTTTCAATCTCTCGGGGTTCATACTCCGGATCAATGGCCAGCACAACGTAGTTTCCTCTTTTCTTAGCTTTGAGTACTTCCAAAGCTTCCGGTTCATAAGCGGGAGCAATAACCCCATCCGAGACTTCTCGCGCGATCAACTGTGCCGTGGGTAGATCAACCTGACGGCTTAAAGCGATCCAATCCCCGAAGGAGGCGACCCGGTCGGCACAACGGGCGCGTAGATAGGCAGAGGCCAGAGGTGAAAGTTCGAGCTCTCCTGGTTGGTAGGCTTGGCGTAAAGTCTCGTTGACAGGTAAACCTACCCCTACTCCGGCTGGGCTGACATGTTTGAAGGAGGCGGCCGCCGGCAAAGCAAGCGCTTCATCCAGTTCCCGGACGAGCTGCCAGGAGTTGAGGGCATCCAAGAGATTAATATAACCGGGACTACCGTTCAGCACGGTTAATGGTAAAGTGCCTTCTTTGCAGTAGATCCGTGCCGGGATTTGGTGCGGGTTATTACCATACCTTAAAATTATTTCCTGCTGTTTCAAATTATTACCTCCTTAATTTGAGATTTGCAGCATTTCCGGGGTTATTTTCTCGGACAAAACTTGCCGGAGAAAATGCCCGGTATAGGATGTCGGATGGGCGGCCAGTTCTTCCGGCGTACCGGTGGCGACTACTTGTCCACCGCGGTCACCGCCCTCCGGTCCGAGATCGATTAGATAGTCCGCGGTTTTGATGACATCTAGGTTATGTTCGATCACCAGGACTGTATTACCGCTATCGACTAAGCGTTCGAGGATCTGAAGCAGCTTTTCCACATCAGCAAAATGGAGACCGGTGGTCGGCTCATCCAAAATATAGAAGGTCCGCCCATTACTGCGCTTCGCCAGCTCGGTGGAGAGTTTAACGCGTTGGGCTTCTCCCCCGGAGAGGGTAGTGGCCGGCTGACCTAATTTGATATAGCCTAGACCAACATCATATAGAGTCTGTAAGCGCCGTTTAATGCGCGGGTGATTTTGGAAAAACTCTAAAGCTTCTTCAACCGTCATTGCTAGAATGTCGGCGATTGTTTTCCCCCTAAACTTTACTTCGAGCGTTTCCCGGTTGTACCGTTTTCCTTTACAGACTTCGCAGGGTACATACACATCAGGCAGAAAATGCATCTCAATTTTGACAATCCCATCCCCGGTACAGGCTTCGCAGCGTCCGCCTTTAACATTAAAGGAGAAGCGTCCCGGCTTATAACCCCGTACTTTCGCATCTGGTGTTTCGGCAAAGACGGACCTGATCTCATCGAAGACTCCGGTGTAAGTAGCCGGGTTTGAGCGGGGGGTTCGTCCGATCGGGGACTGATCGATATTGATCACTTTTTCCAAAAACTCAAGTCCTTCAATGGTTTCGTGGGAGCCAGGAGTGAGTGTAGTGGCCCGGTTGAGTTTGGTGGCCAGTACTGGGTAGAGAATTTCATTGACCAAAGTACTCTTTCCCGAACCGGAGACGCCGGTGACGGCGACAAAACAGCCTAAGGGAATTGCCACGTCGATATTCTTTAAATTATGCTCACGGGCGCCTTTAATCTTTAGCCAGTGCCCATTGCCGGTCCGGCGGCTCGCGAGGACTGGGATCCGGCGTCTTCCAGAGAGATAAGCGCCGGTTAGCGAGGACGGACAATTAGTAATGGCCGGTAGTTTTCCGGCGGCCACAATCTCCCCGCCGTGGGCACCGGCCCCCGGTCCGATATCGATAATATAATCGGCCGACCGAATCATCTCTTCATCGTGCTCCACGACGATCAGCGTATTTCCTAAATCACGGAGGCCTTTCAAACTGTCAATGAGGCGCTGATTATCTCTTTGGTGTAAACCGATGCTTGGTTCATCAAGAATATATAAGACTCCCACCAGAGCCGAACCGATCTGGGTGGCCAGACGGATGCGTTGCGCTTCCCCGCCTGAGAGGGTCCCGGAGGTCCGATCGAGCGTCAGATACTCCAGACCGACATCGATTAAGAATCTCAGCCGTTGGTCAAGTTCTTTCTGGATCTGGCGGGCAATCACTCTTTCTTTCTCGGAGAGTTCTAAATTGGCTAAAAAAGAGTGTACTTCGGTAATGGACAGGGCGGTTAATTCACTGATATTCAGACCGCCGACCTTCACCGCCAGGCTTTCCCGGCGCAACCGGGTACCGGCACAGGTGGTACAAGCGCGAATGGTCATATATTTATCCTCTATTTCGCGGCGCATATATTCCGAATTGGTTTCACGGTAACGGCGGTTCAGATTGTTGACGATCCCTTCAAACCGGGCCTGCTGCCGCCACTCACGACCGTCCTTATTCCGGTAGACAACCGGAATTTTGTCATTACCCGAACCATAGAGTAGCGCTTCACGCTGAGTTGGTGTTGCTTCCTTTAGAGGCAGGCTCGGATCTAACCCATAAAACTTTGCGACACTGGTCAAGTACTGTAGTGACCAGGAACTCCGGTGGGAACTCCAGGGGCGTACCCCTCCTTCGGCGACTGATTTTTCCGGATCCAGTACTTTTTCCGGGTCAATCTCCATCTTAAAACCTAAACCGTCACAGGACGGGCAGGCACCGTAAGGGGAGTTAAACGAGAACATCCGGGGTGTGAATTCTTCAAAGCTGAAGCCGCAATCCGGGCAGGCAAAATTTTCGCTGAACAAATGGTCCTGCTGTTCGGTGGAGATAATGACCAAGCCCTTACCGAGCTTAAGAGCGGTCTCGAGGGAATCGGCGAGCCGCTGCTCTATACCGGGACGCAGGATTAGCCGGTCGACAACCACCTCAATCCAGTGTTGTTTATACCGGGCCAGGGTTATTTCTTCTTCGAGGAGGCGGATTTCCCCGTCAACACGGACCCGGGTGAAACCCTCTTTGCTTAGGTCAGAAAACAATTTACTGTATTCGCCTTTTCGCCCGCGCACTACTGGGGCAAGAACCTGAAACCTGGTTTGGGCCGGGAGTGTTATTACCTGATCCACAATCTGTTCGACGGTTTGCTTGGTAATCTCGTGGCCACAATCCGGACAATACGGATGACCAATCCGGGCGTAGAGCAAGCGTAAATAGTCATAAATCTCTGTAACTGTCCCCACGGTGGAGCGGGGATTATTGGAAGTGGTTTTTTGGTCGATCGAAATGGCCGGCGAAAGGCCTTCCAGGTAGTCGACATCCGGCTTGTCCATCTGCCCTAAAAACTGACGGGCGTAAGCAGAGAGGGACTCGACATAACGCCGTTGTCCTTCGGCGTAGATAGTATCAAAAGCCAGTGAAGATTTGCCCGAACCGGAGAGACCGGTAATTACCACAAGTTGGTTCCGGGGAATCTCCACATCTATATTCTTTAAATTGTGCACGCGGGCACCTTTGATAATAATCCGGTCCTTACTCACGTTTATTCCTCCAGTAGTTTGCGCCATTCCTTTATTTCATCACGAAGTTGGGCGGCGAGTTCAAATTCCAGGCGACCGGCGGCGGCCAACATCTCTTCTTCCAGGCGGTTAATCTTTTCTTCGATTTCGGCGAGGGTTAACCGTTGCTGTTTCACCTGATAGGTGATCTTTTCCTCCGCTACTTGTTCGGCGCTGATCAGATCATGAACCGCTTTCCGGATGGTTTCCGGGGTAATGTTATGTTCTTGGTTAAAGCGAAGTTGTTTGGCCCGGCGCCGGTTGGTTTCTTTAATCGCCCGGTCCATGGACTCAGTGATCTGATCGGCATACATAATTACTTTGCCATCCACGTTGCGGGCAGCCCGACCGATGATCTGAATTAACGTCGTTTCCGAACGGAGAAAACCTTCTTTATCGGCATCCAGGATCGCGACCAAAGTTACTTCAGGGAGATCCAAACCCTCCCGCAGCAAGTTAATACCGACCAATACATCGAACTTGCCGAGTCGGAGGTCGCGAAGAATGGCGACCCGATCGAGAGTATGAATTTCGGAATGGAGGTACCGGACCTTAAAACCGGCCTCCTCAAGGTATTCGGTTAAATCTTCCGCCATCCGTTTGGTTAGGGTGGTGACCAGAACCCGTTCTTGCTTGTCCACCCGGATCCGGATCTCCTCCATCAAATCGTCGACTTGTCCCTTCACCGGCCGGATTTCGATCTCCGGATCAACTAAGCCGGTCGGGCGGATCACCTGCTCTACTACTTGCTCTGCCTGTTGTAGTTCATAAGGGGCTGGGGTGGCGGAGACATAAATTACCTGGTTGATGGCATTCTCAAACTCTTCAAACCGTAAAGGACGGTTATCGAGCGCTGACGGTAAACGAAAACCGTACTGAATTAAAGTTTCCTTACGGGAACGGTCACCGGCGTACATCGCTCGAATCTGCGGGATCGTGACATGGGATTCATCAATGAAGAGGAGAAAATCACCGGGAAAATAATCAAGGAGCGTTGCCGGGGCTTCCCCTGGTCTTCTTCCGGTTAGATGGCGGGAGTAGTTCTCTATGCCCTGACAGTAACCGACCTCCTGTAGCATTTCAAGGTCAAACCGGGTGCGTTGTTCTAAACGTTGCGCCTCTAGTAGCTTACCCTCTTGCCGGAGACGGGCCAGTTCTTGCTCCAGTTCCTCTTCGATCGAAGCAATGGCTTGCTTCATCCTTTCCTCACTGGTAATGTAGTGGGTTGCCGGGTAAATCGTGATCGTCTCTTTTTCCCCCAATATTTCGCCGGTCAGAGGATCGACTTCCAAGATCCTCTCTACCTCATCACCGAACAATTCAATTCTAAACAAGGTTTCGCTATACACCGGAATGATTTCGATGACATCGCCCCGCACCCGAAAAGTCCCGCGGGTAAAACCAATGTCATTACGGGTATATTGAATGCCGACTAAGCGCCGGAGAATTTTGTCTCGGTCACGGAAATCGCCATGCTGGAGCGAGAGTGTCATTCCCTGGTAATCTTCTGGTGAACCCAGTCCATAGATACAGGAGACACTAGCCACGATTAAGACATCGCGGCGTTCGAATAAGGCGGAGGTTGAAGCATGGCGCAGCCGGTCGATCTCATCGTTGATACTAGCATCTTTCTCAATATAGGTATCGGACTGCGGAATATAAGCTTCCGGTTGGTAATAATCATAATAGCTAACGAAATAATGGACGGCGTTTTCCGGAAAAAACTCTTTAAATTCACTGTATAACTGGGCAGCTAAGGTTTTATTATGGGCAATCACCAACGTCGGACGGTTCATCCGCGCGACAATGTTGGCCATGGTAAAAGTCTTCCCGGAACCGGTGACGCCTAATAAAACCTGGCTCCGGTCACCCCGTTTTAATCCGGTTGTTAGCCTTTCAACCGCTTCCGGTTGATCCCCACTCATGCTGTAGGGCGCAACCAGCTTAAAGGTGTTCATCATCTTCACTCCGCTGAGGTTAATTAAACTTTCGGGGTTGTGCTCGTCTTTGACGATCGAAATTCTAGTTTGCCGGCCGTCTCGGAATCTTTGTTCGCTACAACCCGCGCAAAACTTTTATTAAGTTAAAAGAAGTATAGCAAAAAGGAAATACGAATGCAATCTTCCGAACATACATTCGCGATTCGACGGTCAAGCCTAGAATTCCTGTCTTCAGATTGGAAGTTCACATCTTATTCAACTAACGCCGAAATATGAACCAATTCCACCTGTGCCTCAGCGAAAAGGGGCAGACAGTCAGCGATTGCTTGGGCGACGCCCGGACGGGTGTGTGCAATCCCGATCGCTGTTCCTCGAGCAAGGGCTTTTTCAATGAGGATTCTGACCTGTCCGGGAATACCTTCGATTCCTAACCCATCCAGAAAGACATCGCGCCTTGCCGTCGGTACTCCCATCGCACGGGCGATCTTGGCCGCTAAGGAAGCATCGATCGTCATACTATCGATGAAAAAAAGACCATGCTCCTTTAATTCCTGCATAATCAGCTGTAAAAGGGCCGGATCCTGAGTTCCTTTCGAGCCCATATGGTTATTGACCCCAATAATGCCGGGGACGGCTTGCAGATTCTCTCTCAGTTGTGCTAAGACTTCCTTTGGAGTAAAACTACTGCGGATTACTCCGGGGCCAGGATCGATCGACGGGTCTAGCGGTTCCATAGGGAGATGCAAAATTACCTCCTGCTTAAGTTTCAGAGCCTGTTCGGCGTGGAGCCGTGAGTATTGGCCACCGGGGAGAACAGCAAAGGTTAGTGGGATATCCAGTTCCCAAAAGTCTTCCGTTGGTTTACGGACAAAACCGAGGTCATCAATGATGATCGCTACTTTCGGTTTACCGCTAGGCAGGGCGGGGCGCTGACCAAAGGGAGATTCCGGTGTGGGTAAGCGGGGCGGGATCAAGGGTGCCGGTTGTTTGGGCGGTAAACCCCTGAGTATCTGTGGCGTAAGGCTATTGAGTGCCACCGGTGTCTGGGAGAAGGGTGGAGCCGACGATTGGGGTGCTTCCAAAGATGAAAAGAGAATAATTTGGGTCAAGAGCATAAGGATTAGCAAGAGATGGAAACCCATCCGTAGAGGAACCCTGCCTCGTGGGGATGGGGTGTGGGGTTGCGGTAAAGGCGCCATCAGATCACTCCTTATGCTAATTCATAAACCGGTGGATCATTAAGCCACCGGTTTTTTTCAAGTTACAAAATTACCTAGCGACAAAGAGACTTGTGGTCAAATTTGGATACACGATTAAAGAGGAGATAACCAGGAGAAGCTTAAGCCGCCGGGGATTGACGGGACCGGATGAGGTTCCGAAGAACGCGGAGCGCTGTCTCCGTTTGTAGGTGATCAATCCTTTGACGGGTTCGAAGATCCGGCGGTATGGAGGCAGCACCGGCTGCCTCGGGGAAGGTTACCACCACATGCGGACGGATCCCGGTCTGATGGCTCGAGTGTCCACCAGCGGTTAGATAGGTGGCGACTGTTAAATATAAAGCGCCTCCAGTTGGCAACGGGATAACATCCTGAACCAAACCTTTGCCAAAGGTTGTATTACCGACGAGTACCCCGGCTTGCAAATCTTTGATGGCACTAGCGACGATCTCGGCGGAACTGGCGCTCCACTCATTAACCAGGACCACTAAAGGTAAAGGTGGATGTGGGTGCGGATAAGCCGTAAATGTTTGGGTCCGCCCGTCACGGTATTTTAAAGAGACGAGCGGGGTTCCTGGTCGGTACGGGAGCAGTTGACTGCTGACTTCCACTGCCGAAACCAGTAACCCTCCAGGGTTATAACGTAAATCCAACACAAGCCCGGCCGCTTGGGCACGAGCAATCGCCTCTAGCGCCCGGCCCAGGTCCTGGGCGGTTTTTTCGGAAAATTGTGTCAGGTTGATCCAGCCGATCGGACCGACGACCGGGTCATTTCGAATCTCCCATTCCAGCGAAGGGTCGATCAGGGCACGGGTGAGGGTGACATCTCTAGTCACCAGCTGCCGACCCTCAATTCGGGCGATGGACAGGACCACCTTTGTCCCGGGTGGACCAAGAATTTTCGCGGTGGCTGCCTCTTTAGACATCTCTTTGGTCGGCTGATGATCGATGGCGATAATGCGGTCCCCCGGTAATAAACCGGCACGATCGGCAGGTGAATTTTTCATTGGTTTAAAAATAATCAGTTCGCCTTCTTTATATTCGAGATAAATCCCCACTCCACCGTAGGTTCCTTCATTCTCCTCAAGCAGTTTAGTATATGCCTGCTGACTGAGGTATCTGGTGTAGGGATCCCCAAGACTGGCCAGTAGGTCAGGGACATTACCGCTTTGCCAGTAAAGGGTGATTAATTGGAAAAGGCTGAGCGGTTGGTAGTATTTGAGTTTGAGTAAGGGGATCACCTGGCAGGCGAGGAAAAAATCACGGTATTTCCCCCGGACAAGTTCATAACCCAGGCTGAAGAGGGTTGTAAAGATTAAAAAGGTCATAACCCAAGGAAGAAACCGGTTGTTGGCGATTTTGACCACGCCATCCGCTCCTTTGCTCCGCTCGCCCTTGGCAGTGCAGGCTAATTTTCCTTAAGAGCATATGTGCGGAGCAAGGAGGATATAACTTATAGATACCTTTTAACGGAAAAAAGGCTACCCAACCCGCCGAAACAGAGCCCCATCGCTGTTAAGGCAAGGATCAACGTTCGGTTAATCCCGATCCCGGAAAGGAGGGGAATAAACCGACTGTAGGAGCTAAGTTGCTGGAGCAAGATGTTGTAACCTTTTGTTAACAGTACGGAGGCTAATACTGCTCCGCCGAGGCCGAGCATGAGCCCCTCAAGTAAAAAAGGCCAACGCACAAAAGCATTGGTCGCCCCCACCAGCTTCATGATCTCAATCTCCTGGCGGCGGGCAAAAACCGTCAGTTGGATCGTATTAATCACTAAATATAGGACCGCCAGCACAGTCAGGCATAAAAGGACAACGCCGACCACCAAGCCCAGGCGGAGAACGAGCTGGAGAAACCGGGTAAAGGCTTGCCCATAAACAACTTCCTCTACTCCGGACAGAGCGGCGGCCCGCCGGGCGATCTCAGCCGGTTCAGCCGCCTCGGTTAGGGAGAGGCGGTAGCAATCTGGTAAGGGGTTCTCCTCCGCACTGAAGAGGTTCTTTTCTCCTAAGATTTGTTCCAGGAAGACGACCCCTTCCTCCTTGGGGATGAATTTAACGCTTTTTACCCCGGGGAGGGCAGCCAGTTGCTGACCGACTATTTGGGGAGTATGGTACTCTTGCTCCAAAAAGACGCGAATTTCAACTTGGTCCCAAGCCAACTTACCCAAGTGCTGAAGGTTAGCAATAAAGAGAAAAAACAGACCAAAAAGGAGGAGTGCAATGGTAATGATGGCGATAGAGGCCAAAGAAATTAGACTGTTCCGAAAAAGGCTACGGAAAGCTTCACGCAAGAAATAGGGAAAGGTTCTAAGTTTCAAGGGTATAACCTCCTTTTGGAGCGTCACGGACTAACTTTCCGTGTTCCAGAGCGATGACCCGTTTCCGGAGCTGATCGACGATTTCCCGATTATGAGTGGCCATCACCACAGTGGTACCGCGTTTATTAATCTCTTTCAGCAAATCCATAATCCCCCAGGAGGTATCCGGATCTAGGTTACCGGTTGGTTCATCGGCCAGGAGAAGCAGAGGGCGGTTCACAATCGCGCGGGCCAAACTGACCCGTTGTTGTTCACCGCCGGATAATTCGGAAGGGAAGACATTAGCCTTGTTGAGCAAACAGACCAATTCAAGGACGGAGAAAACACGCTCTTTAATCTCTTTCGGGCGGGTTTCAATGACCTCTAAGGCAAAAGAGATGTTTTCATAGACTGTTTTCTGCGGTAATAATTTATAATCTTGAAAGACACCCCCGATACTGCGGCGGTGTAACGGAACTTCACTTTTCCTCAGGGTAGCGAGGTTTTTTTGGTTGACCGCGAGCAGACCGGAGGTGGGGAGTTCACGACGGATCAACAGGTTTAAGAAGGTGGTCTTGCCGGCGCCGCTGGGGCCAACCAAAAACGCAAATTCACCTTTTTTAATGGTCAGTGATATATGGTCTAAAGCGACAACGCCGTTGCTATAGATCTTAGTCAGATTCTTAGTTAAGATCAAAAGAAACACACCTCTAACCCGTTATTGCTTCTTTCTTCGACAGGACAGGAATATTTCCTTCAGGTAATTCCCGTTAGAGGGAGGCGACGAAGTGTTCGCGTAATAAAAAAAGACCATCTGGCGATGGTCAAGACTTTTTATACTGGAGTAGATATCCATTCTCCGGTTGGTATTTGAGCTCCTTTAAGGAAGGTGGAGTTTGCAGCAACCGGAATTCTAACCGGACAAAGGAGCCGAAATCTGTGAATTTTTCCAGTTCAGTCAGGGCTACTCTTATGCGTTCTTGGCTGGTTCGGAAAACCACTTCCATCTCTGTTCCCGCAGTGACCACGTTATTGCGTAAATCGGCAAGGAGTTTGGGTTCAATCATCGCTACCGGATAGGACAGATGGTATAGGTGTCCGCCGCCTAGTGAGGTGATGGTTTCAGTGGTCCATTTTTTATCCACTAGTAACTGAATAATGCTTTGCCCTCTTTCCACATCGAGCCCCCCTTCTCCTCGACGGTCATGACGAAGTGGCAACGGATGTACTCATCCTTCTTTAGTATATGTCAGACCGGAAGTAAGTGGTACCGGGGGGAATCTGCTTACCCGGCGGTTAGGAAGCGCGCCACCAGAGCGCCCATCTCCTCTGTGCCGACTCGGGTCGTCCCTTCCGTATAAAGATCGGGAGTACGGTAGCCCGCGGCCAGTACTCTGGCTACAGCCGCTTCGATGGCCTGGGCGGCTGCTTCGTGCTGTAGGGAATACCGGAACAAAAGCGCGGTCGAAAGGATGGCGGCGATGGGATTGGCGATATCTTGGCCGGCAATGTCCGGAGCAGAGCCGTGGGCCGGTTCAAAGAGGCCGGTTTCCCCGCCTAAACTAGCGGAAGGCAGCATCCCTAGTGAACCGTTGAGCACGGAGGCTTGGTCGGTGAGGATGTCGCCGAACATGTTTTCTGTGACAATCACATCGAACTGAGCGGGGTTTTTCACTAATTGCATGGCGCAATTGTCAACATACATATGTTCTAAAACTACCTCGGGATAGTCCTGGCTAAGTTCTTCTGCGGTTTCACGCCATAATTGAGAACTGGTTAAGACGTTAGCTTTATCAACAGAAGTCAGTTTTTGGCGGCGTTGGCGGGCTACAGTAAAGGCAAAATGGAGTATCCGTCGGATCTCCATCGTGGAATACGCTAAGAGATCAGAGGCGATCTCTTCCCCCTCGGCCGTCTTCACGCGTGATTTTTCTCCAAAGTAGAGTCCTCCGGTCAATTCCCGGATCACCACTAAATCCACGTTTTCAATTATTTCCTTTTTCAACGGAGAGGCTGGGATAAGTTCCGGAAAGATTTTGACTGGTCGAAAATTGGCGTACAAACCGAGTTCTTTTCTGAGCGGTAGTAAAGCCGCCCGTTCCGGACGTAACTCCGGGGGTAGGCGGTCCATTTCCGGACTCCCCACCGCGCCAAGTAAAACCGCCACCGAGTTTTGGCACAAAGTTAGGGTAGACGGCGGGAGGGGATGCCCTTCCCGGGCGTAGGCCTCTTCACTGATCAGACCATACTCGATCTGTAAATTGAGGCGGAAAAGATCGGCCGTTCGTTTCAGAATATGCACTGCTACGGGGATGATCTCACGGCCAATCCCATCACCGGGTAAAACGGCGATCCGATACATAGTTACACCTCCCCGGTGCCAGCAAGTTTTTGGCGGAGATAAGGAATCAACCCACCGCCGTTGATTAGTTCACGCATAAAAGGCGGAAAGGGTTTGGTTTGATAAACCCGACCACTGCTCAGATTAGTATTTATTCCTTCAGCCAGGTCAACCTGGAGCAGATCGCCGGCCTTAACTTCTTGCGCGGCAGCCTCCGACTCCAGGATGGGCAGTCCGATATTGAGCGCATTGCGGTAAAAGATACGGGCAAAGGAGGCGGCGATTACACAGGAGATCCCGGCGGCTTTTAGCGCCAACGGGGCATGCTCGCGTGAACTCCCGCAGCCAAAATTTTTGTCGGCGACGATTATCTCCCCAGGAACCACCTGCCGGGCGAATTCTGGTGCTACATCCGCAAAACAATGGGCGGCGAGGACCGCCGGATCGGACGTATTAAGGTAGCGGGCGGGAATGATCATATCCGTATCGACGTCCTGGCCAAAACGCCAGACTTTTCCTTTAAGCACTTTTCAACACCTCCTCGGGATGAACAATCCGGCCTTTAACGGCAGAAGCAGCAGCAACCACCGGACTGGATAGGTAAACCTCACTCTCCGGATGGCCCATGCGCCCAATAAAATTCCGGTTGGTCGTGGCCAAGGCCCGTTCCCCTCGGGCCAGGATGCCCATATGGCCGCCTAAACAAGGTCCACAGGTGGGCGTGGAGACCGCCGCTCCCGCATCAATGAAGATCTCGATCAGACCTTCGCGGAGCGCTTGTTGGTAAATCTCTTGCGTTCCAGGGATAATGATCAACCGCAGATCGCGGTGGATTTTATGGCCTTTTAAGATCTGAGCCGCAGCCCTTAGATCGGAAAGACGCCCGTTGGTGCAGGAACCGATCACTACCTGCTGCAGTTCGATGTTGCCTACCTCGCGGACCGGCCGTACGTTCTCCGGGAGGTGTGGAAGAGCGACTTGAGGCTCGAGAGTAGAGACATCCCATTCATAAGTTAGGCGATACTCAGCATCCGGATCACTGGTGTAAATGGTATAGGGTTTTTTATAGCGACCAGTTACATACTCGATGGTCCGTTCATCCACGGCGAAGATACCGTTTTTGGCGCCGGCTTCAATCGCCATGTTGGCCATGGTGAAGCGGTCGTCCATCCCCAGGGAGGCAATGGTTTCTCCGGTAAATTCCATGGCCGAGTACAGTGCGCCGTCCACCCCGATCTGGCCAATGGTATAAAGAATGAGATCTTTTCCCCCAACAAACGGCTGGAGCTGGCCGTAAAAGTGGAACTTAATGGAGGGTGGGACTTTGAGCCAGACTTCACCCGCGGCCATTGCCGCCGCCAGGTCGGTGCTACCCACCCCGGTCGAGAAGGCACCGAGCGCTCCGTAGGTACAGGTATGCGAGTCGGCACCGATGATGAGGTCGCCAGGACCAACTAATCCTTGCTCCGGAAGGAGGCAATGTTCAATGCCCATCCTTCCGACCTCGAAGTAATGGGTGATCTGATACTTTCGGGCAAACTCCCTCAGGACTTTCGCCTGTTCCGCCGAGTTGATGTCTTTATTCGGGGTGAAATGGTCAGGAACTAAAGCGATCGCTTCCGGGTCAAAAACCCGGTCCACCCCGATCCGGGCAAATTCCGTAATGGCGACCGGAGCGGTAATGTCATTACCCAAGGCCAAATCAATCCGGGCTTGGATTAAGTCCCCCGGGCTGACTTCTTTCTTCCCGGCATGGGCGGCCAGGATCTTCTCGGAGATGGTCATCCCCATTTCTACTCACCTACCTTAATTATTTCATTTTACTCCATCCCATGATGGAAAATTTGGAGATTCTGGATCAAGTTGCTGGTTTTCTTCCAGTAGCCAGGATCATTTTAATCTGAGCGGCCCGCCCCTGGCTGTTTGTGGTATAACAGTCGCACCCCAGGTCTTGAACGCGTTCTTCCCGAAAACCAGCTTCTTGGAGCCATTCGGCTAATTCTGCCGGGGAAAAGCCGAGCCACAGGTCGTGTTTTTCCGTTTTGACCCAATGGTGTTGATGCTCTTTCACATCGACAATCACAACCTGGCCGTTGGTTTTGAGGACCCGATGAAATTCTGTTAATACTTCGACCGGATCGCTGATGTGATGCAGCAATAAACTGGCAAAAACCAGATCAAAACTGCTGGTCGGAAAGGGTAAATGCGCTGCTTCGGCATTGACCAGCTCAACATTTGTTAAGTTGGCCTGCGCCATCTCCCGGCGGGCGATCGCCAACATTTCTGTGGAAGCATCGACCCCAGTGACTTTAGCTACCCGTTCGGCCAGGGCTTTCGTCAAGTAACCGGTTCCACAGCCGATATCAGCTACCGACATGCCTGGCTCGAGGGGGACTTGGGCAAAAATGAGATCGCAGAAGTCCTTTGCATATTGTTGGACGCGGGTTTCGTGGTAACTGGGCGCTACTTGGTCGAAATAATCTTTCACCCCTTGCTCGGCGGCTGAAGTATAGGCCAGAGAATTGCCGGACGCTAACCAATGGAGGAGTGCCTGGCGATAAAAGCGCCATTCACGCCCGATTTTACGAGCAGGCACCTCCGCTTCGCGCAGGATTTTAAGGAGGGTTTTTGTACTCACCCCCAACAATTCGCTGGCTTCTTCTAAGTTAAGAACTTCCTTTGGCATCATTAATTACCTCTTTTCTTGAAACCATTATAAAGGGAATAAGTTCGCCTGTCAAGACATTAAGTTCTCTTAAGTTCTCTTATCGTAACCCAAGATCGATTTCCGCCGGGGCAGAATGGTGTTCCCTTGATCCGGTGAAATTCTTGAGGTATTCTAAAGCTTACTCCGACTGAAAGCAGGTAACCGCTTGTTTCATCCTGAACCAAAAGGGGCTTGCGGCCTCCCTGTCGCGCGATCCGCTTTTACCCTCTGCTTCGTTCAGAATGCCTAGCCCAGAAATTCAATTTGAAAGCGGATAAAAAAACCCCTTTTCGGGAAGGGGTAGGGACCGTCTTCACACGAAAAGGGGAACGGAGGAAAAGTGAGCGCCGGTTAATCTTCTTTTTTAACGGCGTTCCAGATCTGTTGTGGCAACCCAAATAGTTTGATAAACCCTTCGGCATCCTTCTGGTTGTAAACCTGATCCGCCTCAAAGGTAGCAAACTCCTCGCGGTACAGGCTGTAGGGGGATTTACGACCCACCGGGAGGCAATGGCCTTTCCACAGTTTCAGCCGGACAACGCCGGTCACTCGTTCCTGGGTTTCATCGATAAAAGCATCCAGTGCTTGCTTCAAAGGAGAAAACCACTGGCCGTAGTAGACCAACTCGGCGTATTTCTTACTAATTAACTCTTTATAGTGCATGGTTTCCCGCTCAAGGGTGAGGGATTCCAGTTCCTGATGGGCTACGTAAAGAATGGTTCCTCCTGGGGTCTCATAGACACCGCGTGATTTCATCCCCACCAGACGGTTTTCGACTATGTCGATCCGGCCAATTCCGTGTTTCCCGGCGAGAGAGTTGAGTTTTTCCTGCAGAGAAACCGGGTCAAGGGCCTGACCGTTCAGGGCCACCGGAATCCCTTTTTCAAATTCAATCTCTAAGTATTCTGGGGTATCGGGTGCCTGCTCGGGGGAGACGGTCAACAGGAACATATCCTCCGGCGGTGCTTGCCAGGGATCTTCCAAAATGCCCCCTTCGTAACTGATATGCCAGAGGTTACGGTCCATGGAGTAAGGTTTATCTTTCGTTACTGGAATATCAATCCCACGCTCTCGAGCATAGTCGATTGCTTCTTGACGGGAACGGATCGACCATTCACGCCAGGGAGCAATTATTTTCAGGTTTGGATTTAAGGAGCGGAAGGTTAACTCAAAACGGACCTGGTCGTTGCCTTTCCCGGTACAGCCATGTGCGACGGCATCCGCCCCTTCCAGGGCTGCGATCTCGACCTGCTTTTTAGCAATGAGCGGGCGGGCGACCGATGTTCCCATCAGATACTTACCTTCATAAATGGCGCCAGCTTTAAGCATGGGGAAGATATAATCCGTAACAAAGTCGTGGCGCAGGTCTTCGATATAGATTTTACTAGCCCCGGTTTTCAATGCTTTCTCCCGTAAAGGCGCTAATTCCTCTCCCTGTCCGACGTCAGCGGCAAAAGCGATGACTTCGCAACCGTATTTCTCCTTTAACCAGGGGATAATGATGGAAGTATCAAGCCCCCCGGAGTAGGCTAAGACAACCTTGGATATTTTCATCACTGCAACCTCCTCAAATTTTTACTTAAGTAAATGCTATATTATCAGTGTATTTAAGCTTGAGATAAGACTTTGGTCTGTTTCTGAACAAATTCCTTCAAACAAAACAGCTCAATGAGCTTATTGATTGATTAATCTGCTGTCTTGGTCTTGCTTTTGTTATTCTCTCACTTTTCAAATTCCTTTAATACTGCTTTTAAGATTGAAAGCCCAACTTCTAGGTCTTTATGCTCAATGTTCAGTGCAGGGAGCAGGCGAAGTGCGGTAGGAGAAACGGCATTAATCAGTAAACCATTTTCAAAACATTGTTGGGCCACTGGCCCAGCCGGGACGGTTAATTCCAGCGCTAGCATCAATCCCCAACCCCGAACCGCCTTAATGACCGGCAGTTCCTGTTGCCAGGATTGGAAGAGAGTCTTTAGTTCGGCCCCTAAGCGGGCCGCCCGAGCCGGCAGATTCTCCTCCTCCAGGAGGCGGAGTACTTCAAGGCCAGCCGCAAAGGCGATGCCACCACCGCCTACGGTGGTACTGTGGTCACCCGGCGCCAGGACGGAAGCCACTTTTTCGGTCGCCAGCAGCGCACCGAGGGGAACCCCAGCGCCTAGAGCTTTAGCTGTCGTAAGGATATCCGGTTTAATCCCAAAATGTTCCCAGGCAAAGTATTTGCCGGTCCGGCCTAGTCCGGTTTGGACTTCATCCAAGATTAGTAGTAGCCTATGTTTACGGCATAAAGCGGCAATTCCTTCTAGAAACTCCCGGGAGACCGGATGGACACCGCCTTCGCCCTGGACCGGTTCGAGGAGGAGGGCACAGGTATGGTCGGAGACGGCCGCCTCCCACGCGGCGAGGTCATTAAACGGTGCATACCGGAAACCGGCTGGCATAGGAGCAAAGTTTTCTTGGTATTTCGGTTGTCCGGTTGCGGCTAAGGCCCCCAAAGTCCGACCGTGAAAGGAATGGATAGCACTGACGATCTCATATTTTCCGCCGAGTTGGTGGCGACCGTATTTACGGGCTAATTTGATCGCCGCTTCATTGGCTTCCGCCCCGCTATTACAGAAGAAGACGCGGTCTAATCCGGAGAGGGCGACGAGTTTTTCGGCAAGATCGATCTGTTCTTCCAGGTAATAAAGGTTGGAGACGTGTATAATCTTCTCCGCCTGTTGCCGGATAGCGGCCGTGATCCGCGGGTGGGAGTGGCCAACTGCTTGCACCGCAATGCCGGAGAGAAAATCGATATATTCTCGCCCGGCGGCATCATAAACCCGCGACCCTTCAGCTCGTGTGAACACAGCGGGGTAGCGTCGTACATTGTTCATGAGTACTTTTTCCGCCCGGGTAAACAAGTCGTTCATCCTCATTTATCCTCCTTCTCTTCGACGACCATCGTGCCAATACCTTGGTCGGTTAAAACTTCAAGTAACAGAGAGTGCAGGCGGCGGCCGTCAATAATATGGGTACGCTTGACCCCCTGACGCAGCGCGGAGGTGCAGGCCTCGACCTTGGGGATCATCCCTCCGTCTATCCGGCCGGTTTCGATCAAGTACTGAGCCTCGTTGGTGGTTAGAACCGAGATTAGACTGCCCGGGTCGGTTGGATCGGCTAAGATTCCTTCGGTATCAGTGAGTAAGATCAGTTTTTCCGCCTTTAAAGCGCCGGCCAATTCCCCGGCGACTGTGTCGGCATTAATATTATAAAAATGTCCGTCCCGGCCTACGCCAACCGGTGCAATTACAGGGATATAACTTTTATCCAACAAAGTATAGATTAAGGAAGCATGGATCGTTTCCACTTCTCCGACAAAACCTAAATCAATCTTCTCCCCGGGGAGAATCTTTTTCTTGGCCACTAGCAGACTGTCGTCTTGGCCGGAGAGACCGATCGCTTTACCGCCCAATTGGTTGAATAAAGCCACAATCTCTTTATTGATCTTTCCTGCCAAGACCATATTGACCAGTGTCATTGTCTCCGCATCAGTGATGCGTTGCCCTTGGGCAAAGATGGTTTCTTTGCCTACCTGCTTTAAGAGAGCGGAGATCTCCGGGCCGCCGCCGTGGACAACGACCGGGTTTAATCCTAAGTATTTAAGCAGAATTAAATCAAGGATCACTGCTCGCTTTAGCTCAGCATTTAACATAGCGCTACCGCCGTACTTAATGACAAAAGTTTTACCATAAAAAGAGCGAATATAGGGGATGGCTTCAATTAACACTTGGGCGCGGTCTGTAAAATCCATGCCATTCATTCCTTTATGTTTATTAAATATAAATTAAGGAAAACAAACTTCCATACGGACTTAGGTCCGGTAGGAGCCGTTAATCTTCACGTAATCATCTGACAAGTCACAAGTCCAAATCGTTGCTTCAGCCTCTCCCTGGTGGAGGTTGATCTTTACAGTAATCTCTTTTTGCTGTAAAAGTGATTTGGCGGTTTGCTCACAAAAGGGCAGTCCAGTGCCAGCAAAGACCGGTAAATCAGCCAATAAGATTTCAGTTTGCTCGGGGGCAAAATCAATCCCGGAATAGCCTACCGCCGCTAAGACTCGTCCCCAGTTGGCGTCTTCTCCGAAGAAAGCAGTTTTGACTAGATTTGAGTTGGCCACCGCCCGGGCGGCGGTTTCCGCTTCTGCTTCCGTGCGGGCCCCTGTAACCTGGATCGTTAGAAATTTAGTGGCGCCTTCGCCGTCCTGCACAATCATGTGGGCTAAACGCATAGCTACATCGTGAAGGGCGGCGCTAAACTTCTCCAGTTCCGCGCCCCCGGTAATCTCCTCCCCACCGGCGCAGCCGTTCGCTAATAGAAAGACAGTATCATTGGTACTGGTATCACCGTCCACGGTAATCCGGTTAAAGGTCTGGTTTACGATCCGGCGTAAGATGTTGTTTAATACCTCTGGGCCGAGTGGGGCGTCGGTCGTGATCACCCCTAACATGGTCGCCATTTGTGGTTGGATCATTCCCGAACCTTTAGCCATTCCGCCAATCCGGACCTCCCTCCCTCCGAGTTCTACCGTGACTGCTGCTTCTTTGGCGAAAGTATCGGTGGTCATGATCGCCTGAGCAGCCTCCGCTCCGCCGCTGGTTGACAGTTTGGCGGTGAGGGAGGATAAAGAATTTAGAATCAGCGGGAGGGGAAGAGGTACTCCGATTACCCCGGTAGAGGCGAGTAAAACGGCTTCTGGACGACAGTTCAGTAGGTTTGCCACTGCGCCCGCTGTCGTTTTAGCGTCGGCCAACCCTTTTACACCGGTACAAGCATTGGCATTACCGCTGTTCAGTAAGATCGCCTGCGCGGAACCACTTTTTATATGTTCACGGCTGATGATGACGGGCGCCGCTTGTACCTGATTAGTGGTGAAGACCGCGGCAGCGGTCGCCGGGACTTCAGAATAGACCAGAGCAAGATCGGGTCTGTTTTGTTTTTTGATCCCACAAGCCAGGCCGGAAGCTTTAAAGCCCCGGGGAAAGGTAATACCATTTGCGGTTGTTGACATCTTTTATTTCTCCTTTCCTTAAGAGCGGGCTTGTCACATTCTTCTTTCCTAAGCCCGTTCAATACATCTTAACCGCCTGACTTAGGCAAAATTTTAAGCCCGAGTCAGGCTGGAGTTGGCTAATTAAGGCCAAAGGCCCGGGGTGTCAAGGCCAGTGGTTTCTTCCAGTCCAAAAAGGATATTCATATTCTGTACAGCCTGCCCCGCAGCGCCTTTCACCAGGTTATCCAGGGCAGAGAGGATAATGATCCGGTTGGTACGATCGTCATAGCGTATAGCTAGTTGTACGCGGTTGGTATATAGAATACTTTTGGTTTGCGGTAGTTCATTACCATTGAGAACAGTGACGAAAGGTTCATCTTGATAGAAATTCTGATAAAGCTCGGTCAACTCTTGAGTGGAAGTTACCCGCCCGGCGGCTAAATTGAGCGTAGAAAAGATCCCGCGGCTTACTGGAATCAAGTGCGGAGTAAAGGAGACCATCACCTTTTTTCCGGCTTGTAAAGAAGCTTCCTGTTCAATCTCCGGAAGATGGCGATGTTTCACCACTCCATAAGCCCGGAAATCCTGGTCGGCTTCGGCAAAATGGAACTCATCTTTAGTGGTGCGTCCGGCGCCGGAGATCCCGGATTTTGAATCAACAATTATTACGTTGTCCGCGAGTAAATCCGTTGGTAAGAGCGGTGCTAAAGCCAGTAAAATACTGGTCGGGTAACAGCCGGGATTTCCGATGAGACGGGCGTTCCTTAACTGTGTTCTATTTAATTCAGGTAATCCATAAACTGCTTCCTTTAATAGTTCTGGATGGGGGTGCCGCTGGTTGTACCACTCTTCATAGACTGCTGCTTGTTTGAGGCGGAAATCCGCTCCCAGGTCGATCACTTTAATTCCTTTTGCTAAAAAGCCAGGAGCCCAAGTAGCGGATACTCCGTGGGGAAGAGCCAAAAAAACCAGATCACATTCGTCAAAGAGCGGTGAGGACGGTTCGCTTACGACCAGTTGTCCCCAACTGGTGCCGCGGAAAGACGGAAAAACTTGCGCGATGGTCCGGCCGGCTTGGGAACGGGAAGAGACAACCGTGACTTTAACCTGGGGATGGCCGGCGAGGAGCCGGAGCAGTTCGCCGCCGCCGTAACCGTTAACACCAATAATTCCAATTTTAATCATCGAGCATCCTACTTTCTTTTCCGAAATTGCCGGAGTGAGACTACCGGCACGACCATCAAGTTTTTGGCTACCTGTCGTCTACTTTCAACGTTATGTATCTGGTGTCATTATAACGGATTGGCGAACATAATGCAATAATTAATATGCAAAATTTATGTATATTTATATACCGCACACCAATATCAAAGGGATAAGCATTATATTAAAAGCATAAATATAGAACGCCGTGCACGGCGTTCTATATTTATGCTTATTGGGACTTACTTTACCGTTCTGCCCCGGATGATTCCCCGTCAGCGGTTTGATGGTAAAGGTTTTGTCTGCTGCTTGGGAGCTGGTAGTTAAGGCTTAAATAATGCTATTAGCATGAAAGAATTGATCGTGTTAGGGAACGAAGGCTGGCCTACAGGTCGAGTTGGGCGATGATTGTTTTAGCATCTTCCACATCTTCGGGACGCACCTGAATTTTCAGGCCGAGTGCACCTCCGTAGATGAGACCAAGATTGAGTCCGGGGATAAAACATTCGATCCCGGCGCCCTGCAGAATACTTTTGATCAAGTCAGCCGTAGTTGGATTTTGTACTTCAAGAACAGTTACTAACGCAGCGGGTTTAGACATCAATAATCGCTCCTGTATTGGCGGATTTGACCAGTTTGGCATAACGGGCAAGGTAACCGTGGGTTACTTTGGGTGTCGGAGGACGCCATGCGGCCTTGCGCTTTGCCAGCTCCTCCGGTGCGACCAGCAGCTCGAGACGCCGGGCTGGAATGTCAATCTGGATGAGGTCTCCCTCTTGAACCAGGGCCAAAGGTCCACCGGTCGCTGCTTCGGGTGAGACATGGCCGATGGAGGCGCCCCGACTGGCGCCGGAAAAACGCCCATCAGTGATTAAGGCAACTGTCCGGTCTAAGCCCATCCCAGCAATGGCGGACGTCGGCGAGAGCATCTCCCGCATCCCGGGCCCGCCTTGCGGTCCTTCGTAGCGGATGATGATCACATCACCCGGGTTAATCTGGCCGCCGAAGATTGCTTTAACCGCGGCTTCTTCCTGGTCAAAAACGCGAGCTGGCCCTTGATGGACTAACATCTCCGGATCCACGGCTGCTTGTTTAACCACTGCTCCGTCCGGCGCTAAAGAGCCGAAGAGAACGGCTAAGCCGCCGGTTTGGTGGTAAGGATTGTTAACCGGTCTGATCACCTTTTGCTCCGGTATTTTTAGTCCTTCAATATTCTCCCCCATCCTTCGGCCGGTAACCGTCAGGGCGGCAAGATGGAGTAGGTTTTGGGAGGCTAGCGTGGCCAGCAGCGCCGGAATGCCGCCGGCCGCGTCCAAATCCTGAATATGATGAGGGCCAGCCGGCCGGAGGTGGCAAAGATGCGGGATCTTTGCACTCAGTTCGTTAATCCAATTAAGTTCGAGTTTGATGCCAACTTCGTGGGCGATCGCCGGTAAATGCAAAAAGGTATTGGTGGAACCGCCAATCGCCATATCAACAGCAAAGGCGTTGGTGAAGGCTTCCTCCGTTAAGATGGAACGCGGTGTAAGCTGCTTTTTAACGAGTTCCATGATTTGGAAACCCGTTTCTTTGGCCAGTCGTAAACGACGGGCGTCGACAGCAGGGATCGTACCGTTACCGGGGAGAGCCATCCCCAAAACTTCCGTTAAGCAGTTCATGGTGTTAGCGGTGAACATACCGGCGCAGGAACCGCAGCCTGGACAGGCCCTTTCTTCGAGGACGGAAAGCTCCTCCTCCGAAATCTCCCCGGCAGCCAGCGCACCTACCCCTTCAAAGACAGAGTTTAGATCGAGCCGTTGGTTGTTAATTTCACCGGCGAGCATCGGTCCGCCACTGACGACGATTGCTGGTAGATCAAGGCGGGCAGCGGCCATTAGCATCCCCGGGACGATCTTATCGCAGTTTGGAATCAAGACCAAACCATCGAAAGCGTGGGCATTGACCATCGCTTCAATTGAGTCGGCAATCAACTCTCGGCTGGCCAGCGAATACTTCATTCCCTCATGTCCCATCGCGATCCCGTCACAGATCCCGATCGCTCCGAACTCAACCGGTGTTCCTCCAGCCAGGCGGACTCCGGCTTTCACGGCTTCGGTGATGGTCCGCAGGTGAATATGGCCGGGAATTATTTCATTAAAGGAATTAGCGATCCCGATTAAGGGCCGTTCCAGTTCCCGATCGGTATAACCCATTGCCTTAAAAAGGGAACGATGGGGCGCCCTGGTCGCTCCTTTTTTTACTTGATCACTCCGCATAAAAATACCTCCTCTTTGGTTAAGGGTGCAAAACGAGATTTTCTTTCTCTTCGTGATAAGTGTGGAAAATCCTTTTAAAAAGAAGATCAGTGGCCACCAAAAATCCCCTTTTTGGTAAAGAAGAGGGCGCGGGAACACATTTTGCTATGAACCCCAGAGATTAATACTTGATGGTAAGAGGATTTCTTTAATAAGATTAAGTTTGGACCAGTAATAGCTGGTGCGGTAAAGGACCGGACCAAAGGTGACAGCCCATGAAAAGGATGAAAGTTTTAATGAAAAAGATGAGGACAGCGGTTTTTGTTGGTATTTTTTTTATTCTTGCTTATCCCTTATACACTGTATATACGGCGGAGCGGGAAGCGCTTCCCTCCGCCCCGGTGCGTAATGAACGCAATACGCGTCTTCCTGGCGGGCAACCAGGGAAGACTCCTGGGCGCAGGGTGGAAATCCAGGAGGATCGTTCCTACACGATGCTTGTTAATAAACAACACCCCATAGCCCAGGAGTACGTTCCGGAGGATCTTACTGTACCGGATATTCCCTTTTCTTTCACCGAGGATCTGCCGAAAAAGCAAATGCGTAAGGAAGCGGCGGAGGCTCTGGAAGAGCTGTTTGAGGCGGCCGAAGATGCGCAGGTCGAGTTGGTCGGTGTTTCAGCTTACCGTTCGTATGAGCGGCAAGCCCAGATTTTCGCCTACAATGCCCGCCAACGGGGAGCGGAAGTGGCCAACCAGGTTAGCGCCCGCCCGGGCGAGAGTGAACACCAGACCGGTTTGGCGATCGATGTCTCCTGCGCTGCCGTTAATTACCAATTAATAGAAGAGTTTGCGGAGACCAAAGCGGGGAAGTGGTTGGCCGCCAATGCAGCCCGCTATGGTTTTATCATTCGTTACCCCAAAGGGAAAGAGGCGATCACCGGCTATCAGTTTGAGCCCTGGCATCTAAGATATGTTGGCCGAGAAAGTGCCGCCCGAATCCAACAACACGGCATCACGCTTGAGGAATACAGCCGGAGCCTAAATTAAGAACCGCCCGATTACGGGCGGTTAACATTTTCCTCCCAGCTTTTGGGTTTGAAGGTTCGGCAATAGGTTTCCTTGGAGGTTTTCGCTTCATTCTGAGCATCGCCTAAGCTGCCGATCTCCATGCTCTGGTCGCCGACGAATTGGTTATCGACTTCGATCATATCCGCCTGGCAGAGATTGTTCTGGCCCCAATAGTGGCAACTATCCACATAACATTTAACATCAACGTTACTTTTAGCCATACATTAAATACCTCCTTTTTCTGTATTTTTCCCAGAGCATGAAGGTTTATGCAATTTTCGTTTCTGCCGCTGGGGTCTGGTGAAGCGACTCAAACGGGAGGTTTTCGTTGTATCCAAGTTGATGGTGGGCCATCAGGACAGGATAATAAGCTTGATGAGTACAGAAAAGGAGCTGGCGGCGCTGGTCTTAACGGAGTCGGTATTATTAGAGCAATATAGTGAGGAGCCAGGCTATTCCTATCCCCGCAGCCAGGCCGGTGATGGTTGAAGCTCCTCTCGCTAAAAGCCAGGCTAAAGGTAGCAGTTCGGTTCCGACCAAAATCAGCATGGCTCCGCCGGCAAAACCAAGGGCAGAGGCGGTCCAGGGGGTGGTAACAACCCCAAGCACTCCGCCACAGAGAGCGCCGAGGCACATCGGTACTTCAGCCAGGATTAAAGCCAGGATAATCTTATCCCAGCCGGTCTTCCCCAGGCGTAGGGTAGTGGCGACGGTCAGACCTTCCGGAATATTATGAACAGCCATTAATAATGATAGTTTCCACCAAAGCTTCGAGAGAGGATCATTGGTAAAAGTTGTGCCGACGGCGATTCCTTCTGGGAAGTTATGCAAAGCCATTCCTACGCCGAGCAGGATTCCGGCTTGCGAAAACCGATGTGTATCCTCCTGGGTAGGTGTTTGATAGAAGCGGCGCAAGCAGAGAATAAAAAGGGCTCCCGCCAATAAACCGCCAAACCCATAGCTTGGGTCAAGCCCCCATGCTTCGGGGAGTAAGTCCCAACCAACCACCCCCAACATAATACCGCCGGAGAACCCGATCAGGAGGCTTTGTTGCTGTTTGGTGATCCGGGGAACAAAGATTGCTACTAGACCGCCCAGACCGGCTCCACTGACCCCGACCAGTAAACCCAGGAGTGATGCTACCAGAATCATCCCCATTGCTCTCCCCCGGTTTCCATCTTATTCAAAGCTAATCACCGGATATGCCTTTAGCGAGTCGGGGAAGATAAAAACTAAGATTTGGTAGAAAGGTTGAGTATGGTTTGAACTTGCTTTACTTACTGATTGCTGGTTTAGCTGGTGCCTTGATGGCGGTACAGGGAAGCTTAAACTCTTTTCTGGGGGAAAAATTAGGGTTGTTACCAGCGACGTTCAGCGTGCAATTATTGGGTGCCTTAACCGCAGGCAGTTTACTCTTGCTCTGCTTCCGAGGAGAATCCCTGTTTAGTCAGTTATCGTCGGTCCCCCTTTACTATTGGTTAGGCGGTCCGATTGGAGTAGCGATCACTTATACGGTGGCGGTCTCCATTCCTCGGCTGGGAGTAGGTAATGCGACCACCGGGATCATCTTTTTCCAGCTGCTGACGGCCTATCTTATTGATCATTTTGGCCTTTTTAACCAGGAAACTCTTCCTTTTACTGTCGCCAAAGCGATCGGAGTGGTCCTGATGGTCAGCGGCGCTTTCCTTTTGCTTAAGAAATGAATCGCTCGTTACTTTTGAGCTAAAGCGGCGGAGACGACCGCGAGGACTTGTTCCGGTTGGAAAGGTTTAGTGATGAAATTGTCCGCTCCGGCTTCGATCGCCTCCTGAATGAGGAATTTATGCCCGAGGGCGGAGCAGATGATGATTTTTGCTTCCGGATCGTATTCTTTGATGGCCCGTACGGCTTCGATACCGGACATATCGGGCATGGTGATATCCATGGTCACCAGATCAGGATGGAGCTTTTTGTATTGTGCGATTGCTTCGTATCCATTGGCGGCTTCACCGGCGATCTGATAGCCACCGGCGGCGAGGATTCTGGTCAGCATCAAACGGATAATCTGTGCGTCGTCTACTAATAAGATTTGATGGCTCAAGTTTGCACCTCCTGAAAGATAACTATAACACTACAATATCGGCTAATTTAAAAGAAAATTAAGAAAAAAACCGGCGTTAAGCCGGTTTTTGCTTTAACTGTTTTTGTGTAGTTATTTAATCTCGACGCCGTGGGCATCGATCCGTTGAATCCGTTCCTCTTCCCCGGTGGTGGCATTAATGTATACACGGTAGCGGTCTTGGTCTAAAGTCCCGGTGCATTCGTAGGTTAAAACCTCTTGGTAGCGATCATTAAGGATCACTGCCGGCTGGATTTGCTCTACTTTCAGATCTTTATTCAGTCGCTTCCGGATCTCTGCTTCACTAAAGCGGGGGGTGGAGAGTTGTCGGTTCGGATCATGGAAGGTCAAGTAGGGCATAGTCTCGACGCCCATTACTTCACCGTTATCCAATGCGACTTGAACCTTGATCATCTCCGGGTAAATGATGGTTTGCTGAACTCGTGGACAAAGGGAGACCAGGGCGATATTCCGGTATTCTTCCGCGCCTACTGGCGTCATCCCTTGGTAGTTGCGCTCCGCCAGATATGTTTGGGCCTTCTCTTTGGCCTCCTCCAGCGAGAGCTTACTTTCTTCGACATCTCGTTCTTTTAGCATCCAGGCGACATGGCCGCCTTTCACCGTCACTGCGATGCTGGGTTTGTTGCGCGCCCGGCGTTGGCGCTCTGCTTCATTTTGAGGGACGATGTTGAAGAGATAAAGGGGGTAGTCGCCTTTAATCTGTTCGTCATAGGTAACCTGATAACGGGTTGTGCCCTTATCAATAAAATCATGGGCGATTTCCCGTGCCTGTTCCATACTGACCTCTCGACCGGTGATTCCCTTGGGGGTTGGTTGGAAGCTAATGAGATTCCCTTCCATTTCCGGTTCGGGCAGGCGTTTAAAACCATCCTCCATCATCATAAAACCTTTGGTAATCTTATTGGTTTCCAACCGTTTCGACACATCGGTAACCATCGAAGTAGTAGCGAGCCGGTCAACACGGGACCATTTTTCGCCGGCTTCGAGCATCTCTTCTTGGAGGTTGACAAGTTGTTCAGAGAGGTACCGGGCTTGTTGATGTAACCCCTTTAGAGTCTGCCGGTCTTTCTCCGAAAGATACTGGGTGATGCCTTCTTCGGGTCCGGACTCCTGCTCTCCTGCTTGGTTCAAGCGGACGGCCAGACTGTGGGAGAAAGCTCCTACTTTTGCTAAAAACTCTTTCGTCCTGGTTAATTCAACGTTGGAAAGGGGCAACTGGCCAATGTCCTCTTGGGAAAGGTAAGCCTGGCGCCAAATGTCGGTGAGGCTCTTTACTAAATAAGGACGGGAATTAGAAACCATTATTTTCCCCAGTTGCGTTTCCAATTCACCAACATGGGTAGATAATTCGGAAAAAGAGCGATTGTATTGGTTTTCCGCTCTAATTTCCCATCCCCGTCGGCTCCGGTATTGGCTGTAACCCCACGCCAGGGAGGCCACCAGGGCGATGGCCAGCAGGGGGATGGTAAACCTTTCAAAAGCGTAGCCGCTTCTTTTTTCTTCTTCCGCCAATCTTTTTACCTTCCTTTCATGCATAAAATAGAGGCATTTCATAAGTAATATTCCCCGGCCTGTCCTTGATATTCAGTTAATTCCGTAACTTCTTTCCTCAGCAGAGACCGTAATAACGCTTCTTTTATTTGACCGGCGAAAGGACGTGTTATCCTAGCTCTGACTTTGATTAAACCGCCGACAAGATCAGTCAAAGAATTTGTAGTTGCACGGCACTTCCTCGGAAATTAGAAAAGAGATTAAGGGGGATATTATTCATGGATTATTAATCCGCGGACCCTTGACATTGCAGGAAAACTACTTTATAATTGAAAAAATTTAGCGCCAAGTTGAATAGGGGGTTAAAAATGGCCTTTTATTATAATGAACCGAGTAGAACCTTCAGTGAGTATTTACTACTGCCGAACTTAACAACCAAAGATTGTACTCCGGATAAAGTCAGCCTGCGGACACCGATCGTCCGGTATAAAGCAGGGGAGACTTCCGCTTTATATCTGAACATTCCGCTTGCCTCAGCGATTATGCAGGCGGTTTCCGATCATCGAATGGCCATAGAACTGGCGAGATCCGGCGGGATCTCTTTTATCTACGCCTCGCAGCCGATCGAGGACCAGGCGGAGATGGTCCGTAAGGTTAAAAGCTACAAGGCTGGTTTCGTTCCGAGTGACTCCAATTTACGGCCGGATCATACCCTCCGGGATGTACTCGCCCTTACTGAACGGACCGGACATTCGACCATTGCCATCACCGAGGATGGGACGGCCAACGGAAAATTAGTCGGGATTGTGACCAGTAGGGACTACCGGCGAGGACGGACCCCGCTTGAGACAAAAGTTAAGGATTTCATGACCCCTTTTTCCGAAATGGTTTACGGACAGGAAGGAATTACTTTATCCGAAGCCAACGACTTGATTTGGGAACACAAACTGAATTGTTTACCAATCATCGACCAACACCAGAATTTAAGATATTTAGTTTTTCGCAAAGATTATACCGCTCATAAAGAAAACCCATTAGAATTACTTGATTCACAAAAGCGGCTGGTGGTTGGCGCCGGGATAAACACCCGGGATTATCGGGAAAGAGTTCCCGCTCTGGTCGAAGCGGGTGTGGATCTGCTCTGTGTTGATTCCTCTGACGGATTTACGGAATGGCAATACGAGACGATCCAATATATAAAAGAAAAGTATAAAGGAGAGGTCAAAGTAGGCGGGGGTAATGTCGTTGATGAGGAGGCCTTTTTATACCTGGCGGAAGCAGGGGCCGACTTTATCAAAGTGGGCATTGGTGGCGGCTCGATCTGTGTGACCAGGGAACAAAAAGGGATCGGGCGCGGACAAGCCACAGCCGTCATTGAGGTGGCGAAAGCCAGAGATGAATATTATAAACGGACCGGAGAGTATATTCCGCTCTGTTCCGATGGTGGAATTGTCCATGACTACCATATGGTTCTCGCCTTGGCGATGGGGGCCGAGTTTATCATGTTGGGTCGGTATTTTGCCCGGTTTGATGAAAGCCCCTCCCCGAAGATCCGGCGGGGGATGAACTATGTTAAGGAATACTGGGGAGAAGGATCGAATAAAGCGCGTAACTGGGCCCGCTACGACTTGGGGGGTGAAGACCAGTTGGCCTTTGAAGAGGGGGTTGATTCTTATGTCCCCTATGCCGGTAAACTTAAAGATAACTTAGAGATCTCCCTGGCGAAGATCAAATCGACGATGTGTAACTGCGGGGCGTTAACCATTCCCGAATTGCAGGCCAAAGCCCGGTTAACCCTTGTCTCCCCGCTCACCCTCCGTGAGGGGGGCGCCCATGATGTGATCCTCAAAAAAGAAGAGGAGTTAGATTTCTCTTAAGTCCAGAGGACCGGCAGACTGATCAACAAACCACCGCCCGGTATTTCCTCCGTAAGTGTAAACCTCCAAAGTCGGATTTTACACCAAGGGGGAGACCGGCGGTGGTTTTTCAGTTTTAATCAGAGCTTTTGTTCTTTAATCTCCGGGGTGGCGATTAGAGGTGGCCGGGGAGAACGACTCTCCGCTTATAGAATTTTCCGCGCTTCGAGATAGAAACGTTTTTCATCAGCCTCTCCCAAGGAAAAGGTTTTGCGCGGCAAAGCCCCGTCCAGGATGACGGTTTTAAAGAGTTCGTGCTTGTCCATGGCGGGGAGCAAGAGACCGATATTACCCGGTTGCTGGCCGAGTGTTGCGGCTTCCGCGTCGCCATGGACATAATCTATTTTGGCTTCCGAGTGGTCGGCCAAATACTGATCGACGAATTTTTGTAGGCTGCCCACCACAAGGTTGGTACGGGGGTTATGAATGATCACTCTCCCAGAAGCGGTGTTGGTGACAAAGGAGAAACAGTGTGTTCCCGGCGGCGTTTCTGCGGAAAGCGCCGGAGAATACTCGATCTGGCAATCGTAGTAAGCTTGTAAAGCGGCGAAGAAGTCGGCGGGATCAACTTTAAACAGGACCCGGTGGATCGGGTGGAAAGATAAACCTTCATCATACAGGTTAATGATCTCCACCATACAATAGCGGGCCGGGTGGCTTGCGATCTCCGCTGGGTTGGCCGTCTTACTTTTAATCTCTTCCCAGCAGGCTTAGGCCGTGGCTAACGAATGGTTACCATCACCCACCGCCAGCAGGAGAGATTCACCCTCAATCCCGTATTTTTGGTGGCAGGTCGTTGGGTCGGCTAGGTTGGCTAAAGCCTGGTGGAGCTGCGTGCTTAGCTCGGGTGAGGTGAGGTGATAACCGGTCAAATGGCCGCTCTGCATCATGAGGTCAAAGTCATAGATTTTTGGTGAATTCCCCCGTTGTTGGAATAAGGGTTCAATCACCGTTTGGTCCGGATCATCAAGCAAAAGCAGAATATGGGGTAATTCAAGCGCGCCGCCTTGCCGGATTTTAATCCGCGCGGGGAGGCGCTCGGCAATGGTCTCCTCCGTGGAACGAATCAGGCTCTTCGCTCCGGGACGATAGTCATATTGCTCTAGATCAATGGCCGCGAGTAACCCTTTACGTGAAGGTACGTGGGGGGTTTGGCGGTCAATTAAGATATAACCGGGCGCCAGTGGAGTTAAGAGCTTGGTTTGGAGATAGTCGTCCATCGTGGCTTTGATCTGCTGGAGACGTTTTTCTACGTCCGGATCTTCCAGGTATACTTCAGGGAGGATCAAGTTGAGGGTGGAAGGATGATCACCAACAAAGCGCCGGACTTCCTCCCAGTATTCCCGGTTTGATGTGTACTGGTCGCAGGCGATCACCGACCATTTTTGCCAATCGATCCCAGCGGAAGGCAGGAGAACAATAGGGGGTTGAACAGCAAATTCCGTTTGTTTAACCATGCGGGCCACTCCTTTGTGTAAATATGATTATTTCGCCGCTTTTACCCGTATGACCAGGCTTGCGGATAAATTTAATCCTTTTTTAAGAGTAAACTTCTTGCCGGTATAGTTGAGGGTCGATTTTAGCAAGCAAGGAAGAAGAATCAGGGACAAAGAGGAGCAGGCGATGGAGCGCTCTGGTACAAGCCATGTAAAAAATGAGCGCCTCATCTTCCCGATACTGACTGGCCTCGATGAGCACAGTATCAAACTCCAACCCTTTAGCCAGGTAGGAAGGGATGATTACGTTACCACGCGTAAAATTTTGCTCATCTTTGCTGATTAAACGGATCGCAACCGACTCTTTGATCTGCTGGTATAGTAACCAGGCTTGCCGGGCAGTTTTAGTGATCACTGCGAGCGAACCGCTCCCTTCAGCCTGTAAACTCCGGATCTTGTCGGCAATGGCTGCCGGTAGCCGTTTGGCATCATTAACCCTGACTACTAGCGGCGGCCGCCCGGGTCGGTTAATAAACTCTGCCTGCTTCTCGGGTGGCAAAAGCTGATTGGTAAATGCAGTTAATTCCCTGGTCGCGCGGTAGCTTTTATTTAAAGTAAAGAGTTTGGAGGAGCGTTGGCTAAAGACCGCCCTTATCTCCGTAAAGGTTGTTGGATATTGCCAGGGATGGATCGCTTGGTTGTGATCGCCGAGAATGGTAAAGGTGGCTGTTGGGAACAGTTCATTGAAGACCTTATAATGGAGCAGGGTATAATCTTGTGCTTCATCAATAATCACGTGTTTAATCTGCCGGGAAGAGGGAAAGCCCTCGATCTTTCCTTGGAAATAAAGGTAGGCGGCCAGCTCCTCCGCGCGCAGCTTTTCCTGCTCCAGAGCGTACAGGGTGTCCCTTCTGATCTGGTCAATGGAGGGCGGCAACACGATCCCGTCGGCTATTTTCTGCCAGAGCTTGTCCTGGGCGAACAGTCTCTTATAAAGATTAAAAGTGTCGACCTTCCAGGAACGGATCTCTTGCCAGGCGGGAAGCAGGTCCTGTCTGGCCGCCAAACGGCTACGGGCTTTTAGCTCTTTTTCCGTCACAATACTCCGGTCATTGGCCAGTATTTTCCGGTAATATTTCATTCGGGCTTTTGCCAGCGGCCGAAGTAGGAAGAAAGCACGACGCTGGATCTGACTCATCCTTCTTTTGAGGGGCAGGTAAGCATAATCATGCAGAAAGAGTTTCCGGAGTTGTTCTTTACTAAGGACGACTTTGCCCAGAAATTTAAGATCATTAAAAGCTGGCCCGTGCGTTGATAAATACTGGATATAGCGCTCGAGCAGGGCGGTGAACTCTGGAGATGATTTAAAATAAATGTTTTCTGCCCGGAAGCGGTCTGTCTGTGTTGTGGTGGTGGAAAAGAGGGTCTCCAGTTGAGTGTAAAAATCCTCGACCATTAGATTGGGCGGTAATCGCTTCTTCGTTAAATCCTGAAAAGTGATACTGGTCACAGGATCTTCCCCCAGTTCGGGAAGGACATTGCTGATATAATCGGTGAATAGGCGGTTGGGGGAGAAGATCAGTATATTTTCACTGCTGAGCGAATCCCGCTCTTTGTATAAGTAATAAGCCGCACGGTGCAGCGCAATTGAAGTTTTACCGCTGCCGGCGGGACCCTGGACCAAAAGGACCTGATGCTGATCATCTCTGATGACCTGATTTTGTTCCCTTTGAATACTCGTGACGATGGTCCGCATCTTTTCATCGGTCTGTTGACTTAAAAGCTCTTGCAGAATCTCATCATCGATCTTCAAATTGCTGTCGAGCATATAAATTATGCGACCGTTTTCAATCTTAAACTGCCGTTTGAGGGTGAGGTCACCGGTGATCTTACCGGCCTGGCACTGGTAGTAAGCAGCTCCTAATTCAAAATCATAAAACAGGCTGGCAATGGGGGTACGCCAGTCGTAAACCAGGGGCTCCCCATCGGCTTTAAACAAAGAACTGATCCCGATATAGATCTGTTCGGGTTGGGTCGCACCGGTTTCACGGAAATCAATCCGCGCGAAATAAGGTGAAACCAGCATTTTTTGGAGTTTCCACACCAAACGCCTTGTATTAGCCATGGCCATTTCGGAGTGGCGTAACTGGTTAACCTGCTGGGATAGGTTAACCGCAGCTTCGAAACTGGTGACGAGGCGGGGTCCCTCCTCCCACACCGTCTTCCGTTCACTACGCAAGTCTTCCTGTAATTTACTTAAGAACTGTACTTTTTCCGTTAATTGGCGTTGTACTTCCGTCAACACACTTGTTAAGCGGCTTTCTTCATAATTACGATCGTTAGAGTAATTACTCATCGTACCTCCTTGGACTGATTACGTCGTTCTCTGATTTAGGGGCCACTAAGGGCTTTGCTCCAGTTTATTAGATATTGTTCCGACTCTTTTTCCAAAGGATACCGGTAGCGCGCCTGTTAAGCCTGACGGAAAAGGGCGCGTTTTATGGTATAATGACATCAGTCTTGGGCTCCCCAATTACATTCATTTATTATAACAAAAATTTTGTTCCTCTCCAACCTTGGTCTGCTTTGGGGTAAAGAAAGGTTTTCCCCGGGGAACCGGTTGGCCCTAAATCATACGCCGGGGGAAAGCGGACGAGCGATACGAAGAAGGGATGGTTAATAAAACCAAGTCCGCTAGGGAAAATGGTGCCAATGGCGTACGCGCTTCCCTTGGCTAAAGGGGATAAGATGAAATACCGAGTATGATTTGTTGTTTCGATGAGAGGAGGGGTATGCATTAAAGATTTAAAACTGATCGCACTAGATCTTGACGGGACCTTACTAAGAAAAGATAAAACGGTTGGTTCGGCGACGAAGCGGTTGCTTCAAGACCTACAAAAACGGGGCGTCTTGATTACGATCGCGACTGGCCGGATGTATCATTTCTCCCAACATGTCCAGGACTTATTAGGGTTTCCGCTGAACTTTATCTGTACAGACGGCGCTTATTTACGTCCGGCTTCGGCTGACCGTCCAGTGTTGCAGACTATCGGGCCGCCGCTCGTTAAAGCCGTTTTATATACCCTCCAAGAGGCATTGGATGCGCTCTATCTGGTTAGTAATGATCGGATCTTTACCCATGCCTCCACATTCAATCCCGAGATTAAATCATGGGGGTATGCCCTTTCCCAGTCTGACTTTTCCACGCTGGAAGCTCTGGAACAGGTAGAACAGATGATCATCATTGAGCAAGCACCAAAGGCGCGCGGTATTTTTAAAGCGCTTAAAACTGCCTTACCAGGCCTCCCCCTAGAGATGAGTCCTTCCCTCCGTCCCGGCTACAATCAGTTGGTGATTCGCCCTCCAGGGGTAGATAAAGGGAGTGGGTTATGTCATATGGCCGAGGCTTTAGGGATCAGTATTTCTTCCACGATTGCCTTTGGCGATTGGTTGAATGCTCTCCCTCTGTTTCAGACCGCCGGTTTAGCGATTGCTCCGGCCAATGCCGTTCCGGAAGTGAAAGCCCAAGCCGGAATCGTCTCTTCACTTTCGAATGATCAGGATTTTATCGCGTTTGAAATTGAAAAACTACTCGCCGAGAGGAAGTTTATCGCCTGACAGTAAACCTTGGCCGTTTCAGGAAAGAGGCTGTTTTTACGGCAGCCTCTTTTTTTATGAGCTTAAGTTGTCTTTATTCGATGAGCTTACTAAAAAGAGTTTGTTCGCTTTGAAAACCTTCTAGGCTAGTCCGCCTTTGCGGTCTGGACGTGCTCATTGATTCTTCTCTGCTGTCGATCAGTCAAGCTTAGTCTCCATTACGGCTACGACCAGGCGGACTGCTGCCTCGACATCATTCAGGTCCACCATTTCCGAGGGCGTGTGGAGGTAACGGCAGGGGATGGAGATCACGCCGGCCGGCACTCCCGCCTTGGTGAGTTGAATAGCACCGGAATCAGTACCGCCAAAGGGCAAGACCTCGAACTGGTATGGAATATTATTCTTGGTAGCAAGGTCGGTCAGGAGATCCTTCACCATAGGATGGGTGATGAGGGAATTATCCTTGACCTTAATCGCCGCCCCCTGCCCCAGTTTAATTGCGAGCCTTTCCGCCTCCGGGGTGTCTCCGGTCCCGGTGACATCGATGGCGATCCCTAAATCCGGGTCAATGCCGAAGGCGGCTGTCCGGGCACCCCGCAGGCCAACCTCCTCTTGGACGGTGAAGGTGCAGTAGAGGTCATTTTGCGGGTTGGCGACCCGTTTCAGGGCTTCGATCAAGATGGCGCAGCCGATGCGGTCGTCAAGGGCTTTCGCCACAATCCGTTCTCCGAGGTCACTAAATTCATGATAAAAAGTGGCGATCTCCCCGACCGAGACTTTCTGTCTAGCTTCTTCCGCGGAACGGGCACCGATATCAAGGTATAATTTACTAAGGGTTAGTTTCTGATTCTCCTCCAGCTTTTCCGCGCCGAAGACTCCGATGGTCCCATTGGCAAAGCGGGCGCGTTGCCCCACCAGGCGTTGGGGATTGATCCCTCCGACATTACTAAAACGTAAAAACCCTTGCTCATCAATGTCGGTGACGATTACCCCGATCTCATCCATATGGGCGGCGAGCAGAACTTTGGTTTTTCCTCCATGTTTGGCGGCAATCAGGTTTCCCAGTTTGTCTTCCCATATTTCATCGGCGTGTTTTGTAATCTCCTCTTTAATCAAGGCGCGGACGGGTTCTTCCCGGCCGGAGGGCGAACTAACAGAGGTTAACTTGCGAATTAACTCTTTCATTCCGGTAACCCCTTTCTTTCAATACTTTTTAAAAACGCATCGGCAAGTTTGATCGTGTTTTCGAAGTCATCCAGGTTGAGGAGGGAGACTGGAGAATGAATATACCGGCAGGGAACGGAGAGTGTGCCGGCGATGATGCCGGTTCGGGCTTGGTTGATTACTCCCGCTTCCGTGCCCCCAGTGGTTGCTTTCCGAAATTGGAACGGGATCTTGGCTTCTTTTGCTGTTTCCACCAACCGTTCAACCAGCGCTTGGTTGACAATGACCGAGCGGTCCATAAACGTGATCGCCGGTCCCTGCCCAAGGCGGGTCGATTGTTGGTGTTTTTTTGCGGTGGGTACATCTCCGGCGGAAGTTCCTTCAAAGACTAAGGCCAAATCAGGGTTAATGCCAAAAGCGGCGACGGTGGCTCCGCGTAAACCGACCTCTTCCTGCGCGGTGAAAGCATAATACAGGGGAAAAGCGTATTCCTTCTCTAGCAGGTTTAACAGGATGGCGCACCCCACCCGGTTGTCCAAGGCTTTTCCTTTAAACAGCCGGTCGCCGAACTTCTCGGCTTTGACATCAAAGGCGGCAACATCACCGATCTTCACCATTTCTTCTGCTTCCTTTTTATCTTGCGCGCCGATATCGACAAAGAGGGCGGAGAGCTTGACCGGCTTCTGCCGTTCTTCTTTTTCTTGTAGGTGGATCGGTTTGGCGCCAATCACACCGGGAATCCGCTGTTCGCCGATTAGTACCTGTTTAGCCAGTAACACCCGTTCATCGATCTGCCCTAAAGGTTTAATCTTTAACAGCCCGCTGGGCTCGATCCCGACGACCATTAGTCCCACTTCATCCATGTGGGCGCTGAGCATTATTTTCGGCCCCGGTTTCTTGCTTCCCTGCACAACCAGTAAATTGCCGAGATGGTCAGTGTAGACGGTCTCCACCTTGTCTTGAATCCGGTGACGAAGATAAGCCCGCACCGCCTCTTCCCGGCTGGAAACCCCATTTAATTCAGACAGCTCTTTTAGTAGCATTTTAATCCCTCCACGAATGCCCGGTCGATCTGCATGATAAATTCAGTAAGCAGCCTACTTGTTTCGGTAATATCTTTTAGGGAGACGGTTTCGACTGCGGTATGCATATAACGGAGCGGGATGCAGACTAGCCCGGTGGCCACCCCGGCTTGTGCCATTTGCAGGGCGTAGGCATCAGTTCCGCGGGGGGTAACCTCCGCTTCTACCTGGTATTTGATGTTGGCTGCTTCCGCCGCTGCTTTTAAAGTTTTAAAGATCTGCGGGTGTACTTGCGGACCGGTGACAATGACCGGGCCTTGTCCCAATTTAAAGGCTTCATAATCAGCCAAGCCGGGCATATCCCCATGGGTGACATCGAGCGCGAGCCCAAGGTCGGGGTTGAGCCCATAGGAACTAACCCTGGCGCCCCGCACACCTAGTTCTTCTTGGACGGTTACCACCGCAACCACTTCGGCTTGGTGATGCCGTTCCTTTAACCGTCGTAGGCAGTCGACCAAGGCGACCACACCAGCCCGGTCATCCATGGCTTTTCCCGCATAAAGCGAATTCTTAAGGGCACAACAATCCCGGCGGATTGTAATAGGATCGCCGATCTGCACCAAAGAGCGGACCTTCTCTTCCGGCAGACCTAAATCAATGATTAAGTCTTTAAGTTTAACCGCCTTGTTCTTCTCTTCCGGCTCCTGGAGATGGGGTGGTTTCGCCCCGATAATTCCCGGCAGATCTTCCCGCCCGTGCACGATTACTTCTTGGCCTAGGAGCACGCGTTGGTCAATACCGCCCACGCAGGAAAAACGGAGAAAACCCTGGTCCATCTCGGTGACGATGAGGCCGATCTCATCAATATGAGCGGCCAACATTAGACGTGGGGGTTGGGGGCCCTGGCCTTGTTTGCGCAGGATGATGTTGCCTAGCCGATCCTGAGAAAATTCCGAAATCCACTGGGCGCCCTCTCCCTGCGCGAACAGATCGATGATGATTTGCGCGGCACGTTCTTCGCGCCCGGAGATTCCTGCGGCGGCGGATAATTCCATCAGTAGCGTTTCCAGATTCATACGCCGGCCTCCTTTCTTCTAACTTTATTTATTATAATCCTTTTTTCCGTTAATGTAGAGGATAAATCCGGCTGGCGACTTCCTTGTCGCTCGACCCGCGGTCAATCTTCGCTTCGCTAAAAATCTAAGAAATTTAAGTCAACGGGAAACACAATTTGCCAGGAAAAGAACAAATCTTGGTTTGGGTTTTTAAAAGTTTAAAGCCAAGGCTATAGCCCTGGCTTAAGAGTAAAACTTAATTATTGTGCCTGAACAACCAGGCCCGTAATTGTTTTAGGTCGGTATCATGATGGGGGGGATTGGCCTGGTGGAGCTCTTCCAGTTCTTTGAGGCGTTCCGGATTGGTCTTAAAATAGAGAATGAGATTATGGATGATGTTCATGGTGGGGGGAGTAATATAATGTTCGATCCCTTCCACCTGCTCATCGACCCCGACTTTTGTCTGGAGTAAGCGTAAGAATTCTTTTAAAGTTTCATCCCGCCAGACCAGAAATTTCCCATAACGTAACCCCTTGGCGGTTAGCGCAATATTTCGGTATTTCTCATACACGATAAACTGGGCTTCATCCAGTTTCTTGATCATCCGGGTCACCGAAGAGGGCTTCACCTGGATCGCCTTGGAGAGATCAATGGGCCGAATGTAACCTTGTTCTTGAATGATCCGGTAAAACATTTCCAGATAATCTTCCATACTTTCGGTTAAAAAACTCATGGTTGACCCCTTTTAACTCAGAAATATTATTATTTTAGCCTATGCTAATAGCGGAAAAAAAGAACCGGAGAGGCGGGGTAAAGTTTCCGGATCTAAAGCGGACTGACGGTTATTAATCTACTAACTTCAGACCGCAGAGCAATAATTGCCCCTCTAATCCCGTAAGCGATTGGGTCGCCGGTCGGACTGCGCCGGATTACCTCCACCACCGTATCCGGGATTAAACCTAAATCTAACAGATGGCTACGGATTAAACCTTCGGCCTGCAAAGAAATTACCTTACCACGTCTCCCTACCGGCAATTGAGAAAGATCGATCTTTTCAACCACTGAGCTTCGGCCTCCTTCCGGGTTAGCTTTCAAGTTTATTTGCTCAGCAAGCGAAAAACTTCTAAAGCAAGGGGAACCAGATTTGTTTGCGACTAACTGATCTTAGACTATGTCCGCCCGAAGTTAAAGGTGCAGGTTTGTAGGCTAAAATGCGGACAGGATAGATATTTTAACCGAAAGTCGCGGTGTAAAAGATTTTCCCTGGAGTGGTTTGGCTAAAAGGAAACAACTCATCTTTGTCGAAATCAGTTCTTTAAGAAACATGAAAGGGGGAAACTTGACCTTGATTAAACGTTTTCATTCTTTTGTTATCTCTTTATTGCTCGTGCTCATTGTCGGTCAGCTTTGTCACGCCGCAGCGCTCGGAGGTGGTGCCCGCGCGATTGGAATGGGAGGCGCCTATACCGCTGTGGCTGATGATGGAGCGGCGGCCTATTGGAACCCGGCCGGGATTACGCAGGTAAAATTCGGCCTGATGCCGACGGTGGGGGTACAAGGGAAGTTTGGAGAGATTGCTAAAGTTATGCAAGGCGACCTAGTGGATAATTTTGAAGGTTCTTTAAGTCTTAATGCAGGAGTGGGACTAACTTTCCGCCATTTCGCATTTAATATGTTCAGCGATCTTAATGGCCATGTAGATGGCCATGTAGCGCAGTCCGGTAATTACCAACACCAGACCATGGATGCTATTAACCAAGTCGCGCTTAGTTTAGCCAAGGAGTTTACGGGTCTTTTCGCCGTTGGCGTGAATGCGAAGTATGTGTCGTATGAAAACCTTACTAAAAAACTTGGTTTAGATGGAAATTCGTATGGTTCGGATGAAAACAAAGGGGCCGGTTTTGCTGTTGATTTAGGGGCGATGGCGAAAGTGGGGAAGCTGGTGCGGGTCGGTGCCGTACTTAAGGATTACCCGCTGGCAAAGGTAAAGCTGGATGATGGTCAGGTTTATGAGTTACCGACGAGAGTAGCGGTCGGTGGTGCCGTGAAGGTTCCGCTCTTGGGGACACTGGTGGCGGTCGATCTGGAAAAGCCGTTTAAAGGGGAAGAAAAAGACTTCCGTTACCGCTTAGGAGTAGAGCAACCAATCCTTGGCCTTATTTTCTTGCGCGCCGGGGGCTATCAAGCGGAAGAAAAATTTAACTTAACGGCGGGTTTTGGCTTAAAGCTGGGCCCGGCCGTGCTGGATACCGCCGCCGCTTTAGACAAGGAAAATCCAGTTTACCAAGCGACCTTAGGCCTTAAGTTTTAATGGCTGGCGCTACTACGAAAATTAAGAAATTGCCTAATTAGGGTTTCCTGAAAAAGTCCCAAACCCTTATAAAATCTGATAAATAACCCATTTTAAGACAAGGGAAGTGCAAGGAAAACGAGAAATATTCTATAAAATCCTTGCATTTGGAG
>JAAYGU010000068.1 GCA_012727535.1 Bacillota bacterium | reverse complement strand
GTGACTTTAGAAATATAAAACGCCATACAGGTTACTCCTTCCTTAACGATTTAGACGCTTCTCTACTAATCAAATTAAGAAGTTCTTTTTCGTTTTTCGAATCCAGCAGTAAGCACGAGGCCAGAAAACATTCCTTTTAACTTGCTTTTACTTAATTTCTCTAGTTTACCGTTCAAATCCTCCCTCCTTTCTACGAATCCCCTTTGTTTTGTACCTTTGTTCTGTATATGATCTGTACCCATCGATTGAAAGCATAAAAACCGGTAACCTTGGTTTTGAATGGACGGTGTTTAAAGAATCTATAGCCAAGGTTGTGCTATGATCTTGATCGGCAGGACGAAGAAACTTTAAGCCAGGAACCAGGGAATATAAATATAGTTGCGGAAGGGTGGCGTTTGTTTTGGCAACACGAACTAAATACCCTGTTACCCAAGGAATCCGGGTTTTACGGGCTGCGAAAGTCGACTATACTCCCCATCTTTATACTTACGAGGAAAGAGGGGGGACGGAGGTTGCCGCGCGGGAATTGGGGTTGGATGAGCATGCGACGCTCAAGACTTTGATTATGGAAGATGAAAATAAAAACCCTTTAATCGTATTAATGCATGGCGATCAAGAGGTCTCGACCAAAGAATTAGCGCGTGTCATCGGGGTGAAAACGATCAAACCGTGCGCTCCGGTGGTGGCGAATAAGCACAGCGGCTATCTGGTGGGCGGGACCTCGCCCTTTGGCACCCGCCGGAAAATGCCTGTTTACATGGAAGCCAGCATCTTGGAGCTGCCCAAAGCCTACATTAACGGGGGTAAGAGAGGTTTTTTGGTGGAAATGGCTCCGCAGGACCTTATTAAATTGTTAGAGCCAATACTGGTGAGAGTGGGAATTTGATGTTGCGAACATTCGGAGTTGACGTTGGAGGTAATAAGAGGTATGTGCGGAAATATTACTCAAAAACGATTAGCGTTCTGGGGTGTTTGCGATGTCCGATGCTATATTGACAGTGGTTTCCTTGCCGGCCTTGCTGACTTCGGTGATTAACGATCTATCTGCTCGTAAAACCCCTTTACTCCTGGTGCTAGATGATTATCATCTGATTCAGACCCCGGCAATCCATGAGAGTATAAATCTTTTTATCGACCAGATGCCGCCTCACCTGCAGATTGTCATCTCAACCCGTGAAGATCCTCCATTTGCGTTGGCGCGCTGGCGGGCCAAACAGGTGTTGACTGAGATCCATTTTTCCGATTTGCAGTTTTCTCTCGAGGAGACAGACCGCTTGATGAATAAAATCAAGGATTTCCAGCTTCCGGCAGAAGCGATCGCGGCGCTCCAACGACGAACGGAAGGCTGGATCGCCGTTCTGCAACTAGCGGCCCTCTCTCTGGAGAGGCTTTGCCCCTTGATTTAGTGCGTCAACGCCCGCTTATGGCGGGAGTTTATGCCGGGTGTCTTTTGCCCGCTAACCAAGAATTGATCCAGGCAGCTGACGTACAAGCGCTGATCGAAGAATGGCTGGGTTACGCTGAGCAGGCCTTGGCCAAGCAGTCTGGGGCACTTGAGCCGCAGGTTGAGCGGGTGACGAGATTGGATTTATAAGTTTAATCGACCTGTAATCGTTGGGGGAGGAGCGCTCCGCTTTTGGGAACGGCGGGGTAAAAATCACCCAAAAGTATGATTACAGGTTTTTATTATTTTTTATAATGGGTTTTAAGGATCTTAATGGGAGGGAATTGACCATGGAGAGAAAGAATCAAGGATTGATTCTGGGAGTTACCATTTGTTTAATTCTCCTGAGCGTTTTAGGAGCGGTAAACGCCGCCCAGGAGGAACCGGTGACAGATGCTTGGGAACTGATTATGGATCTTACTGTTACGCAACCGGTGCGAATGGCGGCCTTTTATGATGAAAATTTTGGTGTGACCG
>JAAYGU010000067.1 GCA_012727535.1 Bacillota bacterium | reverse complement strand
GGGAGGCATTAGTCTCCGGCGAGGTTGATGTGGGGTTTATGGGGATACCGCCCTTTCTGATCGGTTGGGACAAAGGTTGCCAATGGAAAGTGGCTTGCGGCTTTGTCGTTATCCCGGTCGGGCTGGTCACCTATGATCCAAACATTAAAAGCCTTAAAGACTTCAAGCCGGAAGATAAAATTGCCGTCCCTTCTCCGGGAAGTGTGCAGCATATTTTGCTCGCCATGGCTGCCGAGCAGGAACTGGGTTCACCCAACGCTCTTGATAACAACATTGTTGCTATGCCGCATCCGGACGGAGCAGCCGCACTCATTTCGAAGAAAGGAATTAAAGCCCACTTTACTACTCCACCCTACCTGTTTGAAGAGCTATTACAGCCCGGCTTCCATCTCGTCACTCACGATATCGCCATCTTCGGTCATCCCTTCAGTTTCAATGTGGGAGTCGCCTCGGAGCGGTTCCATGACCGTCGGCCGGTTGCCTACAGTTGCTTTGTCAATGCCATTGCTGAGGCCATGGCCTGGATTAACAGCAACAAAGAGGAAGCCGCCAAGATGTTGGCGCCGGAATTCCAATTAACCCCAGAAAAAACCCTGCAGTATCTGACCTGGGAAGGAATGAATTACACGACCGCGCCGTATGGGTTGATGGGTTTCGCTGAATTCATGAAAAAAGCCGGTTATATCTCCAGAGTGCCGCAGAGTATTGACGAGATTGCCTTTCCGAACATGACGGCGATCATCGGTAGTCGGGGCGGCGCACCTTCGGATATTGAAAAGCTCCAATTTAAATAAGAACCTTAGTTAACATGGGGCAGTAAAGGGAGGGCCTTACTTGAAAGCGATTCAGTTGGGAAAGAACCCTAAAACTAAAACCTTGAACCAAGGCTTATTTATCGTTGGCGTGATGATCGGTTGGGAACTCCTTGCCCGTACCGGATGGTTTCCGCCTCTGCTCTTTCCGAGTTTAAGCAGTATTCTGATCAATCTCTTTACCGATCTGACCAGCGGAGAGATCCTGGGGAGGTTGGGCTTCTCTTTGTACCTAATCGGAGTGGGGCTGGGACTAGCGATTGTGACCGCGGCCGTAACTGCCACCTTCGCCATGATCTCTCCGCTCTTCTCTGATTGGGTGCAAGCCTTAATGGCCATCTTACATCCACTCCCCGGGATTGCCGTACTGCCAATTATCATTCTGTGGTTAGGGACCGGACCGCAATCGATCATCGCAGTTATTTGGTTCTCCTCGATTTGGCCGTTAATCACCAATCTCCATACCGGCCTGCGTTCGGTGCCGGCCACTCAGATCGAAGCTGGGAAAAACCTGGGGATAAAGGGGATCTCCTTAATCCGCTTGATCCTCCTGCCAGGCGCCTTTCCCTATATCCTGAGTGGCCTGCGCGTGGCCTGGGCCAGGGCCTGGCAGGCCTCGGTCGCAGCAGAGATGGTCTTTGGTGCTTCTGGCGGCGAAGGGGGCCTGGGCTGGTTTATCTATAAGAAACGCTTCTTTATGGAGATCCCCAGTGTGTTCGGGGGGATGCTCATCATTATCCTTGTTGGTTTGCTCGTAGAACGACTCTGTTTTGAATTAGTTGAGATTCGGACGGTCAGACGTTGGGGGATGACCTCAGAGTAAGGGGTTGATTATATGAAATCCAACAATGAAGAATTAGTCATTGAAAATCTGGATAAAACCTTTGAGGCGGGAGGCCGCCAGATTAATGCGCTGCAGCGGATTAATCTGACCGTGAAAACCGGTGAATTTGTCAATATCATTGGACCTTCGGGGTGCGGTAAATCAACCTTGCTGCGCTGCATCGCCGGTTTTGAAAAGCCAAGCAACGGCCGGGTCAAACTGGGCGGTCAAGAAATTAAAGGGCCTGGTATTGACCGGATGATGGTCTTTCAGGACTTTGAACAATTGTTCCCCTGGTATACGGTCTTGGACAATATCATCTTTGCCTTAAAAGTGACCAAAAAGGGTAGTTCCAACACCGAGCGGACAGAGATCGCTTATCATTATCTCAAGCTGGTCGGACTGACCGGATTTGAAAGTTTATATCCGCATCAACTGTCGGGAGGAATGAAACAACGCGTAGCCATTGCCCGGGCGCTCTCTGTCCAACCCCGGATCTTACTGATGGATGAGCCGTTCGGCAGTTTGGACGCGATGACCCGCTCCGCTCTCCAGGAGGAGTTAATCCGGATTTGGACCAAGACCAAGGTCACCATTATCTTTGTGACTCATAATATTGAAGAAGCAATCATTCTTGGCGATCAGATCATGATCTTAGAAGCGAACCCGGGCCGGGTAAAAAAGGTGGTGAACAATACTTTAGCACGTCCGCGTTCCCCGGAAGCGGCTGATTTCAGTCAGATCTGGGAAGAGATTCATACGCTTTTAGGCTTCAAGGTCCGGGAGCAGACGGAGGGAAAGAACTTCGCCAATTTGTTCAAGGAAGAAAGGAAGCTCTCCCTTTTAACTCACCTCTAGGGAAACGCTGAATCAGAGAAAAACCGGTGTGAAAACACCGGTTTTTTATACTCTCATCGGCAGCCGGCACCGGCGGATTGTTGTATAATTAAGGTAAGGGAGGAAAGGGGATTAGGATGGAAACCATTGATTTACACGGCCTTAGCCTGGAAGAAGCAAAAATCCGCTTGGAAAAAAGGCTGCTCAGCGCCTTCCACTACGGGGAGAAGGTGGTGCGGATCATTCATGGTCAGGGAAAACATAGTGAGTTTTTTCCTGTAATCAAATCGTATGTCCGCCACTGGCTTGAGGAATCGGAGTTTGCCCGCCAGTATGTGGAAACCTACTTTCGGGGAGAAGTGGGTTCGCCCTATACCAGACCCAATCCTGGGGAGACGGTAGTCCTCTTCAAAGGAACGGAGCAAAGCAGCGGGCGAAATGAGGAACTGAGCTGGGAGGAGGAAGAAGAGGAATGGGCCCGGAAACAGGCGAAGAGGCGGCGGGCTGAGGAACTGCGGACCAAGCGACGGCGGAGTCCGCGGCGGTAGGGTATAGAAAAAGCAAAAGGGACGCTGAGCGTCCCTTTAATGGATTAACCGGGCAGGAGATTAAAGAGAACATAGAAAAGGAGGGCGAAGCTTATTACAACCACGGCGGGTTTAAGAAGAAACCGGAGGGAAGAGGAGAGTTTCGCCTCAAAATACTCGTTGGAGACTAGAAGGCAGATATGTACCGGAGAGAGCATAATGCCCATTAAGCCAAAACCATAACTTAAAGCCAGGGTGGCCAGCATCTGTGCCAGGGTGGGATCAGGCCCTAAAAAGCTTAAGACAATCGGAAAACTGGCACCGACAAAAGCCAGGGATAACCCGGTTGTCAGCCCACTGATGAAGGGGAGGAGCATCGTCATCACCAAGAGCGGAATCCCAAAAGCAGTCAGTTCGGCGCTGAGTTTGGCGACGAGCGGAGTTCCGTCAGGGAGTCTTGCATCGATAAAGGCCGCGTAGACCTTAATGAGAGCGATCAGCAATAACAAAGAGTAGAGTTTCTTTTCCCCGATTATCCTCCGCCAGGTGGCCGAATCAAGCGGACGGATGCTTTGCAGGAAAAGGGAAGCGACGATCAGGCCCAGGCTGATCGGGAGATGCTGATTGGCGTTGGTCAGGGCAGGAAAGAAGAGCTGAAAGCATGCTTGGATTCCGACCACGATAATAATCGGTGAGGTTAAAAAAAGGAAGCGTTTAAAAAATTCACCGTTCGTAATGGAAGCGGCCTGCCGTCCTCCGGGAATCTTCTGTAATAAGAAAACGTAACCGGCGGCGATGGCCGCCAAGGATAAAGGAAGACCAAAAATTAAAAATTGCAAAGTGTTTAACCCGGTGAGCTCCATCGCCAGTAGCACTCCGGGGTAGAGTGGCCACCAGAATTCCCAGACATGCCGGAACCAAAAGTTGATCACCGATTTTAAACAAGGGTGGCTCTTTTTTTCTATATCACACTCATCGACCAAGGGTGCGGAGAAAAGGGCACCACCGGGGACCGGTAAGAGGCCGATCACTGACGGCAATACGGCCATCGAGACCCGGGGGGAAAGCCGACTCTGAATCAGACCGACCAGATCCTGCATGATCTTGGTCTCGGCCATTTGTGCACTGAGGAAATTGATCTGGGCAATGGCGATTAGTAAGGAAAGGTTTGCCCAGGAGAACAAAGTATTACTACTTATGGAGAGGAAAGTCGCGGTCGAGTGGCCGGAGAGCAGCGCTAAGGCTAGGGTTCCGATTACCACTGCCAGGGATAGGTTTTTGAATAGACGGTTTGCGACGAGAATAACTCCGAGTGTGCTGAGTATCTTGACAATCCATGGTATGTTAGAAATAAACTGCATCTTGTCACCGCTCTTTCATGCTTGGTTATGTTGAGACCAAATCAGGAGCCAGATTAAAAACAAGGCTTTTAGCTCGATGATTGGTATATTCCAGTACTATTTCGACGGAAGCGAGGAGTCTCCTGCTTCATTATATGCTTAAAGCATGAGCGGGACTGCTTGTTTTAAAGCGACAATTTTCTTACTCTAATTTAATCCTTGGGCTCATTAATGGGCTCAGGGTTGTCATTTCGCATGGAGTCGGCGCTTGGCTCTATCGGTTCCGGACCGGCTACAGATAAGGACCAATCCTTTAAATAAGTTTGGGTGAAGCTACTTAGGTCCTCACCAGTGATTTTTTGCAGCGCGGAGCGGTATTCCTCCTCATTAACCGCCCAAGTTAAGCCCAGATGGGTGCCGATCGCATCCATGAGGGATAAAAAACGCGGTAAAGAATAATTCTTTTGCTGGTATTTTTCTTCTTGCGCGATCAAATGCGCGATTGCTTCCGGAGTAAGCGGCTCTTCTTCCATCTGCTCCAGCAGACGGAATACTTCGTGGAGGGCTTGTTCCGTATTCTCCGGGAGCACTTGAAAAGCGATCATTATGTTCGGTGCGGTCGGTTCCTGGAGAGAAGAAAAACTCACCTGAACGTTATAGCAGTAACCTAGTTCTTGCCTCAGTCTTCGCCAGAGTTGCTGCTGGAGATATCTTTGGAGCAGCCGACCGACAAAATATCTGTCTTCCGTAGGTTGCGGTCCGGGAAAAGAGAGAAAAATGGTACTGTAGGGAGTATGTACCTTAGTAAACTGGTAAGCGGGGCCGGTAGTAAGGCGCGGGGGAATCTCTGGAACCACGACTTTTTTCTGCAGATCCCGACCGCTGGGCTTCCGCAGAAAGTCCTCCGGCAGTTCAGCGGTGGTGGAGATGATTAGGTTGTTGGGCTTATATATTTCCCGAAACCACATATTAACCTCATTGATATTCAATTTAGTATAATCCGCTTTGAATTGATTGAGGTAAGGATGAGCCGGTCCATAAAGGAGTTCATAGAGTACACGCTGGCCAGCGAGCGCAGGTGGTTTTGCGGTATGATAATGCCGGTAAATTAGTCCATTGCACAGATCATAGAGTAAAAGAGTATCAAGGCGAATAATGGCATCCAGTTCGAAACAGAAATCACGAAAATCCTCCCGCCAGAGTACAAAGGTGAAGACCGTATACTCCGCAAAAGGATAATAGTTTATATCAAGAGCAGAAGTGGTCCTGAGCAGAAAGTAGACTAACTCATTGGTTAAGTTGTTGAGTCCGTATTTCCCCTCTGGTTCATGTCCATACCCGGTTTTGAGGAGCATGGTTAGGTATTCATAATTATCCTCGGTCTCGATGGATGTCAGCTTGGAGATGATTAGGCCGTCCTCCCGCTCCTCTAGGGAAGCGGCAGTCGTCCAAGAGCAGGCCAGGACAAGGACTAAAAGCAGGAGCGCGAGGAGAACCCGTATGCGTACATGCCTCTTCATTTTCATCCAGTCTTCCTTTTTTTAATTATTGCCCTCCGGTTTTTGGGCTTTAATCACAACCTGATGGTAGTCTTGCTCTTCTAAATATTTTTCGACAAATTTCTTCAGGTCGCTGGAGGATAAACGCTTGATGGCCGTTAGATCCGCCTTGGAAATAGTGGTCGGTTCAAAGATGAGCCGGGCATAATACTCCCCCAAAAGGTTCGGCGAAGCTTCGATTAATTTCAATTGATTCTCAAGATTCTTAGCTAGAGCCTTTAGGAAGCGGGAAAAATCTTTCGCCTTCAGATACTTATAGTAGCGGCGAATATTTCTTTCGTGCCATTTACTCATCTCTAGCGTGTAATCTTCTTGCACATCTTTATATTCGAAGATTAAGTAAAACTCCTCCCCAAGGTTGAAAAGGTAACAATCGTAATCAAGGGGGCGGTTCGTGACATAATCATACTGGCGAGACTCAAAGGTCAAGATATAGGGGAGGGTCTTGGCGATGATAAGCTCTTTTCCTTTGAGCTTCTTTAAATTGAACCCGAATAAAAGCCGGTATTTTTCGCCGGGCAAATAATCCTCCAGCATAATATCCTGGTCCAGGGGATTGGTGGGGCGAGGTGCATGTTGGCGAGCCGCTTTGGTTGGTGGTGGGGGTAGAGCTGACAGGTAATCGGTAATTTCCTTTACATTAAAGCTCCCGGTGATGATCACCGTTAATTGGTCGAGGGTATAATACTCCCGATGGAAGGCTTGTAACTGCTCGCGGTTGATTGCTTGGATTCTAGAATCTAATTGGTTCTGGGTTAAATGGTTTAAGTAGGTCAGAAAAACATCACCCGGCCTCGTGCGCAGTGCTTTTTCGATGGTTACGATCTTTTTTTCTTTTTCAATATCCGCGGGGGCTAAGGTCGGGTGCAGAATTAAATCCAGGAAAAAAGGGAGGGCAACGGAGAGGTTTTCAGAGGTGGACTCCAAGATGTATTCCGTGCGGTTTAAGGTAGTGAAAGCATTATATGTATTGCCATCCTCATCCATCAGCTCAGGCGAATCCGAGATCGCAGATTGGCCTTTGCCCCGAAAGACCAAGTGTTCTAGCAGATGAGCGATTTCTAAGTATTCCCGGGGTTCATCAAGAAAACCGGCCGGAACAATGATGCGAGCCGTAACAGTTTGCGCTTTGGGCAGCTGTTTGTAGACGAACCGGGCTCCATTGGGCAAGACTTTTTCGGTAAAGTTCTTTTCCTTAGCAATAGCAGTACTCCCAAAGAGCAGGATGGTGATGACCCAAAAAATAAGGAGGGATTTACGAAAGATGCGCATTTGATCAATCCTTTACCGTAATCAGAGGCGGTGCGCCTCTTTTTTATCCAAAATATCAATAGGTAACGGTGAGGGCTTTTGGTACGGAAGAAAAACTGATCGCCTGATAGCTACCCCGTTTGAACCGGAGTTTAGAGATATTTCTGATCTCCACTGCTTCTGAAGAAGCAAAGTTTAGATCATAGTCCGTATCCATGAAGAATAGATCCTGCGGATCATTAAAGCACCCGTTAAAATCCATATCGACCAGGGCAATTGGGATCTCTTCCCCCTCAAGAGTGAGGTTCCCGGCTAACCAGGTGCGCGTCTTCAACAAAAGATAATCGTGATAGCCGGCCCGGGCGACAATGAGAAAGGGTAAATCGAAGTAAACGGGAATGCTGTATTCTTCAGTGGCGAGGTGGCAGGTAACCACAAAGCGGAGCGGCATGGGGGAATAATAAACGTTAAGTCCGGGGTAACGGTCGCTTTTAAAGATTTCATAACTCGTTTCTTCGGCAAAATCCCGGTCCCCATCCGCATCAACCCAGATTTGTCTCCTTTCACCTTCTAAATCAACCAGAAGCCCGTAGGTCTTGGGCGGATTTCCGAAGACCGCTTCGGCGTAGTAGAGAACATTGGCCTCAACTAGCGGAGGCTTTTCGATTTTGCTATTACCTCTTATTCTCGTCATCCTTAGTTCGCATCTTTGCCCAATCTCTTCTTCAACTTTTAAACTGAAAGGTCGGTCCCGGTCGACCGGCTGTAAAGGAAACTCTTGCTTACTGGTTAGAGCATTGACCGTCAAGTTTAAAAGCAGAAAGATCAGGCCGTGAACGATAATTTTTCGGCGCAAACGATTCGTCAATAATCCTCCTCCTCTCCTCAAGGGTTATTACGGGAGCTTGGGTGTTTAACATTATTCATTTATTACTGGAATAATTCAGCCAGGGGCCGCTGCCTAGCTTGCGTGGTTACTTTTATTGTATAGTTTATATACAAAATTCAAAAAACCTGCAGGTAATTGAGAAATCATCGCGAATTAAGAAAGAAAAATAAAGGAGGAATGAACATGAGCGTAAAAAAACTAAAGCGCCTGCTCTTTATGCTCTTAGTTCTGCTCACCTTATCAAGTATTGCTTCAGGCGCGGAATATTTTCTGTTTGATGCCGAAGAAAACCAGATTTTATTTATGGATGAGGATGATCTAAGCTTTAGCAAGACGATCAGTATGGAGAAAGTTCCCGACTTACTGATGAAGACAGCTGATCCTGATAAGTATTTGGCAATCTACGGGCCCGATCCAGCCAAGGAAAGTGCGGAGAAGGGTAATTTTTTTGCTAACTTATTTAAAACGAAAGAAGCAGAGGAGAAAAAGTCAGGGATCGCCGGGCAATTAATTCTCTTTAATGTGAAAACCGGGCGCACTGAGGATCTGGTCGAACTGGGTTTTGCTCCTTTTAATTGGGAATATTCAGAAGATCGGCAACACTTCTTCATTACCTACCGGGTCTCCGAAGAGCAAGACAGTGCTTTTGAACTACTCAAGTACAATATCACCGAGATGACCTGTGCCACGATTGAGCTACCTGAGCTCACCAAAAGAGTTAATCAGCTTGAGATTAACCAAGAATTAGACCGCTTATATCTGTTGTTGGATAATGAAGACCGCATAAGTGGTAAAAACCAGAGAATCATTGGCCAACCCCAGCTTTTAGCGGTTAATATCCGGGATTTCAAAGTCGAAGAGAGTTTCGGCCTGGACCACGCCCCCCTGAGTTTTTACATCTTAGGGAAGAATAAAGGGGTTGTCACCTGCCAGGATTGGGCGATTAAAAGCTATTACGTAAACGGAAAACTGCAGTGGCATATTGACGTCGGCAGGGGTTCGATTACTCTTCTGGATCTTCAGACTCAAAAACCGCTGGAAAAGTATAAAGTGGACGAGGGAAACATCTATTGGCAATGGTTCACGGAGGAACAGATCTATATTGGCCATTACCAATCGCGGGAGAGTCGCACCAAAAGAAATTATCATTTCTTAAAGATCACGGGAGAGGGCGTGGAGAGTAAAGATTTAACAGCAGAACCGCTGAATTTTGGTTATTACCCGGAAGATGATAAGCTCTATATTTTACATAAAGATACGATTAGCATCATTGATTACCAAATAAACCGGACCGCTAACTATAAGACCGGTAATAATCTGTATAAAGAACACCCGTATACTTTCAGGAAGATCCCAGCCACTGATCTGGCCGTGATTTATTCGAATGAAGAGGGTAAAGTTAAGTTTTATGATCTCAAGAAGAATAAAGTAGAACGGAAAGCCCTGTCCGGGAGGACCTGGGGTAAGGTGGCTTACTTGTTTAAAACCATCATTACCAAACCTACCGGGGCGATGACCATGATCACCGCCAACGCTGAGCAAGACAAATTATATGTTTATAACCGGATGAGTAATGATATCACCGTCTATAACCGTAGCTTTCAACCGGAAGAGTACGTCGTAACGCCGGAGCCTGCTTATGGTATCTACCAAATAACCGAACCAACGATGAAAACACTGGTGTTTACCGGGAAAAACCTTTATGAACTGGTCGATAACGAACTGGACTTATTGCATAGTTTTGAGAAAAAAACGGATCGGTTTTTTGTAGCCAGCGAGAAAAACAGAGTAATCATTGCCTCCGAGACGGAACTATTGGTGCTGGAACCGGAGACTTTAAAGACGGAAAACCACATCAAGTTTTTTGTCGGGCGTGATGAAAAATACACGAAATTAAAAGCCGGCGACCAAAGATATTTTTTCATTCAGACATTATAAGAGAGGTCGGCTGGGGAGCCCAAGAAGGTCAAGTGAGAGAAAAATAAAGATGGAGGAAACATTATGAGAAAGACAAGCAAGCGCTTAGTATTGCTCATCGTTTGCTGCTCAATCCTGCTGTTCTTAGCCAGTGGAGTGGCAGTAGCGGAAGAGGTTATTTATAAAGGTGGATATTTGCACAGCGGTACCTTTTCAGTTTCTGATTCAGCGGGTGAGTCTGAAAAGATGGTCGGCTCTACTTATTTCTTTTCCTGTGAAAGGACTTTAGAAATTAATGAGAGTTTTGAACTTGGGTATGCGGGCGGATTTCAGATGGGTGGTAGCATTGAAGATGAAGAAGGCTACTATACAGGCAGTGCCCATTGCATCCCGGTCTATGTTTTGCTCAACTATTACCCTCTATCGATCGAAGGCCTTCCTTATCTCACCGGGCATCTAGGATATAATTTTGTGTTATATGATGTTGACGATTACGAAGGAACCTTGCGCGGGTTGTATTATGCGCTCGGTGCGGGGCTTCGTATTCCCAGGTACCCCAGTGTCAGAGTTGAGGTCTTGTATATGGTGAACAAAGGCTCTGGTGAGGTTGAGAAGGGTTGGAGTGCAACCGAAAAACTTGATTTTGCTCAGAGCAGGATTACTTTGGCGATTGGTTTAGGGTATTAGTATTTATTAAAACTCGGGGACTACCCCGCTATGATTACGGTTATTTACGAAAAGCGCTCCTAGGAAGGGGCGCTTTTCATTAATTGCTCTAAGGGATTTAAGCCGTAACTTGACTTATATTAATTTTATATTAAAATTATATTTACAAGAAAATTATGGCAAACGAGCTTAAATATGTACGAAGAGACTTTTTTAGGTTATTTCAAGGGGCTGGTATTTGCCTTTTTTCAAATCTTAAATCAGCGTAGAAGATATAATTTTAGGTCGTCTGAACGTATGGATGCAAGAGTATAAAGTTATTTGAATGAGAGGGGGACAGTGAGCAATCGAAGATGTAAATACGATTCGGGAAAACCGAGATCTCCACGTTACAGGCACCCTTGTTTGGTATTACTACATCTGCCACCGTGAAGTCTCGTTGATGGGCCGGCTAATAACACCGGACCAAGACGATTCCAATGTAGAACTGGGAAGGTTTCTGCATGAACTAAGGTATGCGCGGGACAAAAAAGAGATCAGTTTAGGTAATATTAAAATAGACATCATGCGCCGAGATGGTGAAGAGATCGTCATTGGTGAAATAAAAAAGACATCCCGCTTTAAAGAAAGTGCCCGCATGCAATTGGGATTTTACCTTAAAGAATTAAAACAAAGGGGAATTCGCGCACGGGGTGAATTATTTTTCCCGGAGGAAAAGAGAAGGGAACGGGTGGAGCTTACTGCTGAATTAGAAGCAGAGCTCGACAATGTAGAGCGGGATATTCTCCGCATTATTTACCAAGAGTATCCTCCGGCGCCGGAAAAAAACAAGTGGTGCCGCCGATGCGCTTACGCCGAATTTTGTTGGTCATAAGGAGCGTGAAAATTGCAAAAAACCATCTATATTTTTTCTGATGGGTCGTTACATAGGCAAGGGAACACCCTATGCTATAAAACCCCGGAGGGAAAAAGATTTCTCCCGGTTGAGGATATCCACGAGATTATGGTCTTTGGCGAAGTGGAATGTAACAAAAAATTACTTGAGTTTTTATCACAAAACGAGATCGTGATGCATTATTTCAATCATTACGGCTACTATATGGGAACCTTTTACCCCAGAGAGCATTATAATTCCGGTTTTGTCATTCTCAAACAGGCGGAATGTTACCTCAATCAAGAAAGGCGGTTGGAACTGGCCAGAAATTTTGTACGGGGTGCGATCCTCAATATTCAACAGGTCTTAAAGTACTACCATAAACGCGGAATTTCACTAGGTGAGACGATTGAACGGATCGAAACAGCAGAACCTCTAATCCAGGACACCCCAAATATTCCGTAACAAATGGCGCTGGAAGGCAATGTACGGGAAACGTATTACCGGGCTTTTGATGAGATTCTAAACAATCATGATTTTACTTTTGAGAAAAGAAGCCGGCGACCACCGAAGAACAACCTTAATACCCTGATCAGTTTTGGCAATTCGATCTTATATACAGCTGTTTTGTCAGAAATTTATAAAACCCATATGGATCCGCGCATTGGCTTTTTACACGCCACAAATTTCCGCCGCTTCTCCTTGAACCTGGATGTTGCAGAGATTTTTAAGCCAATCATTATCGATCGTTTGATTTTCACCATGGTCGGGACCGGAATGTTGAGTAGCAAGGATTTTGAGAAAGAAAGCGGTGGGATCGTTTTAAAGGAAAAGGGGCGGAAGCGGTTCGTGGAAGAGTTTGATAAACGCCTGCGGACGACTATTAAGCATCGTTCTGTCGGACGTGAAGTCTCCTATCGAAGGTTAATTCGGATGGAGATCTATAAAATCGAAAAGCATATTATGGGCGAAAAGGAATACAAGCCGTTTGTCAGTCAATGGTAGATAGGTAGGGACTAGTATGTTTATTATCCTCGTATATGATGTTGGGCAAAAACGCGTGGCCAAGGTTCTAAAGAAATGCCGTCAGTATCTTTATTGGGTGCAAAATTCTGTATTTGAAGGAGAGATTACTCCAGCAAAACTCAAGATGCTCAAGGAGGAGTTAAAGAGAATAATCGATAAGACCGAAGATTCGGTGATCATTTATAACCTCCGTACAACTAAATATGCCTCTAGAGAAGTGATCGGTTTGGATAAGGGAGGGGAGGAGAATATACTGTAAGAAAGTAGATAAATATGGTAGGTCTTTACGGCAAATAACAGAAAATAGTGAACCGAAACGTTTATCATTCAGATTACCTGTAGGGATTAAAGTAAAGGTTGTGAGATTTTGCGTTTAAATGTGGAACTGAATGCAACGGAAAGTATTAAATTACCTATCCATTACAACTATCTGGTACAGTCAATGATCTATCATAGTATGGATGAAGAATTTGCTAAATTTCTTCACGATCAAGGTTATGAGGTTAATAAACGCAAGTTTAAGTTATTCACCTTTTCACGTTTGCTTGGCCAATACAGGATTATGGGGCCCGAAATACTTTTTACACCACCGATAAGGTTAGTTATTTCATCCCCACTCAAAGAATTCTGCCAATACTTGTTAAATGGTTTGCTGACTCAGGGCTCGACTAGGTTAGGGCAGAATGAAATAAGTGTAGAAAAAATAAGCGTCAGTTCTCCCGAAGCTCATAGTGAGATTAAAGTAAGGTTGTTATCGCCGGTGGTCGCGTATAGTACTTTACTTAAGCCCGAGGGG
>JAAYGU010000066.1 GCA_012727535.1 Bacillota bacterium | reverse complement strand
GCTTCCAAAAGACCAACACGACCAGCGCCAGACCATCCTTGGAAACGGCCACAAATAAATAGACCCAGACCCTTTTACGATGAATCGGACAGAGAGATTCTGGAAGCCCTCTTCGATTCTACACGGGCCTGGGTATAAACAAAAAGCAATTCTATCATACCCTTTTGAGCCCGTTTTTACAATAGGATCTTGTGCGTGGAACATGCCCCGGATAAACCCAAGGTGACATTTTTACGGAATAAAACTAATGCTTTTTACTGACATTTTCATAGACTATTGACATCACCATTTACCAGTAATCACCCAGACCTACACCAGGCAATTGCTGCGTTTTACTAATTTCTGCGGGCGCATTATAGATAAAACTCATATTTATTGTGAGTTACGAAAAGGAGGTTAGCCGTTTTAACCCAATATTTTCTTCAGAAAGATTAACCGGTTTTATAGGGCACGTACCGGAACGGGAGGTCAAAAGCAAAGTTCTGCTTCAGAATATTTTTGGTGTGGGAAAAAGTTTTGAAGCCTCTTTTTCCGTGGTAGGTGCCGATGCCGCTCGCTCCCACCCCGGTCTCCTCGGTCATCAGCGGGGAATCGAGGACCGGATTATGGTATTATAGAAAAAGGAGAACAGTCTTCTATGATTTATAAACAGCCGCAAAAAAGCTCCTGCCTTTGGACAGGAGCGAATCAATCTCAGGATGAAGAAGTCCACCAGTAAATCTGTTGCTTATTAACTATTAATATCATATAATCTATCTCATCTATTATTTTTTTATTCCGGTTCGAGGGGATCATTTCATATCTAGCCTGGTTTTTGGCGATAATTTGGTGTTGCCTCCCACTGAGCGAAAGCGCAACCAAATAAAATTTGGATTAAGGAGATATTGTGGCTGTGATAAAAACTCTCTTTGCCCCTAAAGACATGACCCAAGGAACGCCTTGGAAAAGAATTGTTGAGTTCACGCTCCCAATGTTGATCGGAAATATTGCCCAACAGTTTTATAATACAGCCGATTCCATTATTGTCGGCCGGTATATCGGTGACAACGCCCTGGCGGCGGTGGGGAGCGCCGCCCCAATCTTAAATCTACTGCTCGTGCTCTTCGTCGGCATTTCTGTCGGGGCCGGGATTATGGTCTCCCAGTATTATGGCGCCAAAGACCGGGAAAACCTTTCCCGCGCCATCGGGAACTGTATTACCCAAACCGCCATTTCCTCGGGGGTAATTATGATTATTGGCCCCTTAGTAAGTAAACCCTTACTCACCCTTTTAAACACCCCGCCCTCCATTCTAAACTGGTGCGCCGGCTATTTGAACATTTTTTTCCTGGGGAGCGCCGGCTTTGCCTTCTATAATAATCTGGCCGGAATCTTGCGGGGTCTGGGCGACTCCTTTTCCGCCCTGGTTTTTCTGTTAATCGCCACCGCTCTCAATGTTTGGTTGGACATTTTATTTGTCGCCAAGTTTAACATGGGTGTCCCCGGGGTGGCTTTAGCTACGGTGATCGCCCAAGGAATTTCAGCCATCTTCTGCTTGTTTAAACTATTAAAAATGAAAGAGCACTTCGATCTCAACTGGTCGATACTGAAACCCACCAAAATGCATTCGGTGACCTTGTTTAAACTGGGGGTCCCTTCCGGTCTCACCCAAGCCATTTTCTCGTTGGCCATGATTGTTGTCCAATCGTTGACCAATAGTTTCGGGGAGATGGTGATCGCCTGTAGTGTGATTGTTATGCGGGTCGATGGGTTTGCCATGATGCCCAATTTTTCCTTCGGAGCCGCCATGACTACCTTTGCCGGACAAAACATCGGAGCCAAAAGACTGGATCGGCTGAACCAAGGAACAAAAGACGGCACCAAAATCGCGGTGGCGGTTGCCACGGTCATCACCACTATCCTCCTGCTCCTCGGGAAGTATTTGATGAGCATCTTCACGGAAACAGCCGAACTGGTTGAGTTAAGTATGCGGATGATGCGGATCTTGGCTACCGGTTATATTGCGGTGGCGATCACCCAGTCCTTGTCCGGAGTAATGCGGGGCGCGGGGGATGCGGTTACGCCCATGTGGATCTCCTTGATCACGGTGGTTGCGTTCCGCGTGCCCCTCGCCTATGGAATCGCTTACTTTACCAGAAGCGAACTATATCCGACCGGCCGGCCCGAATCAACCTTTATCTCCCTGTTGATCTCCTGGGTCCTCGGGGCTGTCATCACCATGTATTATTATCGGAAAGGCGCGTGGCGAACAAAAGAAATACAAAAAGCAACAGCGCAAGGTAAAATTTCCGCCGAAGCCCATGTTTAAAGGGCCATTCTTCGCTCCATATCACCCGCTTCGAAGGCTTTCACCAGTTCGCCGGCCAACTTCTCATATTGCTCTAACTGTCTGTTCTGGTCAACGTTATCCTTTTGGACTTGGTATTCCTGGTTGAGGAGTTGATTAGAACCGGCTTAACGGTTGAACTTCGTATTTTATAACCCGAAATTACCACCTCTCCCTACTTGTCCAGAATTCTACTTTATCCGGTTTACCGGCCCACTCTTTTCATTCTAAACATCAAGACTGAACAAAAAATAAGCAAAAAGCGTAACCTACGTGGGCGGTTACGTAAAAATCTAAAATTTGTTGGGACCTTAAGTTGGGACCTTAAGTTAAGGCCGGAAAAGAAATAGTTCAAATCTGTTGATTAACGACAATTAATATCATATAATCTATTCCATATATTACTTGGGGGTGCGGACAAAATCCTGGACTTGGAATAGTCAGGAGGATGTCCATGTACTCATACGAAGATCGTATTAAAGCAGTGAAACTATATATTAAATATGACTTAAGTGTAGCAGACACAATCAGGGAACTTGGTTACCCAACACGTAACGCTCTTATTAAGTGGTATAAAGAGTATAAAGAAAAAGGTGACTTACATACTGATTATGAGAGAGAGCCCGAATTTTCAAGAGAACAGAT
>JAAYGU010000065.1 GCA_012727535.1 Bacillota bacterium | reverse complement strand
CTGGAAGCCTCTGGTGGAGAAAAAAACCCGGATTTTCTTTATCTTTTTTCGACACATTCTCCGACGCCGGAGCGGATCGAAAGAATTCGGACTTTGCCGGAAGGGGAGTGCGACCTTCATTTGCGTGTGGATGAGCAGAAGTAGTTTTAAAGAAAAGCTCGGTGTCTAATTTAGGCATTAATCCGCTTACTTTGGGAATAATACCGGTGATCAGGGAGAGGTAGCTGTTAACGGAGAATTTTTATAGCGAGGAAAGACATGTTACGTGATCGGTTTCTCTTTGGTGCCCTGGCCGGGGTGGTAGCTAATTCAATCATGGATCTCTTCGAGTTTCCGTTCTGGAAATTTGGAGTAATAAAGTACAAGCTGGGGCATTATGCCGCCAGCTTATTCATGGCGGCGGAGACGACCCATCATACCCGGATCGGTTCGGTGGTCAGCTTCCTTGCCGATAATATTTACAGCGCTTTGCTGGGAGTAGTCTTTCTCTACTTGCTTTCCTTCACCGGGCAACGTTTTATCCTCGCAAAGGGGCTAATCTACGGCCTTTTCCTTTGGTTTTTCTCCTACGGGGGACTTCGCTCCTTATCAGTAGTCCAGTTGAGGAAAGTTCCGACTGAAACCTGGGATATACTCATCCAGCTCTTCCTCCATCTCGTGTTTGGTCTTGTTTTGGGTTGGTTTACGCAAAAATACGGGTCGGCGGCACTGGACGAAAAGCCGGATTAGTTGGATTTCTTTTTCCTCCGGGTCACTAAGAGGTAGACAATGAGGGAAGACGGAACATTTAAAAGACCCAAGAGCCCCCAGAGCCACGCGTTTTCCCCCCGTTTCCGCGCATCGGTAAAGATCCAGAGGGCTTGACTGAACAAAAGGACGGCGAGTAGAATATACAACCACCATGACTTACTGTTCATCACCAGATACCTCCTTGGTTTAATTCTCGTCAGCGAATAAAACGGCAGTCGGCAGCAGTAAAGTTGCGGTGGCAAAGAAGCCGACGACCGGAAGCAGATAGCCGCGGTGTAAGAGATAGCCGATCAGGGTCAGGAAAGAGAGGGCGATGAGGCAGAAACTGAAGATTTCGCGCCAAGTTACTTTCTCTCCGGTGACTATGGTGTTGCGGACTAAGTTTCTAAAAAAGGAAAGCGGGGGCGATTTCAGGTCGGCCAGGAGCTCCTCGGGCTCCCGCGCCAACTGAGCGAGCGGCTCTTGCAACGCAGTAAGCCCGGCGGGGATTTCCCGCTCCATTTCTTCCTCTGAGTTCTTTTTTTTCTCCTGATTAATTGGTACCCGGCAAGAACTGAAAAAGCAGTCACGTTCGGTCAGCCTCATTCTCCTGTTTTGATGCATTAATCATCAACTCCTCGGCGATTAATCAAGCGTTCTACCCCTAATCTATTAGCTTTCGTATAAGCCAGGGTGGCTTGGCTGGAGTCATCCTTAAGAGATACTACATAAAAAATTTTACTCGCCCTCGCCGGACGGTAGTTTCGCCTCCATTATCCGGCGCAGACTGTGGACAGCCGAATGCAGGCGGGAACGGACTGTTCCGACCGGTATCCGTAGACAGGTAGCAATCTCCTGATAAGAATAGTCGTAATAGTATTTGAGAATGAGCGGCACGCGTTTTTCGGCCGGTAATTGGAGTAAAGCTTGTTTTAAATCAATCTTCGCCACCGAAGGCCCAGGTTGCTTTGGGCCTGTCAGTACAGCAGGGTCTCGGCGCCGACTTAATTTCTGTTTGCGTAAGGTGTCGCGGTAAAGGTTGGTGCCGATTGAAATTAGCCAGGAGGCGAATTGGGCATCGCCTCGGTATTGCGGAAAGTTTTTAATGGCCTTGACCATCGTTTCCTGGGTTAGATCCTTCGCCAAGTCAAGATCTTGGGTTAACTTCAGGAAGTAATCTAAGACTTTTAAATAGTTGGCTTGGAGCAGGGAAGCCAGTAACTGTTCTTCCTCTGCGCCCTTTGCTTGACTGCGGTTTGGAACAGACTTTTCCATTTGGACTTCGGTCCCTTCTTGCCGGGCGGACCGCCGATTTTTTATTTAGGCATGGGCCGCCCGGCTATGGTATACTACCGGACTTGACTGGTAAAGAGCTGTTGACGGTTGAAGTAGCGCTCCACCCGCTTGAACAAAAAAAGATCAAGCACACCCAGGGCGGCGCCGAAGCACCAGAGAAAAAGAGTGTCGACCAATAACAGGCCAGTAATT
>JAAYGU010000064.1 GCA_012727535.1 Bacillota bacterium | reverse complement strand
TGCGTGAGGTTATCGACCATGAGTATAAGGTTGAAGGGGATCTGCGGCGTGAAGAGAGCATGAATATTAAACGCTTGATTGAGATCGGCAGCTATCGCGGTCTCCGTCACCGTCGGGGTTTACCTGTTCGTGGTCAGCGGACCAAAACCAATGCCCGCACTAGAAAAGGTCCTTCGAAAACAGTCGGACGGAGAAAGAATGCATAAAGGAGGGAAAAAGTAAATGGCTGCACCAAGAAAAGGTACTCGTACTAGAAGAAAAGAGAAGAAATATGTAGAGAATGGTTCGGCTCATATCCGTTCTACATTTAACAATACAATTATCACCATTTCCGACCAGAACGGTAATGTCTTATCATGGTCGTCAGCCGGCGCCATGGGTTTCAAAGGCTCGCGGAAAAACACCCCGTACGCCGCCAGCATGGCAGCGGAAACTGCGGCAAAAGCGGCGATGGATTATGGTTTAAAACAGGTTGTGGTCTTTGTTAAAGGTCCAGGAGCCGGACGAGAAGCGGCGATCCGTTCCTTACAGGCAGCTGGTCTAGAGGTGAGCATGATTAAAGACGTTACCCCGATTCCGCATAATGGTTGCCGTCCGCCAAAACGGCGCCGGGTCTAACTCAAGGAGGTGCAAGAAAGAAGAAATGGCTAGATAAACCGGTTCGGTTTGTAAGATTTGCCGCCGTGAAGGTGAAAAACTTTTTCTCAAAGCTGAGCGCTGCCTCTCCGACAAATGCAGTTTTAACCGGAGAAGTTATGCTCCCGGTCAGCATGGACAGAGTAGAAGAAAACTGTCCGAATACGGGATGCAGCTTCGTGAGAAGCAGAAACTTCGGAGAATTTACGGACTGCTCGAAGCCCAGTTTGCCAGGTATTTTAAACTGGCCGACCGCAAGAAAGGCGTGACTGGCGAAGTGCTGTTGCAGCTCCTCGAGACCAGGCTGGATAATGTGGTCTATCGTTTACGCTTGGCTGGTTCGCGGCGTGAAGCCCGGCAGTTGGTCAGGCATGGTTTCTTCACTGTGAATGATCGTAAGGTTAATATACCCTCTTACCAGGTTAAACCCGGTGATGTCATTAAATTAAAAGAGGGAGCGACCAATTCCACTCTGATTAAAGGTATTCTTGAAGCCAATAATGGTCAAAATATCCCCGAATGGTTAGAACTGGATACCAACAGCTGGACAGCCCGGGTGAACTTTATACCTTCGCGGGATCAGATCGATGTTCCAGTGCAGGAACAACTGATTGTCGAGTACTACTCCCGTTAAAGTAAGTAGCCTTTGGCTAGCTAAGGCTGGAAGGGAGGCTTTTGTATGATTGAAATCGAAAAGCCTAAGGTGATCATTGAAGAGATTCAGGATGAACGGTATGGAAAGTTTATCATTGAACCTTTAGAGCGAGGCTACGGGACAACTTTAGGAAATTCTTTACGCCGGGTGTTGCTTTCGTCATTGCCCGGTTATGCGGTTACTTCGGTTAAAATCGAGGGTGTTCTCCATGAGTTTTCCACGATTCCAGGAGTGGTTGAGGATACGGTCGAAATCATTATGAACCTCAAGCAAATCCTGGTGAAGCTGCATAGTGATGGCCCGAAAGTAGCACGGCTGGAGATTAATGAACCCCGCGCGGTGACGGCCGGCGATATTCAAGTTTCGAGTGATATTGAGATTCTAAATCCGGAGCATCACATCGCCACGGTTAGTGAGGGCGGTAGCCTGGTCATGGAGATCACCTTTGATCGAGGGAGAGGCTATGTTCCGGCGGAGAAAAACAAAGGGCAGGAAAATATCATTGGTGTGATCCCGGTCGATTCAATTTTCACGCCGGTGCAAAAGGTAAACTATGTGGTGGAGAATACCCGTGTGGGCCAGATCACGGACTACGATCGACTGGTCCTAGAGTTATGGACCACCGGCAGTATTAATCCGGTAGAGGCTTTAAGTTTAGCAGCTAAGATCCTTACTGAACACTTAATGCTTTTTGTCAATTTAAGTGAAACCGTCAGCGAAGCCGAGATCATGGTGGAGAAGGAAGAAGAGTCGAAAGATAAGATTTTGGAGATGAACATTGAAGAACTGGATCTCTCGGTGCGCTCCTATAATTGCCTGAAACGAGCCGGCATTAATACGGTGCAAGAGTTGATTAAAAAGACCCCAGAAGATATGATGAAGGTGAGAAATTTAGGGAAGAAATCGCTGGAAGAAGTCCAGTCGAAACTGGCAGCCCTGAACCTTTCCTTCCGAAAATCGGAGGAATAATTCCTTCCCCTCATTCATCATCTCAACTTACTTTAAGTCTTTAATTTACCCCGTAAAGGAGGGAATTACCATGAGCTTACGACGGTTAGGTCGGCCGCTCGGTCACCGCAAAGCATTACTCCGCAATTTGGTCACTGATTTGCTGGAACATGGAAAAATCAAAACCACCGAAGTGAAAGCTAAGGAAGTTCGGATCTTGGCGGATAACCTGATTACTTTAGGGAAAAAAGGTGATCTTCACGCCCGCCGTCAGGCCGCGAAGGTGATCAGTAATCCAGAGGTTCTGAAGAAGTTATTTGGTGAAATTGCCCCCCGCTATACCGAACGGAACGGGGGTTATACCCGCATTGTTAAATTAGGACCGCGCCGGGGCGATGCTGCTCCTATGGCGCAGATTGAGTTAGTCTAAACCATGGATCCTTTTTTCATCTTAGATGAGGTCTCATACTGCTACCCCGGCGCCAGGCGATCCGGGGTTTGTCAGGTTAACCTAAAGCTTAAACCAGGGGAATTCCTGGCAGTGCTTGGAGCCAACGGGTCGGGTAAATCTACTCTGGCCCGTTTATGTTGTGGACTATTAAAACCAACCTCCGGGCAGGTCTTGGTGGACGGCCGTTCCACCACCAGGGAAACGGAGCAACGCTATATCTTCCAACAGGTGGGGATGGTTTTTCAACACCCGGATCACCAGTTTGTGGCGACGACCGTCGAGCGGGAGATTGCCTTCGGCCTGGAGAACCGGGCGCTTTCTTCCGCTGAGATTAAAAAGGCCGTCGCCGAGGGGTTGGTCCGTTTCCAGCTAGATGGTTTAAGGTTGGCCGATCCGCACCAGCTTTCTGGGGGAGAAAAGCGCCTGCTTTCCCTAGCGGCGATTTGGGTGTTAAAGCCGAAACTAATCTTACTGGATGAACCTTTGTCGATGCTTGATGCGGGCTCGGCCCAGATGATTAAGGATTTGATTGAAGAGTTAAGGAAAGCCGGTCAGAGTATCATCTGGTTCACACACCAGATGGAGGAGGTGCTCTCCGCCGATCAGGCGCTGGTCATAGCAGAAGGAAAGGCGGTGTGGACCGGACCGCCGCGGGCATTGTTACAACACCTGGAAGCAGTGCGCTCCTGGGGATTGGCCCTTCCTCCAGTCACGGAACTCGCGTGGGAGCTGGGGTTAAACCCTGACATAACAAGTAGGAATGAATTGGTGTCAGCATTATGGAACTCAAACTAGAAGCAGTTACAGTCGAGTTTCACCGGGGTGAAAGACAGCGCCACCAAGCGCTCAAGGAAGTTACCTTCTCCCTCCAAGCCGGAGAAGCAGTGGCTTTACTGGGTCCCACCGGTGCCGGAAAGTCGACCCTCCTGCGTGTGCGGGCGGGGTTGGTTAAACCGACGGCCGGCCGGGGGAGCGGCCGGCAGGACGGGGCAGTGGCGCTGGCGATTCAGGAGCCGGACCGCGGTTTTTTTGCCGCTACGGTGCGGGAAGAAGTGCAATTTGGCCCCGATAACTTGGGACTGTCGAACAAAGAAAGTGCCGCCCGGGTAGATTGGGCGTTACAGCTGGTTCGGCTACCCGTGGCCAAATGGGAAGTCTCTCCGTTTCAGCTTTCCGGCGGCGAACAACGCCGGGTCGCCCTGGCTTCGGTCTTGGCTATGCGTCCCCGTATTTTACTCCTAGATGAGCCAACGATCGGCCTCGACCGGGCAGGCAAAGAGGCGTTAATCTTCATTCTGCAAAGATTAATTAAAGAAGAAGGAATCGGAGTTTTGATCGCTTCCCATGACCCTGATTTTCTTTACGCGGTGACCCGCCGGGTTTTGCTCCTGGAGCAGGGTGTGCTCCGGGCCGATGGTCCCTGGGGGAGATTAGGGGAGGATTTGGCCTCATTCGCGGCCCTAGGTTTAAAATTACCACTGCTCCTGGCGGTTTTGCGCGAGCTGAAAGCGGCCGGAGCGCCGGTCAATCCAGAACAAGACAGTGCGGCGGAGGCCAAGGAAGAGCTGCGTAAGCTGCTCCGCCACCAAAGGGAGGGGGTAGTATATAATTGAATTACGGCACTTACTACCCAAGCAACTCATTTTGGCACCAGCGTGACCCGCGGACGAAATTGATGGTGCTGATCGTTGCTGCGCTGCTGGTTGTTTTGGAAGGACGGCTGGGGGGGCAGCTTTTCTTTTTCGGCCTCAATCTGAGCCTTTATGTGACGGCCCACTTACCGGCGGAGCGGGCTTGGAAAATGGTGAGAGCCTTTCGTTGGCTGCTCATCCTGACTTTGCTGGTCAATCTGGTCTTTAGCCCACCGGCCGTTGCATTCCTCTATTTCCTACGTTTATTGAATTTATTACTGTTGAGTTCATGGTTACTGGGGGCGGCCGAACCGCTGGCTTTGATCCAGGGGATTGAACGGATCTTCAGCCCGCTCGGACGGTGGCTTCCCGTGGCGGAAGGAGCGATGGTTTTAGGTTTATCGCTGAGTTTTTTCCCGTTGTTAATCCAAGAAGCCAACGAGATTACCATCGCCCAACGGGCCCGCGGAGTAACTTTTAAAAAGCAATGGTGGAAGCGGATGACCGGCCTGCTGGCGATGGTCGTCCCGCTCTTTGTCAACTCCCTCCGGCGTTCGCTGGAGGTCGCCCAGGCGATGGAGGCTAGAGGTTACCGGCCCGGCGAACCCCGCGGTTCCTTGTACGAATTAAAGTGGGGAGCCGCCGACACTTGTTGTATGCTCGGCACCGGCGCGGTGGCCGCTCTCTGGATTGCTTCCCATCTCTTACTTTAAAGCCAAGTTCGCTGGTTAAGCCCTGGTTTGCTGAGTGGCCGACGATGGGTACTGGTGATACCGGCGTTGTTCTTCTGTTTTCGTGGGTTATTGCTTATTGGCTTTATTTGAAGTTATCGCCAGAAGCAATCTTGACGCCATAATAATTAGTGCGTCCTTGCCGAGACAAGTGTGTCCTGGCCGCGCGAGGGGCAGCGGATTATGGTCGGATGGCAGAAGAAGGAGACAAGGTATCGCCCAAGGGAGGTGTGTGCGTTTGCCGGAGTTGAGAAACATCAAATTGACCCTGGCCTATGATGGAACGGACTTTTGCGGTTTTCAACGCCAGGCCCAGGGGGAGAGAACCGTCCAGAGCGAGCTGGAAAAAGCCCTGGCCCGTCTGACCGGCTCCGTACCGAAGTTAATCGCGGCCGGACGCACTGATTCCGGAGTCCACGCTAAGGGGCAGGTAGTCAACTTTCAGACTACTTCCCGGATCCCGACCGCCCGTTGGACGGCGGCGCTTAATTCCTGTCTGCCTCCGGATCTGGTGGTGTGGCAGGCAGAAGAGGTGCCGCTGGAGTTCCATGCGCGCTACGGGGCGAAGAGTAAAACCTATCAGTATATCGTCTCCTGCCGGCGCTGGCCGGATGTTTTTTTGCGTCGTTACTCTTACCACTGGCCGGGCGTGCTTGACCTGAAAGCGATGGGGAGAGCGGCGGCACAGCTGGTTGGGGAGCATGATTTCCGGGGTTTTGCCGCCGCCGGTTCGACTGTTAAGACCACGGTCCGCCGTCTTTACCGGGCGGAGGTGGAGAGACGGGGTGAGGAAATCTATTTCACTTTTCAGGGCAATGGCTTTTTATATAAAATGGTCCGGAACATGGTCGGGACCTTGTTGTTGATTGGGGAGAGAAAAGCCGCTCCCCTTCTGGTAGAGGAGATTTTTGCCCACGGCGATCGGCAGGCAGCCGGACCAACCGCCCCGCCCCAGGGGCTTACGCTGGTCAGTGTGGAGTATTGACGGGATAGTTCTTTAAATGGCCTTCCGAAGAGCACGGGCGAGAGAGGCCATTTTTATTAACCCCGGATCTGCGGCGATTGTTTGGACCAGGGCACTGCCGACGATTACCCCGTCGGCAAGGCGGGCGACCATCCGGGCTTGCTCCGGGGTTGTGATTCCAAAACCCACCGCCACCGGACGCGGACTCAAGCTCTTGACCCGCTCCGTAAAAGCGGGTAATTCCGGCGGCAGGCGGTGGCGGGTTCCGGTTACCCCTTTCAAGGAGACCGTATATAAAAAGCCGGTGCTGGCCTCTGCTGCAAGTCTGATTCGCTGCTCCGTACTGGTGGGCGCGGCGAGAAAATTCAGGCCGATTCTGAAATTAGCGGCTAAACCTCTTAACTCAAGCGCAGCCTCCGGCGGCAGGTCGGGGATGATTAACCCGGCGACCCCGGCGGCTTTTATTTCTTCCAGGAAGCGGGCCGTACCCCGCCGGAAAAGCTGGTTATAATAGATCATTAAGAGCAGTGGGACCGGTAAAGTGGGGGCAACGGCTTTAATGGTAGCCAGGAGTTTAGTTAAAGTGCAGCCGTTTTGGCGAGCCCTGAGCCCGGCCGCCTGGATGACTGGTCCGTCGGCCAACGGGTCGGAGAAAGGAACCCCGATTTCAATTAGGTCCGCTCCGTTCGCCACCAAAGTCTCGAGAATCCGCGGTAGACTGGGCAAATCCGGGTCCCCACCCATGATATAAGGAATAAAGGCTTTACGGTCGGTTTGCTGTAATTCTCGAAAGCGTAAGGCCACCGGATTCATAACTTCACCTCCAACGCCTCAGCGACGGTGCGCAAATCTTTGTCGCCCCGTCCTGAGAGGTTGATCACCATAATCTCCTCCCGCCGGAGTTGGCGGGCCAGTTTCATTCCGGCCGCGACGGCGTGGGCACTCTCCAGGGCGGGGATGATCCCTTCGGTTTTGGTTAAATAAGCTAAAGCTTCCAAGGCCTCTCGGTCAGTGACGGCTTGGTAGGTGACCCGACCGCAGTCTTTTAAATAACTATGTTCCGGGCCGACCCCTGGGTAATCCAAGCCGGCGGAGATAGAGGAGGCTTCAAGGACTTGCCCGTCCGGGTCGGAGAGTAAGTAGCTTTTTGCGCCGTGCAGGATACCCGGTTGTCCTTTAAGGAGGGCCGCTGCATGTTGATTGGTGGCCAGACCCTGACCGGCGGCTTCAACCCCTACCAATTTGACGCCGGGGTCGGCGAGAAAGGCGGAGAAGATCCCCAGGGCATTACTGCCCCCGCCCACGCAGGCCAGTACATAGTCCGGAAGCCGCCCGGCAAGCTCCTGCAATTGCGCACGGGTCTCCCGGCCAATCACTGCTTGAAAATCCCGGACGATTCCCGGATAGGGATGGGGTCCAACCACGGAGCCAATGAGATAATAAGAATCATCGACATTGGTCACCCAGTCCCGAATGGCTTCATTGGTGGCATCCTTTAATGTCCGGCTCCCGGAGGTTACCGGGCGGACCTCAGCCCCCAGTAGCTTCATCCGGAACACATTTGGGGCCTGCCGGGTTATGTCCACTTCTCCCATATAAACCACACATTCCAGGCCGAACTTGGCGGCGACCGTCGCGGTCGCCACTCCATGTTGTCCGGCTCCGGTTTCGGCGATAATCCGGCTTTTGCCCATCCGTTGGGCCAGTAAAATCTGGCCTAAGGCATTGTTAATCTTATGGGCTCCGGTATGAGTCAGATCTTCTCGTTTAAAATAAACCCGGCCCTTTCCCAGTTCGCGGCTGAATCTTTCCGCGTAATACAAGGGGGTCGGCCGCCCCGCATAGAAGCGGAAGAGCTCCGCTAATTCTTCCTGAAATTCAGGGGTTGAAGCGTAGCGCTGGTACGCTTCGCTTAATTCGTCTAAAGCCGCCATCAGCGTCTCCGGTACATACCGGCCGCCGTACGCGCCGTAATACCATTCTTGGCAGTTTGTGATGAGAGACACCTCCTTTATTGATCGACTAGGGCAAGCATTCGGGTGAGGTAGAAGTCTAGTGCTTCTCGGCTTGCCACTCATCCGATATTACTTTCAGCTCATCCATTAAGCTTTTAATTTTTACCGGGTCTTTAACGCCCGGCCTTTTTTCCACCCCGCTGGAAAGATCAATCCCGGCGGGACGGGTGCTGCGCAAGGCTGCCCGAATATTTTCCGGTTTTAAGCCGCCAGCTAAGATCAGGGGAAGACCCAGTCTCCGGTAAGCAGCGACTAATCTCCAGTCAAAGACTTGACCGGTCCCCCCGTACGCTTCGGTGGTATAAGAATCAATTAAGATTCCCCGGACGGCTGCCTTTTGCCAGATGGGGAGGGGTGGGTCGAGACCAGCCCGCAAGGCTTTAATCACCCGCCCTCCTAGGATCTGGCAGTCGGCGGGGGTCTCGTCCCCATGTAACTGGGCCAGATCAAGACGGCAATCCTTCATGATCGCGCGAATGCGGTGGGGATCTTCATTTACAAAAACCCCTACTTTGATGAGTAGAGGGGAAAGACGGCGGGTAATCTGCTTGACCTGTTCTACGGTCACCTGACGCGGGGAAGGGGCAAAAACGAAACCAAGGGCTGAGATGCCCAATCGTTGGCAGAGGAGCGCATCTTTTAAGCTGGTAATCCCACAGATCTTAACCGGAACCATTGGCCCCTCCGATTAACTCTTCGATTTTAGCTCCCGGGTCCGCAGCAGTGACCAGGGCCTCACCAATCAGGACGGCGTGTACACCGGCCTGGGCGAGCCGTTTGATCTGATGAGCATTTTTGATGCCACTCTCCGCGACCACTACTTTGTCTTGGGGAATTGTCTCCAGCAAGCGAAAGGTGGTCTCCAAGTTGACGGCGAAGGTCTTTAAATCACGGTTGTTGATCCCGATGAGCTCAGCCCCCGCCTCCAGAGCAATCGTTAATTCCGGGAAATTGTGGACCTCAACCAGCACATCCAGTCCCAAATTCTGTGCCGTTTCGATGAAGCTTTTAAGCTGGGCGCGAGTCAGCGCGGCGACGATGAAGAGTACCGCATCGGCCCCATAAACCCGGGCTTCGTAGATTTGATACGGATCGATGATAAAATCCTTCCGTAAGACCGGAAGTTTTTTCGTCTCTTTTTTCACCTGCTCCAAATCAGTAAGGGACCCGCGGAAGAAGTTTTCGTCTGTTAGGACCGAGAGAGCGGCCGCCCCAGAGGCCTCATAGGTCTGCGCCAGCCAGACCGGTTGAAAATCAGGGCAGAGCACCCCCTTGGCGGGTGAGGCCTGTTTGATCTCGGCAATCAACTGCAGCCGCTCCCCGATGAGCCTTGACCGAAATGGCCGAGTGGCAGGGGCGTTAGTCAGCCTCTTTTCTAACTGTACCAGGGGTGTTTGGTCTTTTTTCCTCTTCACTTCCACCGCTTTGGTCTGTAAAATCCTCTCCCAAAACATTAAGCGCTCCCTCCTACCCGGCGTAATTCCTCTAATTTAGCATAGGCCTTCCCTTCCCGCACCAATTGGTGGGCGAGGGCGATACCCTCTTTGAGATCGGTGACCAAGTCCGCCGCCAGCAGGGCGGCAGCAGTATTCAGCAGGACAACGGCCAGTTTTGGACCGGCTTCGACCCCCTGCAGAATATCCAAGGTGATCCGGGCATTTTCCTCTGGACCCCCGCCGCGGAGGGCTGCTTTAGGGGCGGCGCCGAGACCAAGATCTACCGCCTGAAAGCGAAAGGTGGAGATTCGGCCGTGCTTTAAAATGCTAACTTTATTCACTCCGTCCAACGACAATTCGTCCAGGCCGTCGCCGCCGTGGACCACCACAGCCTGTTCGACACCGAGGCGCTGTAACACCTGTGCTACCACTTCGGTCAATTGGGGGTGAAAAACCCCAACCAATTGGCAGTTGGCAGCGGCCGGGTTGGTCAATGGCCCCAGTAGGTTGAAGACTGTCCGGAATCCTAGTTCACGGCGGGGACCGGCGGCATACTTCATCGCCTGGTGGAAAAGGGGGGCAAAGAGGAAGCCGATTCCGGCTTCTTGCAGACAGACTTCGACTTGCTCCGGGGGCAAATCAACCTTGACGCCCAGGGCCTCCAGTACATCAGCGCTCCCGCAGCGGCTGGAGACGGCCCGGTTGCCGTGTTTGGCCACGGGAATCCCGGCTGCGGCTACGATAAAGGCAGCGGTAGTCGAAATATTAAAGGTCTGGGCCCCATCCCCACCGGTCCCGCAGGTATCAATGACCGTGGGGGCCCGAAAATTGATCTTGACCGCTTTGGCCCGCATCGCCCGGGCGGCACCGGTGATCTCCCCGACGGTTTCACCTTTGAGGCGTAACGCCGTCAAAAAGCTGCCGATCTGGGCGGGTGAAGTTTGCCCGGCCATGATGGCGTTGGTCGCCGCGGTCATCTCGTCCTCCTGCAGATGCTCTCCGCGGACTAACTTAGCTAAACTCTCCTTAATCATCTCTGCTCAACTCCTCTCTTCTCTATCTCCCGTCGCCATCTGACCGGCCGGCGAGAGATTTATAAGGGCAAAATAAGAAAATTACTTTATAAAGATCTTTTATGACCGCACGACGTGACCAGTAGTCTGGTTAAGACCATCCCCCGGCACCGGCCTGTTCCAGAGCGGTCAGCAGTGCAGCGGCTTTATTCAAAGTTTCTTCGTACTCTTTCTCTGGGTCCGAAGCAGCAACAATTCCTGCTCCGACCTGTAAATGGGCTTTACGGCCATGGAACAAAACCGTACGGATGGTAATGCAAGTGTCTAGATTCCCATTAAAACCAAGGTAGCCGACACAACCGCCGTAAAACTCCCGCCGCAACGGTTCCAGTGTCTCGATGATCTCCAGCGCCCTTTTTTTCGGAGCCCCGGAGAGCGTGCCGGCTGGAAAGACGGCCCGGAGTAGGTCATAACCGGAAAGAGAGGGCAGCAGTTCGCCCTGGAGGGTGGTGACGAGATGCATGACATGGGAGTATGACTCAACAGCCATCCGTTCCGTTGCCCGGATGCTTCCTGCCTGGCAGACCCGGTTGAGTTCTTGCTGGCCGAGGTCTACGAGGATCTGATGTTCGGCCTGTTCTTTCTCGTCGGCTAAAAGTTCCTGGCGGAGCCGCCGATCCTCGGCGGCCGTAGCGCCGCGTGGTCGCGTCCCGGCGATCGGCTTTAAGGTGACCAGACCATCGGTTAATCGAACCATCGTCTCTGGTGAGGAACCGGCTAACTTAAAGCCGTCGAAATCAAGATAAAAGAGGTAAGGGGAAGGATTAAGCGACCGGAGCACCCGGTAGAAGAGGAAGGGGTCACCGCTATATTTTTGACTGATCCGTTGGGAGAGGACCACTTGCTTTACCTCTCCGGCCTGGATATGTTCTTTAGCCCGTTCGACCAAGTCCACGAATTGGTGGCGCGCAAGAAGGGTGGTCCGGGTGGCCGGCTTTTCCCCCTTTAGAGTGTTGGGGAGCGGGACTGGCCGGATTTTCCGGTCAAACCGGTCAATGATCCGGGTCAGCTTCCGGCGGGCTTGTTCATAAGCCCCGTCAAAATCGTTTGTATCGACCCGCGCGAGAAGGATGATGGTGATACGGTGGGCGATGTGGTCAAAGCGGACGAGATACTCGGGAACAACCCAATAAAGATCGGGCATGCCGAGCACCGGTCCGGTGGGGGGAGGGAGTTGATAAATCTGTCGGACATAATCGTAACCGATATACCCGACGGCACCGCCGAAAAAGGGGTCAAGTTCCGGCAAAGGAGCGACCCGTAAGGCGCTGAGCTGCTGATAAATCTCGGCCAGCGGCTCACCGTTGATCTGGAAGGAACCCTCTTTCTCCGATACAGTTAAAAGAGAACCGGTGGCTTTCAAGGTCAGTAACGGGTGCCAACCGATAAACGAATAACGGCTCCTTTGGTAGCCTTGTTCGACACTTTCCAGTAAAAAACGGCCTGTTCCTTTGGTGAGCTTTACAAAGAGGGTGACCGGGGTTTCAGCATCATTCAGCAACTCGGAGTAGAGCGGGATGTATCTGTACCCGGCGGCCGCTAATTCCCGAAATCGTTCCCGCTCGGGCGAGACCGGCAGGGGAGAACTCCGGGTCGCGAAAAACTGCTCTCGACTCAACTCAGCTCCTCCTTTTAAAGAAAATAAAAAAGACCAAGACTCCTAAGAGCATGGTCTTTTATTAATGGACATAAAAGTAACCATGACTGCTCGGCTCGTCTCAACTCATCTCAACTATGCTAAACTCGGCTCAACTCAGATCAAAAATGGTAACTGGTAAGCTAAACTAAACTCTTCTAAGCTCTAATCTACTCTTTGCTCACGCTGGAAACTGGGAATGAGCTAAGGCTGTAGGCTACGGCTGATTGCTATAAGTTGGGATACAGTAATAAGGCCTATTTTGGGCCGCTGGTAATGGTGGCGTGTTTGGTATAAACTTCAGCCCGGCCTCTGATCTTCATGGCGGCGGTATGTTGGGTAAACTGAAAGATCATAACCTCACCCTGGTCTAATTTCTCCGAATGGTGAAACTTGGTGTCATGACCCCGGGTTAAACCGATAATCGTTACTCCGTCTTCCAGAGCGCGAACCGCTATATAGTCGCCGCCTACTGATTCGGATATTTTTTCTTGGTTCATTTTTTCTCCCTTGATCTTTATTATTTAACATATTATAGTAAACCACACCAATACTGTCAAGGATTATTTACACTCATTCAAACCCTTGACTGATTCTTAGGTTCTTTGGTATAATTAAGAAGTTCAAAATGAGGTTTAATATACCCCTAGACTCCTGAGCCCCGAGTCGCGGCGGTCAAGACAACCTCGATTGCAAGGGAGGTTTGAAGTTGAAGACCTATCTGGCCAAACCAGGGCAAGTAGAGAAAAAATGGTATGTGGTCGACGCCAAAGGAAAAACTTTGGGTAGATTGGCCAGTGTCGTTGCGGGTATCCTCCGGGGTAAACACCGGCCGGATTACACCCCCAATGTCGACTGCGGCGACCATGTGATTGTCATCAATGCCGACCAAATAGTGGTGACCGGCAAAAAAGCACAGCAGAAAAAGTATTATTCTCACTCAATGTATCCGGGTGGGTTGAAAGTTACTTCCTACCAGGATTTAATGGATAAAAAACCGGAACTGGTAGTGAGGAAAGCAGTCTACGGGATGATTCCCCATAACCGCCTGGGTCGTGCCCAGATTAAGAAGTTGAAAGTCTATCGCGGGCCAGAACATCCCCATGCGGCCCAAAAACCGGAGACCTTGGAGATCAAGGCTTGAGTCGAAGGGAGGTAACGAACCTTGCCCAGTGCAAAAACAGGTGATAATCTCAGATACTACGGCACCGGTCGGAGGAAATCGTCGGTGGCGAAAGTGTGGTTAGTTCCCGGACAGGGGAAAATTATCGTTAATAAGAGGGAACTGAGCGACTATTTCGGCCGTAAGGTCTTGGAAGTTTTAGTTCAACAGCCTTTGGAGCAAACCGGAACCGTTGGGAAGTTTGATGTCATTGCTTCGGTGACGGGTGGAGGGATCAGCGGACAGGCTGGTGCCATCCGGCACGGCATCGCCCGGGCCTTGCTTGAAGTTGACAGCGAGTATCGCCTTCCGTTGAAACGGGCCGGCTTTTTGACCAGGGATTCCCGGGTTAAAGAACGGCGGAAGTACGGTCTGAAGAAAGCGCGGAAAGCGCCGCAATTCTCCAAACGTTAATCGGTCAAGACACGACTTTTGGTCGTGTCTTTTTTCCGTGAGGAGTTAAGAGATGAAGAAGAAAAAGGGCATTTTGGTGGGTGGTGGGCCGATTAACTATCCGTTTCTCCGCCGGGAACTGGCTAAGGAGCATGATCTACTAATTGCGGTGGATGGCGGTGGTCGCATCCTGCATGAACTGGGCCAGCTCCCCGATCTGGTGTTGGGGGATTATGATTCGTTGGCACCGTCCGCTCAGGAGTATTTTACAGGACAAGGCGTAAGGCTCCTCACTGCAGAGCAGGATCAAGACCGGACTGATCTTGAAATCGGGCTGGAGTTGGCTGCCGAGCAGGCACTCGCTGAACTCCTGGTCTTTGGGGGGCTAGGGGGAAGGCTCGATCATACGCTGGCTAATTTATCTTTAATGTACAAGGCGAAACTGAATCAGACCAACATGTTGTTGGTCGGTCCTGAGCAGCTTGTTACCATGTTGGCACCAGGAGAACAGGTAGTGATCACGCCCTTTGCGGGCGGACATTTTTCCCTCATCCCTTACTCTTCTCCACTCAGCGGAGTCAAGGTGACTGGGGCGCGCTACCCGCTTCACGCGGCTACGATAGCGCCTGGTTCAACCTTGGGTATCCACAATGAATTTCTCACAGCCCCGGTGGAGGTCAGCCTGCAGAGCGGTTACCTCTTACTGGTGATTGAGGGTCTAGCCCATTGGCGGGGTGGAATAGAAATTTTCCAATGACCTCCTGCCTAAGGGGGAAGGAGATTAGAGCCTTAACCGCGAACAAGTAAACTAAGGATAATAGGGAAAGTTCTCTCTTTAACGGAAAAAATGCAGCAAAATCTGTGACAGTTTTTTTCTTACTTTGAGATGACGCTTTTACGCAGCAGCTTTCGGCAGAGTTAAAGAAGACGCTTCCAATTGACTGAAATTTATCCAAAAGTATATAATAATAAGTAAGGACTGACCTGGGGGTGTAAATGGATGCTCAACCGTCGGGTGGTGGTTCTTCTTCCCGAAAGCTTGCTCGAAGCGGTCGATGAAGTTGCCGAAAGGGAATACAGTAGCCGGAGTGCCTTTATCCGAGCAGCGATGCAGCATTTGTTAGAGGAGAAAAAATTGGCGGAGAAGAGGGAGAAAATGGCTTATGGTTATCAATTGATGGGTCCGCTCAATTTAGAACTGGCTGAGGAAGGGATCTCCGAGGAACTGGAGGAGATCGATCGGTACCTAGACACACTGGCGGTGGGGGAGAGTAGTTGAGAGTAAAACGCGGCGATCTGTTCTTTGCGAACTTGAATCCGGTGGTCGGTTCGGAACAGGGCGGCCTACGGCCGGTCATTATTATTCAAAATGATATTGGCAACACCTATAGCCCGACCACCATTATAGCGGCGATTACCTCCAAAATTAAACGGGCTAAGCTCCCTACGCATGTCGAGATTAAGAAAGGCTTCAGCCAACTCGACCGCAACTCGGTAATCCTCTGTGAACAGTTAAGGACGATTGATAAACGGAGATTGAGCGAGAAGATCGGGGAGTTAAGTGAAGACCTGATGGCCCAGGTCGATGAGGCGTTGAAGATCAGTATCGGCCTCACTACCATCGGGTAAAGCGGAGGCTGTGGGCCCGTTCACCATCCCGAGAACAGTGGGTAAGCTTTCTATCAGTATTTTATCTGAGAAAAATAAAACCGCCCGTACTTTGCGGACGGTTATGACTTTCTGCGGGCAGCAGGAGTTGACGGCTGAGAAAACGAAGCATAAACCGTAGCCGGGCCAATCATGGCGGGGCCGGTTTCCAGGTTGACGGAGCATAGAACAAGAAGAAAAGGAAAGGTTGCAAGTGAGAGGTGTTGAGGATGAAGGAAAGAGGAGCACGGGTCAGATTTGCCCCCAGTCCGACCGGTTATTTACATATTGGTGGAGCAAGAACTGCCCTTTATGATTGGTTATTAGCGCGGAAGACCGGGGGACAATTTATATTACGGATTGAAGATACGGACCGTAACCGGTATGTACCAGACGCGGTGGATGATATTAAAGCCAGCCTACGCTGGTTGGGCCTGGACTGGGATGAAGGGCCGGACGCCGGCGGGGAGTACGGCCCCTACTTCCAATCGGAGCGCTTGGCGCTTTACCACCGTTATGCGGAGGAACTGGTGGCCGCGGACAAGGCCTACTACTGCTTTTGTACGCCGGAACGGCTGGCCGAGATGCGCGAGGAACAGGAAGCAAGGAATCAACCTTCCGGCTATGACCGGCACTGTCGGAGTTTAACCCCGGCCGAGGTGGAAAAGCTAAAAGCCGAGGGGACTCCTTATGTGATCCGCTTTAAGACGCCGCTGACCGGTCAGACCAGGGCGGTGGATGCGCTACGGGGCGAGATGGTTTTTGACCATGAGACCCTGGATGATTTTGTCCTCTTGAAATCGGACGGCTTTCCGACTTACCATTTAGCCTGCGTAATCGATGATCACTTGATGAAGATTACGCACGTCATCCGCGGGGAAGAATGGATTGTCAGCAGTCCCCGGCATTTCTTGTTATACCAGGCTTTTGGCTGGGAGCCACCTGTCTTTATACACCTGCCGATCTTTCTAGCACCCGACGGGAAAGGGAAACTCAGTAAACGGCACGGGGCGACCGGGGTGCGCGAATTTAGAGAAAAAGGGTATCTCCCCGAAGCCTTGGTGAATTTCCTTCTTCTTTTGGGGTGGCATCCGGCCGGTGACCAAGAATTATTTACCCTCGAGGAAGCGGCGGAGGCCTGTTCCGTCGAGCGGATTAATGTTTCGCCGGTCAACTTTTCCCTGGAAAAGCTGGATTGGTTTAATGGTGTCTATATCCGGAAACTGCCGCCGGAGGAGCTGGCCGAACGTTGCCTCCCCTTCCTCCAAAAGGACGGCTTGTTGCCGGATCCTTGTCCTCCGGAGCAAATGTCTTATTTAATCAAGCTCATTCCTCTGGTGCAAGAGCGGATTAAACTCTTGTCCGAGATCTCCGCGGCGCTCTCCTACTTTTTGCAGGCGGAGATTGCTCCACCGGCGAAAGAACTCCTAATTGTTAAAAAGGGGACGGCGGAGGAGACAGCGGGGATTTTAAAAGCAGTAACAGCGGCCCTTGAATCTTTGTCGGACTTTAGCGAAACGGCGCTGGAAGAGCAGCTGCGGGCAGTGGCGGCCTCCCTGAACGAGAAACCGGGGCGGGTCTTTATGCCGATCCGGGTGGCGGTGAGCGGAACGACGACAACGCCCGGATTATTTGAAGTATTAGCGGCCTTAGGAAAGGAACGGGTACTGCAACGTCTCCGCCAGGCGATTACGGTTTTGGAGGAATAGCTGTCGTTGCTCATTGGCCGAGGCGATCGCCCGTCCGACTGGTCTGGGGGTCGGTCGGGCCATCAAGCTTGGAGCAGGTGAAAGGGTCTAATTTAAGCAGCAAGAATGTTCCCTGGCGCACTGGGGTAAAAGCGCCGGCTTTAGAGAATGGGCTCGCAGCTTCGCTAAGATACTTTACCAAGGAATACAAGTCACAGGATAACCTTTCAGCCCCGGCTGGGGAAAGGTTTACGAGGGATATCTTTCCTATAAGTGGCTAGCGTCGCGCACGAGTGCCGAGTTGTATTTTCTAAGTAAATGGACGGCTTATGCTGTGCTCGTGAAAAAGTTTCAGCATCTGAGGTTGGTTGGAAATGGAGGAGAAATGATGGGGAGATTATTTGGGACCGACGGGGTAAGAGGGGTCGCTAATCAGGAACTCACCCCGGAACTGGCTTTTCGGTTGGGACGGGCGACCGCCCATGTTTTACTGGCCAACAGAAAGCAGACGGAAGAGGCGGGGCGGATCTTGATCGGACGGGATACCCGCGTCTCCGGCGAAATGCTGGAAGCCGCCTTGGTGGCGGGGGTTACTTCCACTGGTGCCCAGGCCGTCTTGTTTGGGGTGATTCCGACCCCGGCCGTTGCCTACTTAACGCCTAAACTGGGGGCAGATGCCGGGGTGATGATCTCAGCTTCGCATAATCCGATCGCTGATAACGGGATCAAAATTTTTGATGCCAACGGTTATAAACTAACGGATGAAGTGGAAGATGAGATCGAGTCCTATCTGGAAGCCCCTAAGGCCGAGGCGATCGCCCGTCCGACTGGTCTGGGGGTCGGTCGGGTCGTGCGGCAGGACGGAGATGAAGCCTATGCCAGCTTTTTAGCGGGTACTGTCGGTGGGCGGTTTGACGGGATCTCCGTAGTGCTGGATTGCGCCTACGGTGCGACCTACCGGATTGCTCCCCAGGTCTTCACGGCTTTAGGGGCGAAAGTGGTCACGCTCAATAATGAAAATGACGGCTCCCGGATTAATGTCCAATGTGGCGCCACCGCTCCCCAAGAACTCCAGGAGGCCGTGGTGAAACACCAGGCACAGTTGGGACTGGCTTATGATGGGGATGGTGACCGGGTGATCGCGGTGGATGAAAAGGGTACAGTCCTTGATGGTGACCACATTATGGGGATCTGCGGTCTGCAAATGTTAGCCGACGGAATACTGCCCCACCAGGCAATCGTGGTCACAGTCTATAGTAATCTCGGTTTGTTGGAAACTTTCCGGAAAGCCGGCGGCGAGGTCATAGTCACCGACAACGGAGACCGTAAAGTATTGGCGGCTATGTTGGAGCGAGGGATTATGCTTGGGGGCGAACAATCCGGGCATATCATCTTTCTTGAACATAACTCCACCGGCGACGGGATCTTAACTTCCCTGCAATTAATGGCGACGATGTTGCGCGCCGGTAAACCCTTGTCGGAATTGCGGGAACAGATTAAAAAATTCCCGCAACTCCTGGCGAATGTCCACTCCACAAGGAAGGATGAGTGGATGGAGAATGAGAAAATCCGGCAGGTGGTGGCCAGGCTCGAAGCCCAACTTGGGGAGAGTGGACGGATCTTCATCCGGGCTTCGGGGACAGAAGCGTTAATCCGGGTGATGGTAGAAGGGCCGGACGAGGCGGTCCTAAAGTCCATGGTGGAGGAGATCACCGCCGTGATCAAAGCGGAACTAGCGTGAGCAGGTGTACCTGCTCTTTTTTTTCAGAAAAAGCTTTATTAAAGCCTCATGACGTAATGTAGAAAATAAAGGCAGGAAACTGACTAATAGGCAGCGAATAGTTATTTTGTCAAAAAAAGTATGAGCTTGGTAGAGACCAGCTTTAGAAAGGAGCAGCTAAGAGGAGAGGGATCATTGATGATCGGTTGTGATGTTGATTTGGGTTTCACCACCTATCCAGTCGCGCCCGGGACACATTCTTGCTTTCTGTATCGGGATGAAGCCGAACAAAAGAGGATTTTGCTCCGGTATATAGCCGCCGGCCTCCGGCAGGGGGAAAAAGTGGTCTGCTTTTTGGATCAACTGACCAAAGAAGAGCTT
>JAAYGU010000063.1 GCA_012727535.1 Bacillota bacterium | reverse complement strand
TTGCGCAGCATCCGTTTAGTACCTGGAATATGCTATTTACGCAGCAGCTTAATCCGTATATCCAACAACTCAACGGAGCAGGTTGGTATATGAATTTAATTGGGGATATCAAGCAGAAGTTTGAATCGGGAGAATATGAGAGAAATGATCCGCTAGATGGGAGATATTTACTTGGTTTCTTTGCCCAAAGACAAGAGCTTCGGAAGAAGCAAAATGAAAATAAAGATAATAGTGGAGGGGAAAACAATGAGTTTGAAGACCAAAATTGATTTCGCCATCGTTTTTACTGTGAAAAAGGCCAATCCGAACGGAGATCCACTTAATGGTAATCGGCCTCGTGTTGATTATGAAGGATTTGGAGAAGTTTCTGACGTCTGTCTGAAGCGAAAACTACGCAATCGTTTACTTGACATGGGCGAGGAGATATTTGTCCAGTCGGATGATCACCGAAAAGAAGGGGATACTTTTAAGAGTCTTAAAGAACGCTTTGATGCAAATGAAGAGATTCAAACATTAATTAGGAATGCAGAAGAAGAATAGAAAAAGACCAAGAAAAAACCAAGCATTTCTGATCAGATAGCCAAAATAGCATGTAAAACTTGGTATGATGTTCGTGCATTTGGACAAGTATTTGCGTTTGGCAATGAAGAAGATAGCGATTCCGTTTCCATCGGCGTTCGTGGGCCGGTGTCAATCCAAAATGCTGTTAGCCTTGCGCCAGTTGACATCTTTTCACAGCAAATTACAAAGAGTGTCAATTTAAAGACTCAGGAAGACCCTGATAAAAAGGGTAGTGACACAATGGGCATGAAACATCGTGTGGAATTTGGTGTATATGTCTCTTATGGAAGCATTAATTGCCAACTTGCTGAAAAAACCGGCTTTAGTGACGAGGATGCGGATAAGTTACTTGCTGCACTAAGAACATTGTTTGTGAACGATGAATCGACGGCGCGTCCCGCTGGCAGTATGAAAGTGGAAAAAGTTGTTTGGTGGAAGCATAATTGTAAAAATGGGCAATATGCCTCAGCGGATGTCCATGAAAGTCTTAGTATTGATGTTGACGAAAAAAGTAAGAAACCGGTTGTGATAATTAAGAAACCGTTAGATGGTTTAGAACCAATTATTTATGATGGTGAAAATATATGACACATATAGCTCGAGGCGAATAGCATGTATACGGATAATGATCTTTTACTCATCTCCGGTATTCAGCATTTTGCTTTTTGCCCTCGCCAGTGGGCGCTGATCCACATTGAGCAGCAATGGCAGGAAAATTTGCTCACTTTCGGGGGTAGAGAATTACACGAAAGAGTAGATGATCCGTTTTTCACTGAAGCGCGGGGAACGGTTTTAGTAACCCGTTCCCTGCCGATTCTTTCACGAAGGCTTGGGTTGTATGGTGTTGCGGATGTGGTGGAATTCTACCAAAGTGATGAAGGAGTTCAATTAAGGGGGAGGAAGGGGTTATGGCGGCCTCATCCGGTGGAATACAAATATGGGGAACCTAAAATAGATGAACGTGACATGGTGCAACTTTGTGCCCAAGCTTTTTGTTTGGAAGAAATGTTCAACACTTCTGTAACCGAAGGGGACATCTTTTATGGGCGTATCCGGCGACGGCAAAAGGTAGAATTTGATGAACCCTTGCGGCAACGGGTAATAGAATTGAGTAGGGAGATGCACCGCTTGTTTGAGGAGGGAATAACTCCTTTACCGGAGCAAACTAAAGCTTGTCGAAGCTGCTCCTTGGTAGAAATCTGTCTGCCTCATACTGGGAAAAGACGTTCGGTCCGCCGTTATCTGGATGATGCTTTACGTGAGTCAAAATAAATAGATAGGAGGTGAGGCCTGCAAATTGCGTAAATTACTAAATGTATTGTATGTTACTTCTCCTGAAGCTTATCTTGCGAAGGATGGCGAGAATGTATTAGTCATAGTGGGAGAAGAGACAAAATTACGAATACCAATCCATAACTTAGAGGGCATAGTTTGCTTTGGTTATACGGGAGCAAGCCCGGCTTTAATGCATCTTTGCACTGAACGAAATGTAGGTCTTTCTTTCCATTCGGAAAGTGGGAGATTTCTGGCAAGAGTTACGGGACGAGTTAGTGGCAATGTTTTATTAAGACGTAAGCAATATAGAATAGCCGATAACTCTGAAGAATCATTGCAATTGGCCAAAGGTTTTATTTTTGGGAAGATATATAATAGTAGATGTGTTTTACAACGCTTTTTACGTGATCATGGTGAAAAGGGCGAGTTTCGGGATGTACAAGAAGGAGTTAAGTTTCTTTCGTTACAGTTACAGAAAGTTGTTAACTGTCGCAATGTTGATATACTCCGCGGGTTAGAAGGAGAAGCAGCACGGACATATTACGGAGTTTTCGGCAATCTAATTTTGGAAGGAAAAGAAGACTTCATTTTTAATGGGCGGAGTCGGAGACCCCCTCTTGATCCGACTAACGCTCTATTATCTTTTCTATACACTCTTTTATCACATGATTGTACCTCTGCTTTGGAAACGGTAGGTTTGGATCCACAAGTCGGATTTTTGCATCGAGAACGTCCGGGCCGCCCAAGTCTTGCTTTAGACCTCATGGAGGAGCTAAGGCCTTATTTGGTGGATCGTTTAACTCTTTCATTAATTAATAACC
>JAAYGU010000062.1 GCA_012727535.1 Bacillota bacterium | reverse complement strand
GTCCCAGTACAATGCCGAGCCACCCCCCTTATTCGCTTACTAAAATAGGCTTGTCCGGCTTACTGCCAGTTATTTGGTACCGAAAAGGCGGTCACCGGCATCGCCTAAGCCGGGGATGATATAGCCTTGGCTATTCAAATGATCATCAATCGCCGCCACATAAATATCAACATCTGGATGATCCTTCTGTACCTGTTCGATCCCCTCCGGAGCAGCGATTAAACAGACGAGCCTAATATGATTTGACCCCCGCTGTTTGACAAAATCAATGGCGGCGGAGGCAGAACCACCGGTCGCTAACATCGGATCAACCAGAATCATCTCTCGTTCCTCGATATCCGCTGGGAGTTTACAGTAGTACTCAACCGGTTTGAGACTATCCGGATCACGGTATAACCCGATATGTCCCATCTTTGCCGCAGGAATCAGCTTCATAATCCCATCGGCCATAACTAACCCGGCCCGAAGAATCGGAACAATGGCGATCTTTTTCCCCGAGATCACCTTAGCTTTAGCTGTCGCAATCGGGGTTTGCACCTCGACCTCCTCGAGGGGCAGATCCTTAGTCACTTCATAGGCCATGAGAGTAGCAATCTCCCCCACCAGTTCCCGGAATTCCTTTGGCCCGGTATTTACATCACGGATAATCGTTAGTTTGTGTTGAATTAAGGGATGCTCCATTAAATGTACTTTCCCCATTAGTGCTCCTCCTTCTGCCCTTATTCTTCTAGTTTTGATATTTTATCCACCCGTAATTGATGACGTCCTCCCGCAAATTCGGCCTCTAGATATGCTACCACAATCGTCTCCGCCAAACCCGGCCCCACCACTCGCGCCCCTAGAGCCAAAACATTACTGTTATTATGGGCTCGTGCCATCCGGGCGGAAAAAACATCGTGGCAGAGAGCGGCTCTAATGCCGGGGATTTTATTGGCAGCGATCGAAACCCCGATCCCAGTGCCACAAATGATAATTCCCTGATCAAAATCTCCGCCGGCTACCGCTTTAGCGATTAAAGCAGCTTGATCAGGGTAATCGACTGATTCCGAGGAGAAAACGCCAAAATCTTGGAACTCATATCCTCTTTCCTGTAAGTACTGCACAATCGCCGTTTTTAGTTGAAAACCGGCGTGGTCCGCGCCAATTGCGATCTTCATTTCTTTCTCTCCTTCCTTCCTGAATCGTCATCTTAGATGTCTAATACCATCAATTAAGAATTTGCCCTAAATTAGCTCATTCGCCCGCTAGGATCTGGACCAATGCTTCCAGTTCCTCGGCGAGTACAGCAGCACAGCAGCGATATACTTCCAGATTATGCCCAAAAGGATCTGGAAGATCAAAGCCGATCCGATCATGACCGGCAGCCAGGCCATCACCCAGACCTTCCTCACCCTTCTCCCGCCGTTTCTCCGCAATAAACTCCCGTAAAACATAGACCTTGTCTTTAATCTCTGGATAATCCGCTACTAACTGCTCTTTATGCCCGGCGGTCATGGTCAGAATGAGTTCGGCAGCTAGCAATTCTGCTCTCTCAATTCCGCGAGCGCGATGGGTCGTTAGGTCCACCCCGTACTCCCGCATCGCCTCCACCGCCTCCGGTGAAGCAGGGGCGCCGGGATCAGCATACAGACCAGCGGAGGCAATTTGGAGCTCAGGACTAACTTTACCCCGTTTCTCCAGAATCTTGCGGAGTAAGGCAGCCGCCATCGGACTGCGGCACGTATTTCCGGTACAGACCAAGAGAATTTTTTTATACATTCCAATCCTACCTTCTGTTTAATCTTCTCCTTAGAAAATAACGTCTCGAATATCTGTGCGCTTTCGCATGCTCCTATTCTCTCTGTAACTTCATTTCGCCTGCCAACAATCCGGCAAATAACTCTTGCTGCTTAAATTTTCATCCTTTAGCTTATCCCAGCTAGCTGTTGTGGCGACTACTTAGTCTTCTACGGAAGTAATTTTGACCAACCGTGAGGTTAAAATCCCAACCGAACTTTTTACCGCAATTCTTAAGGGATAAACCTTTTCATCTTGAGAATACCAGACGGTCACCTGCGAAACCGGATCCTCCACTACATCCGCCATTACATAGTCAGTACGTACCCGGATCCTCTGTTCCCCTACAAACTGGTATTCCACCAAACGCGGCCCCTTATTGGTCAGATAATAAAAGTTATATTGGTCTTTCTGCCACGGACGAGCGCGCAGATAATAAACGAGCGAAATCCCCTCCAACAAAGGGTCGGCTGCCTGATAAGTGTAGACCTTGGTCTCCCCTTTGGAGTTGCGCACGATCTTTTCGACAGTTTCTTCTCCAAATGAATACTCTTCTGCCCAGACTTTCTCCTGCTCACGGAGCTTACGCTGTAAATAAACCGGGGTTAGATTCTTTGGATCCAAATAGAGATCGGCCGTTTCTTGGTAAGAAAAGAGGAAGGCTAATGCAGGATAACTTGTAAGTTGCATCCGGATATGGAGGACCGGTTCTTGTTGGTAATCATGCCACCCAATAATGGTCAAACTCTGCTCGCCAACGGGCAATCCCTTGGCGAAGACCTGATATTCCAGCCTCTCTCCTGGGTTTAGCTGGCTACCTCGGGAAAAACCAGGTTCACTCAATAAAAGGAGAATTAAGAGACAAAAAAGGGTAAAGACGATCAACCGGCCTCCGTCATTTTTCATTTTATCTCCTCCACGTTTCCCCCCGACGCTTTCCAGAGACGATTAAAGACTGCTTCCCCTACTCCGACCCGTGGCGGTGCCACCGCGTAAATTGCTGCTACACCAACCTCATCACATAAGCGCAGAAGATTGAATAACCTTTCTGCAGCTTCCGCCGGATTGGCTCTTTCCCCGAGTGAAAAAAAGGAAAGCCCGGGTAAATCCGGAAAGTCTTTCCGGTCTTCCTCAAAAGCCAGGAGCCCGATTTTCTTACCCGCACCGGTCTCCCGGAGAATAATCTTTAACAAATAGCGGTTAATTTTATCACGGTCACCAGTATATAAACGAAGCGGTGCCTGGGGAGCATAATGGCGGTATTTCATTCCCGGAGCCAGGGGCCGATCACACTTGGTAAACTGGGGCGCTTCCACTTCTCCCGCGCCTAATACCGCCTCCAGCATTTCCAGCGTGACCCCGCCCGGGCGGAGGATCCGTGGGCGGACACTGGTTAGATCAAGAACAGTTGATTCCAAGCCCATTCCGGTGGGGCCAGCATCCAAAATCAGTTCAATTTTACCCTTCAGATCGGCGACCACATGACTTCCCCGGGTCGGACTGGGCCGTCCGGACAGGTTGGCACTGGGTGCCGCCACTGGAAGCTGCGTCCGGCGCAGTAACTCCAGAGCTACAGGATGAGCAGGAACTCTAATCGCCACCGTTGGTAAACCGGCGCTCACCTCCGACGGAAGCGAATCTTTTTTCGGCAAAATCAGCGTCAGCGGACCAGGCCAGAAATGCCTGGCTAACAAAACCGCTCGTTCTGGGATCTCCGCGGCAATTTCAGCGATCTGTTCCCACTGGTAAAGATGGACAATTAATGGATTGTCTCCTGGCCGCCCCTTAGCGATAAAGATCCGTTTCACACTTTCCTGGTGATAAACACTCGCGCCCAGACCGTAGACGGTCTCAGTTGGAAAAGCCACCAGCCCACCCTGGCGTAAAATCGCCGCTCCCCGGTTAAGAGCCTCTTCTTCCGGTGCCGTGGGGTTAACTTTTAGAATCTCAGTCATGATCATTTCTTAACCTTCTTGCTTTTCTTTGTTGTCCTCTGGCTAAAACCCGGACGATATCGACCCTCCAGAAAAGGTTCTATTTAACGAAAAAGATTCCTCTTTTCATGACGAAAATATCCTGCAGAAAAGAGGAGTAATTAATTGGTTGTCTAATTTTATACTATTCGGGTTTATTCTGGCAAGACAGCGCAGACGCCAAACAACGAGGCCCATTACTAAAACAAGAGAGGTCACAACACAAATGCAACAGCCACTATCCAAACTCCGGATCATATGGAAGCCGCTCCAGTTAATCGGGGCTGTTTATCTTATTTACTTCGTATATCAAACTGCCTTCCTCCTGCTCGGACAGATTCTTGGTCAACTGCTTAACCTGCCGTTGGAGTTGGGTAAGGTCAGCGAAGAGTCCCCGCTCTCTGGCCTACTCACCTATCTATTCCTGGGGCTCTTCCCATTAATCCTCGCCTTTTTTACTACAGAACGCTACGTCTTCCGGAAAAAATTTCTTCCCCGGTTCTTTCCCTATCACCCAATTGTGCTCAAAGATATCCTCTTCGGTTTGCTCTTGGGCCTTCTCTTATTCTCTCTCCTGTTCTTTACTTTTAAAGGTATTGGCTGGATTGAGGTGACCAGGGAGACGGTCAACCCTTTTCTGGACAGTAATTTCTACTTCCTAATTTTAACCTTTTTCACGGCTGCACTCTTTGAAGAACTCCTTTACCGCGGACTTCATCTCCCGGTCTTCGCTGCCTGCTGGGGTTTACCCGCTGGGATCGCTTTTTCCTCTTTTCTCTTCAGCCTCGGCCATCTCAATAACCCCAACCTTGGTTTCCTAGGCTTAATCGGCATCCTGACCGCCGGAATTCTCTTTGCCACCGCCTATCTCCTCACCGGCTCCCTCCATCTGGCGGTGTCCCTCCATTTTAGTTGGAACCTCTGCGAAGCCCTGTTCGGATTTCAAGTGAGCGGACTCTCTTTTCTCTCCTTCTTCTCCTTAAAACTCACTGGTCCGGAGCTCTGGACCGGGGGGGCGTTCGGCCCTGAGGGAGGGTTGTCCGGGATCGGCTTGATGCTCCTCGGTACCGTCGCCGTTTTCCTCTATGCCAAATACGGCCGGGGGACCCGTACCCGCAGTCGGAGGTAAGACAGGCCCCCCAAGAATAACCTCAACAAACAAGCCGCTTTAAAGTCGCTGTCTCATAACCGTTTCCAGCGTGCCCCCTGCGGGGTATCCTCTAAGATAATCCCCTTCGCTTTCAAAGTGTCGCGGATCGCATCAGCGGTCTTAAAATCCCGGTTGGCCCGGGCGTTTTGGCGTTTCTCCACGAGTTCCTTAATCTCTTCTTCGGAGAGGCTAGTCGTTGCTTGTTCCGCGGTAAACCAGATCCCAAGCAGCTCGCCGCAGTCCTGCAGCACGGAGAGTGCTTCCTCTAAAGCCGGCCGGTTTGCCCCGGTCAACTTGAAACTCTCGGCGAGCGCCCATTTGTTGACCTCCCTAACCAATTCATAAAGGACTCCTAAGGCCATTGCTGTGTTAAAGTCGTCCGCCATGGCGGCGGTAAACCGCGTTTTACAGTCGCGAATCAACTCTGAGAGTTGCTCGGGGACTGCTTCCGCCCCGGCCTCTTGGTCTGTTGTGGAAAGAAGATAACGCCAATTTTCTTTCGCCGTCTCCAATCGTTCTAAACCACGGGCCGCAGCCTTCAATTCTTCCTCACCAAAACTCAAGGGATTGCGGTAATGAGTCCCCAGTAACCAGAACCTCACCACTTTCGGCGTGAAACGTTCACAAGCCTCCCTGATCGTCACCACATTCCCTAAAGATTTCGACATTTTGTCCCCACTCATGGTGATAAAGGCCGAATGCAACCAGTAGCGGACAAAGGGCGCACACCCGTTGTAGGCCTCGGCCTGGGCAATCTCAATTTCGTGGTGGGGGAAGATCAAATCAACGCCGCCACCGTGAAAATCGAAGCCACTCTCCAAATATTTAAGCGACATCGTTGAGCATTCAATATGCCAACCCGGCCGCCCTTTTCCCCACGGGGAATCCCAGGCTGGTTCCCCGGGTTTAGCCGCTTTCCAAAGCGCAAAATCCATCGGGGTTCGTTTCCGGTCATCAACCTCAACCCGGGCCCCACTCATCATCTCCTCTGGTCGGCGTCCGGAAAGTTTCCCGTACTCAGGAAAAGAGTCAACCGCAAAGTAAACATCCCCATCCAACACATAAGCATGGCCTTTTTCTACTAGACCCTCTACCATCTCGATGATCTCCGTGATATGTTCCGAAACTTTCGGGTAATGAGTAGCGGGCAGAACCCCCAGCGTCGCCAGATCTTCCAGATAGATCTCTGCATACTCTTGCGCTAAAGCCAGTGGTTCTTTTCCAAGTTCTTGGGCCCGCAGGATGATCTTATCATCCACATCCGTAAAGTTTTGGACAAAAGTAACTTCATACCCTTGCGCCTCCAGGAACCGGCGGATACAATCCCAAACCACCGGTGGGCGGGCATTTCCGATATGGGCATAGTTGTAGGGCGTTACTCCGCATACATAAATACTTACCTTCCCCGCCTCCCGCGGGATAAACTCCTCTTTCTGTCTGGTCAAAGTATTGTAGACGGTTATTACCATCACAACAACCTCCTCACTGGTCCCCTACTTTAATTAGCTTTCTTTTCTATCTCCATTCGGTCTTCCAGAGCCTCAATCCTCTTCTCAAGCTCTTTGGCGAAAGTAAGGATCGGATCTGGTAATTTTCCATGCTCCAGATCGGGGGGGCCGACTTTCACTCCGTCCTGAACGACCACGCGCCCCGGAACTCCGACCACTGTTGAATTGGGAGGCACAGGTTTGATCACCACCGCCCCGGCACCAATCTTAGCATTGTCACCAATCGTAATTGAGCCTAAAACCTTTGCTCCGGCGGCGATAATCACATTATTACCGATCGTCGGGTGACGTTTCCCTTTTTCCTTTCCGGTGCCACCAAGCGTAACTCCCTGATAGATTGTGACATGATCACCGATTTCCGTTGTTTCACCAATGACGACTCCCATCCCATGATCAATAAACAAACCCTTGCCAATTTTTGCACCGGGATGAATCTCGATCCCCGTAAAAAAGCGGGCTAATAGCGAGATGAGGCGGGCCTACAAAAATAGTCGATGTCGATAAAGCCAGTGGGCTACCCGGTGGGCGAGCAGGGCATGAAAACCGGGATAACAGAGGATTACTTCCCAAATACTACGGGCGGCTGGATCACGTTCGAAAACCGCTTTAATCTCTTCCCTTAAATAGGTAAACATCTTCTCACCTCCATTTTCTTATAAAAAAACTTCGCCTCACGCAGAGACGAAGTCACTTGCTTCGCGGTTCCACTCTGTTTGGTACGCGGCGTGGTCAGCCGCAATCAACCCTCTTTCAGCACGCGTTAACGGGCGTACCCGGTAAGGCCTACTCCTCTTTCAGCCTTCGGCTCCGGGGTGCACTTCACCTTGGTTTCCGCAGGGAAGCTTCCAGCCAACGACTTCCCCTCTCTTGCCGTCCGCCCAAAGCTACTCTCCCCATCCTTGCCTTTCCAAATTATTAGGTTTTCCTAATTATACGCATTAATCAGCTAGGGTGTCAATGACAAGCAGTTCTTACTTTTAATCCCGTCCGCGCTCCCACTCCGGGGGCCAAAGCTCAACCGGTCGCCCGGCTCTCATCGCTTTGGCTAAGTTCGGATAGACCCACTCGTTTTCGGCCGTGAGCTCTGCAATTAATTCTTTAACCTTCTGCCGGTAGGTCAAACCAGCAAAGGGGCAGTTATTCGCTGCTGGTTGGTATGGAACATAGGGCAGCGCCGCGACAATCTCTTGCTCACGGAGGTAAGCTAATGGGCGAATCACCGTCACTTGTGAACGGTCCAGATAGGTTTTTGGTAAAAAAGTGCGAATCTGTCCGGAATAGATGATACTCATCAGAAAAGTTTCCACTGCATCATCATGATGATGGGCAAGCGCTAACTTGTTAAACCCTTGTTCCGCAGCGAACCTATTCATCCGCCCCCGCCGCAGGTGCGCACAGTAAGCACAGTGCTCCTTCTCTTCCTCCACCACACGGGCGATCTGTGTAGAAAGATAAGTGAATTCCACCCCCAACTGGTCACAGAACTGCTGGAGCGGCCTGGGATCAAGGGGTGGTTCGAACCCGAGGTCAATCGTGACCGCCGCCAGTTCCACTGGGAGGACGCCGTACTTGACCAACAGCGCCAAGGCGAACAGGAGAAATGCACTATCTTTTCCCCCGGAGAAACCGACCAGAATCCGGTCTCCGGGAGCAATCAACTCAAACTCGCGGCAAGCCCGGAGGATTTTTTGGTTATACTTTTTGGGTAAAGAAAGTCGCATCCTGCCTCCATCTCCTGGCCATTACCCCGGTAGGCCGGTCTACCTCTTAGCTTTTTGTCGCACACAGTCGGGGCAATGACCATAAAATTTCAAAAGATGGCCCACAATCTCAAACTGGTGTTCCCGGGCAATCTCCGCTTCAACCTCTTCCAAGAGCTCATCACTGAACTCTGTAATCTTCCCACATTTCAAACAGACTAAATGATGATGGTGGGCTTCACTTTCCAATTCGTAACGGCTATATCCTTCTTCAAAGTTTAACTGGTTGATAATCTTCTCATTGCTTAACAGATCCAACGTCCGATAAACGGTCGCCATCCCAATCTCCGGGTGGGACCGGCGCACCATCGCGTAAATATCCTCAGCTGCTAAATGTTGATTTGGGTTCTCCAGCAAGATCTTTATAACTGCTTCCCGTTGGGGAGTAAGTCTGTAACCCTTTCTTCTTAACGCTTCTCTAATTTCCGTAATTTTTTCCCTCAATCAATTTCACCTCTACAACCACACCAGGGCTTTCCAATTTTTATTTAGATTATCAGTTTTCTGGCGCTAAATCAATCGTTTTTATTTATAAGTAATCATATTGTAATCTACTCATCATTTATCCAATTTACACCGGTTTAAAGGAGAGAAAACTTTGTCCCGGAAGGAATCTGCGGATAAAAGAAGGAATTGAGGGAAAAAGAATGAATAGATTACCATTCGGTTGGTATTGAGCCCAGCAAGCCGTGGACCGGAGCCTAAAAACCGGCCAAATTCTATCTCATTCACAACGCAAGGAGGAAATCTGAGATTGAAAGCTTTAGCCCTTTTTTCTGGCGGGCTCGATAGTCTGCTCGCGATTAAACTCATTCAGGAGACCGGGGTCGAGGTCGAAGCCGTCTATTTTCTACAACCTTTTCTCCCCCCGGATCGCGAGAAAAAGGTAATCGCTCACCTGCAGGATCTGATCGCCCAGCTTAATGTAAAATTACATATCGTACGCTTAGGAGATGATTATCTGCGCATGCTGGAAAATCCGGCTCATGGCTATGGTAAAGCTTTTAACCCTTGTTTGGACTGTCATATCTTTTTCCTCCGTAAAGCCGGCGCTTTAATGAAAGAAATTGGTGCCAGCTTTTTAGTCACTGGTGAAGTGGTGGGACAGAGGCCAAAATCACAATACCGGGGAGCTTTTCCCATCATTGATGATGAGTCGGGACTGGCCGGTTTGATTGTACGGCCGCTCTCTGCCGGCCTGTTACCACCCACGATTCCTGAAGAAAAGGGCTGGATCTCCTTGGCGCATTGTCCTTCGATTCAGGGACGGCAAAGAAAAACCCAATTGGCCTTAGCCCAAAAATATAACCTACGCTACGAAACTCCAGCCGGCGGTTGCCAGCTCACCAACGTTGAGTATGGAAAGAAAGTCCGCGATCTCCTGAAAGCGGACGGCGCCTTGACCATTGATTCTCTCCGCTTATTGAGTATCGGTCGTCATTTTCGGATAAGTCCTGACTATAAAGGGATTATCGGGCGGAACCACCAGGAAAACAGAGAACTTTACCGCTATTTTTACCAGCACCGCTGGGAACCAAATCTCTATCTCTTAAAAGGATGCGGTGCCCCCGGGCCGTTAGCTTTGGGTATCGGCCGCCCCAGCACCGAGGCGCAAAGGAACCTTGCCCACCTCACCGCCCATTACGGCGACCATCCCAAACTAGTCAACGTGACGGTCAAGATTTTAGCCGCCGGACCAGACCATCACCGCACGAATTTAAGTGTGTTCAATGATCCCGCTCTCATCTCCATTGAACAGTTCCGGATCACTTAATTCAGCTTTCTACTTCACTCTCTTCCTTTCACTTCAATCCTTTATTCATAATGCCCTTTACGGGCTTTTTTTTACGCTTTTCTCCCTGTTTTACTTCTTAAAATATACTGTTCGCCTCCCTTTTTATTCCTCATTTTGCTACTCTCCTTACATAGAAATAATCCCTCGATATTCGCCCAAGAAATTCACCGGAACAAAAAACGCCATTCTGCCCCAGCGGAGTCACAAAAAAACCTTGCCAAGACCCGCAAGCCGGGTTATAATATCATCATGTTTTATTATCTGGTTATATGATGTGGTTGTATTTTTCTGTTTACGGCTCCAGTAGTGAGCCGCTTCCCACCCGAACCTCTTAAAGGAAGTCGAAAGGGAGAGTAAGATGAAGAAAGTTGGAATTGTGGCCGCGGGAAGTTATGTCCCGGCCCGTAAATTAACCAATGCCGATTTAGAAAAGATAGTGGACACCACCGATGAGTGGATCACAACCCGCACTGGAATCAAGGAAAGAAGGATCGCCGGTAAAGATGAGCATGCTTCTGATTTAGCGTTTAAAGCTGCTCAGGACTGCTTGACGCAGACCACTTACCGCCCAGAGCTGCTGATCTCCACCACCAGCACCGCAGAGAAGAGCTGTCCTTACCAGGCCAGTATCGTTGCTCACCGGCTTGGCCTCACCAATCTGGCGGCGTTTGATCTCAATGCCGCCTGTTCCGGCTTGGTTTACTCCCTGGCCGTCGGCTGGAGCCTGATGCAAACCCAGGGTTATGAGAACGTTTTAATCACCGCCGGGGAGAAGCTCTCAAGGTATGTGGATTACACCGACCGGGCCAGTTGTATCCTCTTCGGCGACGCCGGGGCCGCTCTTTTCCTCAGCACCCACCAACCGGAGCATGAGATTCTCACTGTAGAGCTGGGGAGTGACCCGGCCGGTTCCGAACTAGTCATCATGGGGGGGCTTGACGAAGAGTTTTATTTCCAGCAAGACGGAAGAAATGTCTTCAAATTTGCCGTTGAGAAAATGGGGGAATTGATCGAGCGCCTCAAAGTAAAAACCGGAATTACGGACCAAGATCGCTATTTCATCATCCCTCATCAGGCTGACCAGAGGATCTTCGAAGCGGTGGCCAAAAATAAGGGGATTCCAGCCGAGCGCTTTATCTCCAATATCGCAAGCTTCGGCAATACCTCATCGGCCTCCATCGGCTTAGCCTTTAAAGAGGCCTGGGAGCAAAGGCGCTTCCGTAAAGGGGATATCCTGATGTTAATCGGGTTCGGCGGCGGCCTATCCTGGGCAGCAGCCGCGATTCGCTGGTAAAAAAAGGAGCGGACTTTTACAGCCTTGTTCCGCGCCATGCATACCACATTATAAAAAGAAGCTATCCCGCACGGGATAGCTTCTTTTCTCTGTCTCTAACCGAACCTATAAGCCGAGTTCTGTACTGACCAAAGTCAGCGGTAACCATTTATCTGGGACGACAGTTACCTATCGCCTCTTGCGACCGTACCCGAGGGAAGGACGGGCCGTCCCCGCGTACTTAATACGCACCCTCCTATTCGGTCTTGCTCCGGGTGGGGTTTACCACGCCGGTTGATCACTCAACCGCTGGTGCGCTCTTACCGCACCTTTTCAGCTTTGCCCTGGACCATCCTATCGGCGGCCAGTCGGCGTTTCCTTTTCTGTGGCACTTTCCTTAAGGTCACCCTCACTGGACGTTATCCAGCACCCTGCCCTATGGAGCTCGGACTTTCCTCAGGCGCTGCCCCTTCGGTCAGCGCCCGCGGTTACCCGGTTCGGTTAGTTCCAGGACAAATAATTTTATCATAGTCCGTAACCAATTGCAATGTTAAATTGTGCCTGCCAAAAGCAATCAGCACCCAAAGTACGACTGGTCTCTCCGGGGCTGGTACCTTACTGAAGAACGTAAGTAATACCGAAAAACGCTTCCTTAGATCTTTAACCTAAATGTTATCATCCCCTGCCTGTTCCAAGGGGGGCAGTTCCTTGACTTTGGACTTTCGATCAGATACACTCAAATTTGAGATAATATTTAAAAACTCTGTATTTAAGTAGCTAACAAAGACGGATATTTCTTTTGATTGACTAACGGATAAAGGACAGGGCAAAAGGCGGGAAAATAATGAGTACACTCGTATTCTCTCCGCAAAGCGGTCATTCTATAAAGCCAAAAACGAAACAATGGCAAGCCGATTTTACCCTCGGTCTCCGCCGCGGATTACCCATCGCTTTGGGGTATATTCCCGTCTCCTTCACCTTCGGATTGGTGGCGGTTCGGGGCGGATTACCAGCCTGGGTCGCTGTGTTAATCTCGTTAACCAATCTCACTTCCGCCGGTCAATTTGCCGGGACCAGCCTCATCATCGCCGGGGCGGCCCTTTTTGAGATCACCATTACCACTTTGGTCATTAATCTTCGCTACTTACTGATGTCTCTCTCCCTTTCGCAAAAGCTCTCCACTACACTCTCTTTGCCACAGAGAGCGGTCATGGCTTTTGGAATCACGGATGAGACCTTCAGTGTTGCTTCCCTGGAAGAGCAGGAGGTCACCTTCCCATATATGCTGGGATTGATCAGCGGACCATACTGCGGATGGGGGCTCGGTACCGCTTTCGGCGCGCTAATCTGCTCAGTTCTCCCCGGCAATCTCCAAGAGGCGCTGGGGATCACCTTATATGCGATGTTCATCGCTTTACTGGTTCCGAATGTCAAACGTTCCCAAGCAGCTCTTGTTGTAGCACTACTGGCGATCGGGATCAGTTCCTGTTTCACCTGGCTTCCCGTCCTGAACCAGATCTCGGACGGGTGGAGCATCATTGTGGCGACCGTAACAGCCTGCCTGGTCGGTGCCGCTCTCTTCCCGAGAAAGGATGTATAAAATGACCAGAATTCTGCTGGCCGTCTTCTTAATGGCCCTTGTTTCCTACCTACCGCGGGTCCTGCCCATGGCCTTTCGGAAAAAGATCCAATCGCCGTTTCTCCGCTCTTTTCTTTATTATGTCCCCTTTGCCGCCCTCGGAGCGCTGACCTTTCCCCATATTCTTTATTCCACTGGCCATCTCGCCTCCGCGACCGTAGGAATGGTGGTTGCTCTAGCCCTCGCCTTTCGGGGGAAAGACCTGCTCACGGTAGCAGTCGCTGCCGCCATCGCCGTGTACCTCTGCCAACTACTTTTGGCCTAACCACCGGCACCCTCAGATCTTCGCCATTGAACAGAAAGCAAAGACCTTCAACCTAGTTCTTCTCCCTTCACCATGCTCTCATACTGTTAGGCCCACGAACAATCCCGGCGGTTTCTTAGCCGCTGTTTCATAGGACTCTACATGATAATAGAGAAGATCGTCGGCACTTGGATACTCAAGTTGCATCGCCGGCATTATCAGGGAGGGCAGAACAGTTGAACAAAAAACAGCATAATTTCTGGCGTTTTTTGCAATATGTCCGTCCTTATTGGAAATATGTAGCCGTCGGTGTGATCGGCGGGATCGTCAAATTCACCCTACCACTCTTGATCCCCCTGGTTACCCAGCACTTACTGGACCATGTCTACCTTAACCCCGCGCTTACCCTTGAGCAAAAGTTGCATGAATTGTTCTTGATGGTCGGCGGTTTAATGCTCATCTTTGTCTGCATCTATGCCCCGTTCACTTACTTTCGTCACTTTTGTACGGGCAAGGCAGGCCATCAGTCGGTCTTCGACCTCCGGTGCGACCTTTACTACCAGATCTTACGCATGTCCGCCTCCTTCTTTCAACAACATAAATCGGGGGGGATCGTAGCCCGGTTAATTAACGATGTCGCCCTGGCGCAAAACCTGGTTGGCAGTGCTTTAACCAACGTTTGGATGGACACGGTAGCGATCGTGGTCGTCCTCTTTTTCCTCTTCCGTATTAATGTGCCCTTAACCTTTGTCGCCCTATCGACCTTTCCGCTCTATCTTTATCTATTGAAGAAACTAGGAAGGCAAATTCGGATCTCCAGCCACCGCGTACAGGAGGAGCTGGAAAACATCTCCGGCAATGTACAGGAAAAAGTCGCCGGTAATATCATTGTCCAGGCCTTCAATCAGGAAGAAAAAGAGATGTGCAATTTTAATCACGATTCGGAACGGTTACTCGGTACCTCCATCCGCAGCCTCTTCCTCCATAGCCTCAACATGACAATGACCGGTACTTTAACCAAAATCGCACCTTTGTTGGTGACTTTGTTTGGGGGTTATCAAGTAATCAGGGGACGGATGACCGTTGGCGGGTTAATTGCGGCGGGGATGTATCTAAACCATCTTTACTTCCCCTTGGAACGGTTTTCCGAATTAAACGTCGTCTTTGCCAACTCCATGGCCGCCCTAGACCGGATCTTTGAGATTATGGATCAACAACCGGAGATTATCAGTAAGCCGGGAGCGCCAGTACTTCCGGAGCTAGCCGGCGAGGTGCAGTTTGAGAAGGTGAGTTTCGCTTATAACCCTGACCATCCGGTCTTACATAATATTAGTTTTACGGTCCACCCCGGTGAGCAGATCGCCCTGGTTGGGCCGAGCGGTTCCGGGAAAACAACCATTGTCAATCTGATTCCCCGCTTCTACGATGTCACCTCCGGTGCCATTCGCGTCGATGGATATGACATCCGGGAGGTCAATCTGCCCTCCCTCCGTCGTCAGGTGGGAATGGTGCTGCAAGACCCGGTACTGTTCAGCGGGACCATCCGTGACAATATCCTGTACGGCAATCCCCAGGCCAGCAAGGAAGAGCTCCTCCAAGCGGCCGAAGCCGCCAATGCTCTGGATTTTATCAGCACTCTTCCCCATGGGTTTAATACTGAGGTTGGAGAAAGAGGAACAATGCTCTCCGGCGGACAAAAACAGAGACTGACGATCGCCCGGGCTTTCCTGAAGAATCCACGCATTTTAATCCTTGATGAGGCTACCTCGGCGCTGGACTCCGAATCCGAAAACCTCATCCAAGAGGCGCTTGAGCGTTTAATGGTCGGACGCACCACCTTCATTATCGCCCATCGCCTGTCGACCGTTATGAACGCTGACCGGATTCTGGTGGTCAGTAACGGCCGGATCATTGAACACGGTACGCATGCCGAATTAATCGCCCTGCGGGGCGCTTATTACCATCTTTATACCCGGCAGTATGGAGCAGATGATCCGTCTCCCCAGCCTTATTCCCGAACACTGCTCTCATAGCCGTAAGGATGGCTTTTGTGCCACCGCCAGGCACTAGCAATAATCGTCTCCAGATGAGGATACTGCGGACGCCAACCCAGTTCTTGTTGGATCTTGGCGGAAGACGCAACCAGCACTGCCGGATCCCCGGGACGTCGCGGTCCAGCCTCTACCGGAATTTCTTGACCGGTGATCCGGCGGGCCACCTCAATCACCTGCCGGTTGGAGTACCCTTGACCATTACCTAAATTATAAACCGTTGCCGCACACCCCCGCCCAAGGGCTTCGATGGCCAAAAGGTGGGCGCGGGCTAAGTCGGTAACATGAATATAATCCCGAATACAGGTCCCATCCTCCGTCGGGTAATCCGTCCCGAACAATTGAAGGAATGGTCTTAACCCCAGCGCCACCTGGAGGATGATGGGGATTAGATGTGACTCCGGCCGGTGATCTTCGCCGATTGCGGCCTCCAGATCGGCGCCGGCAGCATTAAAATAACGTAGGGAGATATATTTTAACCCATAAGCCCGGGCATAGGCTTCGAGTATCCCCTCGTAAGTTAGTTTAGAGAAGCCGTAAGGGTTCAGCGGCCGACAGGGATGCTCCTCAGTAAGCGGAATGGTTTCCGGTTCGCCATAAACCGCAGCAGTCGAGGAGAAGACGATCTTCTTTACGCCACAAGCGACCATCGCATCGAGCAGGCTAAGACTGTTCGTGATGTTATTCCGGAAATATTTCCCTGGATCACGCACCGACTCCCCGACTAAACTGTAAGCCGACAGATGGACGACGACCTCGATCCGCTCCCGCGTCAGGAGCTCCTCGACCAACCGCGCGTCACCCATATTCCCCACAATCAACTTTCCGGCCCGCACCGCCTGACGGTGTCCTTTACTTAAATCATCAATGATGACCGGCTCCCAACCGCGTCTGCTTAACTCTAGTACGACATGGCTACCGATATAACCGGCTCCACCCGCCACCAGCACTTTCATCTCTGTTCTCTCCTTGTTCCAGATTCACCATCACCAATTCGTCCAAATCAAGATTTGACCGCTATTTCAATGGTAAGATCATCTTATGTTTGCTTAGGTTCTGAGGCGATTCAATAAATAAGGAGAGTTCTTGAGAGAAACGAAAACGGTAGGGCAGATTACCTACCGTTTTCTCACTTCAGTTATTTATGTTTCCCGGAAAACTTTTTTTCGGCCGTACTTAACCCCATTTCCCTTTGCTGATATGGGCGACGATCTCCGCCCTGATCGACTGGCCAAGTTCGGTGGCGGCTTGGATGGCTTGTTGGAAAATCGCTACACAACCTGGATCGAGGCCATCTTCACGCCCCAAAACAGAAATCTCTTTCACCTGCTCAAGTAGACTAAGCAATTCGACATGATACTGATTGGACTCCCGTGAACGTTCGACCAGTTTACTTTGTTCTTCTGATAATTCCTCAAATTTCTCCGCCGCCGCTTTACACTTTGGACAGGATGAGGGTGGTTCAACCCCATCGTGCAGATACCCGCAGACCGTACATTTCCAGATTTTCATCTTCTTTCCTCCTTTTTCATTAATCTAACTCTATCCTCTCCCGTTAAACTCCGGTAGGTTAGATTGCCCGGACAATCGGTAATATGTGCCCGGCCACAACGTAGGCAGATCTGATCAATAAGTTCCGTATTGATTAACGCTGCATCCAGAAAACCTTGTAATCCCCGTTCCAAATCCGCTCGCACCTCCGGAGCCATCCGGTCAATAATCTCGGTTAAACGTTGCCTTACTTTGCGACGGGAGGTTTCCAAAAGTTCAAGCCCAGTCGGGGTTAATTCCAAAACAACTTGCCGCCGGTCGGTGCGTGGATATCTTCTCTCCACTAAACCCCTCTTCTCTAATCGGTCAATCAGTTTTGTCACTGCTGCATTGCTAATCTGCAAGCCTTCCGCCACTTCTTTGGCTAAAGGTTGGTCATGGTAATAAATAAAACGCAGGCAGTGTTCTTGGACCTCAGTTAACGTCTGTCCTCCCTGTGTTAATGGCTCATAGACCAACTTATCTAATGTGCAGCAAAATAATTTGAGGGTTAGATCCAACAGTTCGATCTTCATCTTTCGTGGACACGACCTTTTATTTAATATGGTTTAATATTACCATATTTAATTATTGCCGTCAATTGCTTTTCTATAATTTTTCGCCTCCCGGTAAATCTTGGCGGTTGCCAAAAAAAGGAGGCTTTTCGCCTCCTTCTGCTCAAGCTATCCGTCTTCTTCTCAAACAAAGGCGCCGTCTTCTCCGGCGGGGACGGGCATACGGGCACTCATCCCAATTTACTGGTGGGTGAGCATAGATAAAGGAGCCTTGGTAATAGGGATAAGGCATCGGCACGCCTGGAGGTGCCGGGTACGGCCCTTGCTCCCACGACGGACAGGGAACTGGCTCCGGCATGATCGGCAGTACCGGTTCCGGACAAGGCATGGGCGGAGGAACTGGGGTCTCCGGACAAGGCGGCGGTGGTGGGACAGTCGCTATTGGGACACAGATCAACTGTCCAGGAAAGATTAGATTCGGATTCTCAATCTGTGGATTAGCGGCGATCAACTCTTGCAAACTGATGCCAAACCTTTGGGCAATCAAAAACAATGAGTCACCGGCAACC
>JAAYGU010000061.1 GCA_012727535.1 Bacillota bacterium | reverse complement strand
TAGGCATTGAGCGAGTAAGTCAAAATCGCTTTATTCTTATACCTGACCAAAACCCCCATCGTATCTTCTATACTGATCCCGTCACCGAAAACACTTTGATCGCGGTAATAACCATCTTCATGCTCCGCATCCAGGTACATTGCTTTCAGTTGTTCTTGCTTTTCCAGATGTAACGCAAAGGGATCATCTTTTGCGTGTTCACTGCCGTAAGCCCGGGCGTAGAATTTGGTCACACCCCGGTTTTCCGCATTTTCCCTTCCGTAGAAGCGCAAATCGCCCAGAGCAAAGACTAGTTCTGGCTGGGTTTGCAACCAGAAGTTAACCAGATCAAAATGGTGGGTTGATTTGTGCACCAATAGCCCGCCACTGTTGCGTTTATCCCGGTGCCAACGGCGGAAATAATCGGCCCCGTGTTGAGTATTGAGTAACCATTCAAAATGAACCGAAAAGACCTCGCCGATTACCCCATTCGCCAACAATTCCCGGATTTTCGTATTATGGGGAGCATAACGATAATTAAAAGTAACCCGTAACTGCCGTCCGGTCCGCTTCACTGCATCCAAAATCGCCTGTGCTTTGACCTCATCGGTGGTCATCGGTTTTTCCGTGATCACATCGCAACCCAGTTCCATTGCTCTGATGATATAATGGTGATGAGTCCGATCGACGGAGGTTACGAGTACGATATCAGGTTTTTCCTTCTCTATCATCGCCTCGAACTCAGTATGCTTATAAGTAGGTACCGGCGGATAATTATATTTGTCTTGTAGAATTTTGTTCGCATAATCCATCCGGGTTTGGTTAATATCACAGAAACCCACTAATTGAGATGTTTCGCTGAACCGTCCAGCAATCGCTTCATAGAAAAATCGGGCCCTGCCTCCAATGCCAACTTGTACATACCGCTTTTTTTGCGCCATCATTTTACCCTCCATTTCTAGTAGATTGCTAATCTCAATTTTTTGATCTGTATCCCTGTATACATGATAACATCATTATATCGAAATGTCTGCCCATTTCTTGCTCTCTTAGCGAATTTTCTACTTTTCTTGTCTTTTTCGCGCAAAGCTTTTGGCGTTTCTGTTTCCGGAGGAATGTTGAGGGGATTAAAGCACCCATGGTGACGTATGCAAAGAGGCGAAAAAAAGACCGGATAATTCCGGTCTTTTTTCTTAATATTTATTATTAGCTTCCACAGTGGGACAGTCGGCTTAGCCCTGGTCCACTTTCGCCATGTACTGGATCAAGTCGAGTACCTTGTTGGAATAGCCCCACTCATTGTCATACCAGGCTACCAACTTGACAAAGTTATCATTTAAAGCGATCCCTGCTTTGGCATCAAAAATTGAGGTATGAGGGTCACCGATAAAGTCGGAAGAGACTACATCATCTTCGGTGTAGGCCAATATACCCTTCAGTTCGTTCTCGGACGCTTTTTTCACCGCCGCTTTGATCTCTTCGTAAGTAGTCGCTTTCTCCAAACGGCAAGTTAAATCAACCACCGACACATTAATCGTCGGAACACGGAACGACATACCCGTCAGTTTCCCGTTCAACTCCGGAATGACCTTTCCGACCGCTTTCGCCGCCCCGGTGGAGGAAGGTATGATATTGGCCGCAGCCGCCCGGCCACCCCGCCAGTCTTTCTTTGAGGGGCCGTCTACAGTTTTCTGCGTAGCTGTATAGGAGTGCACCGTGGTCATCAACCCTTCAACGAGCCCGAAGTTATCATGAATAACTTTGGCCAAGGGTGCCAAACAGTTCGTCGTACAAGAAGCATTCGAGACAACATTCATGTCTTTGGTATAAGTATCATGGTTAACACCCATCACAAACATTGGGGCATCTTTGGAAGGAGCGCTGATCACGACTTTTTTGGCGCCGCCTTTGAAATGCTTCGCGGCTTTCTCGGTGGTCGTAAAGACCCCGGTGGATTCTACGATATACTCGGCACCACAGGAACTCCAGGGAATTTCTTCCGGATCCATACATTCAAACACACTGATCTCTTTCCCGTTGACAACCAGTTTACCGTCTTTAATGTCGACTTCACCCTGAAAGCGGCCATGCACCGAATCATATTTTAACATATAGGCCATGTAATCAAGATCGATGAATGGATCATTGATCCCCACAATCTCCACTTCCGGATTATCGACCGCCGCCCGGAAAACAAGTCTCCCAATCCGCCCGAATCCATTAATTCCTACTTTAACAGCCACTTAAAGTACCTCCTTCTTTTTTTTGCGGTTATGTTCCAGGAACGGTCCGCCGAAACGGACCGTTGTAAGTCCTTTATCCTTAATTGTATAGAAGTTTTTTTTATCCTTCAATAACAAAAAAGAAAAACAAGAGAAATTTTATCAATTGTTAATATATTATTCGCCCTGTCCCGCTTGGTTTTTCTCTCTAATCTCCACCCGTCGGATCTTACCGCTTATCGTCTTGGGAAGCTCTGTCACAAACTCCACCACCCGCGGGTATTTATAGGGGGCGGTGGTCTTCTTGACATGTTCCTGCAGTTCCTTGGCAAGCTCCGGACTGGGGGTATACCCCGTAGTTAAAACTATTGTCGCCTTAACCACTTGTCCACGAACGGAATCCGGTACTCCGGTGACTGCGCACTCAAGCACAGCCGGATGCTCAAGTAAAGCGCTCTCCACCTCAAAGGGGCCAATCCGGTAACCAGAACTCTTAATCACATCATCAACACGCCCGACGAACCAGTAGAAACCATCTTCGTCCCGCCAAGCCGTATCTCCAGTATGATAGATACCGTCCCGCCACACCTCGGCGGTTTTTTCTGGATCGCGATAATACCCTTTAAAGATCCCCACCGGTTTTTGCCGGTCGGTTCGGATCACGATCTCGCCCACTTCACCGACCTCACAACGCTCACCATGCTCATCGATGAGCTCGATCTCATAGCCAGGTGCCGGTTTTCCCATCGAACCCGGTTTAGGTTCCATCCAGGGGAAGGTCCCGATGGCGACGGTTAGTTCAGTCTGTCCATAACCTTCGTACAGTTTAATCCCGGTCATCTTGAGAAACTGATAATAGACCTCCGGATTGAGCGGCTCTCCAGCCACCACGCAATATTTTAAGTTTTCCAGGTTATATTTGGTTAAGTCCTCTTTAATTAAATACCGGTAGATGGTCGGCGGCGCACAAAAAGTCGTCACTTTATACTGCTCAATCACCTTTAAAAGCGCGGGGGCATCAAACCGTTCAAAGTCATAAACAAAAACCGCACTCCCGGCTATCCACTGCCCATAGATCTTTCCCCAAACCGCCTTCGCCCAGCCCGTCTCGGCTACGGTGAGGTGCAGTCCCCCCTCCTGGACCGATTGCCAATATTTGGCGGTAACAATGTGCCCCAAGGGGTAGACAAAATCATGCGCCACCATCTTGGGGTGCCCGGTCGTCCCTGAAGTAAAATATAACAGGGAAATATCATCATTTGTCACCGGCTCACAAGATCTTCGATCAAAAGAAGGTTCCGTTTTTTCCAACTCACGCTCAAAACTCATCCAACCGTCCCGTTCCCCGTTGACCAACATCTTAATTTGCAGGGTTGGCGAATCCTGCTCGGCCGCTTCCACATGCTGAATGACGTCCTCATCGGAGACGGCAATCACCATCTTCACCGACGCGGCATTATACGATAAACGATGTCCGCCGCCGTTAAAAGATGTGTTGCCGGTACTGCCACCGCACCTACTTTATGGAGACCCAAAAGGGCAAACCAAATCTCATAGCGACGTTTCAGGATCAACATCACGGCATCGCCTTATTAGATCCCTACGCGTGTTAAAAAGCAGGCTACCCGGTCACTATACTCCTTCATCTCGGAAAAACGGATAATCCGGTGATCACCCTTTTCATCGCACCAGACCAGCGCCACCCGGTCCGGAGTCTCCTCCGCAATTTGATCCACCAC
>JAAYGU010000005.1 GCA_012727535.1 Bacillota bacterium | reverse complement strand
TGGGGAATTAAAGGAGCTCAGGTTGGAAGAGATGACGCCGCTGGAGGCCTTGCAGCTCCTGTTTCGCTGGCAGAACCGGATTAAGAAGAAAAAGGCTTAGGGCAAGGATGCTCCCCGGCGCGCTAAGGTAAAAGCGCCGGATCTGGGGTAATGGGCAGGCGTAATTAAGTTGCCGAGAGAACCATTCGTAAGATTAACAAATTTCGAGGCGTTATTTTATTGTGGAAGCCAGTCAGAAGGAGGTAATGTTTCATGCCCAAGATCCAGGTCTTAGATGAATTGACGGTTAACCAGATTGCGGCGGGCGAAGTTGTTGAACAGCCTTCTTCAGTGGATAAGGAGTTAGTGGAAAACTCCATCGATGCCGGGGCGAAACGGATTGAGGTTCATCTCCTGAACGGTGGGCGGCAAAAGATTCAAGTGATTGATGATGGTTCCGGAATGGAACGGAGCGATGCTCTCCTGGCCATAGAACGCCATGCTACCAGTAAGATTAGGAATTTTACCGATCTGGCGACCTGTTCTTCCTTGGGGTTTCGTGGGGAAGCCCTTTCCAGTATCGCTGCAGTTTCGCGTACTACTTTACAGACGGCGACCGGTTCTGGGGAGCCGGGAACCAAGATTGTTGTAGAAGGGGGCGTTCTCCGCTCGACGGAAACTGTGGGGATTCCCCGGGGAACGAATATTTGCGTCGAGGATCTTTTTTTTAATACTCCTGCCCGCTTGAAGTTTTTACGGAGGATCCCTTCGGAAGTGGCGCGGACCAAAGAGCTTATGGTCAGCATGGCCCTTGGTTATCCGGAGATCTCTTTTCGCCTTACTCATCAGAAGATGGAGTTGGTTCATACCTTGGGGACGGGCGAGCCATCTGCCTGTCTGCAACAACTCTTTAATCAGTCGATTTGTGCGGATTTATTTCCAATCGAAGGGAGTTACGGCCCCTTGCGGATCAGCGGTTTTTTGGGCCGTCCGAATATTGCGCGGGGTAACCGCGGGCAACAGTATTTCTTTCTTAACCGTCGGTTGTTCCGCTCCCGGTTGATCGCCGCCGCCGCCCAGAAAGCTTATGACACGCTGTTGCCGGTCGCCCGTTTTCCTTTTGTCATTCTTATGCTGGAGTTACCCCCGAATTTAGTGGATGTTAATGTTCATCCGACGAAGATGGAGGTAAAGTTCAAGGAGGAGAAGGAAGTTTTCCGCGGGGTGCTGGAGATTATCCGGCAAGGCTTGCAAGCTAATGTCATAAAAACCTCCTGGGTTCCGTCTTACGAGCCAGCGGTAGTGAAGCCGGCTACCCACCAGTCTTCGTTTCTACCGCAACCGATGGTCAGGGAGGAGGCGGCTGGTGAGGAGGATTTACCGCTGACCGCAGTGAAACCAAAAGTGCCGGGGGATAAGTTCACCTTCCGACCGGTCGAGCGTGCCGCACCGCCAGAGCAGCCCGTTCCGGCTGGAGACGAAACGAGTAAGGTAGAGGATGCGCCGGCCGCTGGGATCTTCACCTTGTTCGATACTTATTTGTTATGGGAAGAGGGGGCGTCACTGGTCTTGGTTGACCAGCATGCCGCCCATGAACGGATCATTTATGACCAGTTGGTGACCAATACTCGCCTCCGTATGCAGTATCTTTTAGCGCCGCTCACTTTAGAGCTCTCTAGCGAGCAAATGCATACTGCTCAGGAACAGCAGGCGCTCTTGCAGGAAGTAGGATGGGAGTTCGAGGCGTTCGGCGGGGAGGCGCTCCTGTTACGTTCAGGTCCGGAGGGCATGTCGGTCGATGAGATCCAGGGCTTATTCCTTACTCTCTTGAATGAATTGGCCATGGCCGAACGAGAACAGGAGACCGCGCCGAAAGAGCGTATGTTTAAAATTATGGCCTGCCGGCAGGCGGTTAAAGCCGGAGAACGCCTCTCTCTACAGGAAAGAACCGCTTTAATCGAAAAACTGCGGGCCACCAGAATTCCGCAAACCTGTCCGCACGGTCGACCGACAATGGTCGCTATTCCCAAAGCAGAGATCGAAAAGATGTTTAAGCGGAGGTAAAAGATGTTACCACTGATCGTGTTGGTCGGTCCGACGGCGGTCGGTAAGACCGGACTGGCAATTAAACTGGCTTTGCACTTTTCCGCCCAGATTATTTCTGCTGATTCGATGCAGGTTTACCGGGGAATGGATATCGGAACCGCTAAACCAACACGCGAAGAGCGCCAAGGGATTCCCCACCATTTAATTGATCTGGTGGAGCCTGATCAATCCTTTACTGTCGTTGATTATCAGGAATATTACAACCGGGTGAAGACGCAGCTCGATGCAGAAAAGATCCTGCCCATCCTTACCGGGGGAACGGGACTATATATCCGGGCGGTGACCCAGGGCTTTATCTTTCCGGCCCCACCACCGAATCCGCAGTTGCGTGCGGAGCTCAAGCGGGAAGCGGAAACCAAAGGGCGGGACGTCATCTATCAAAGGTTGCGGGAACTTGATCCAGCCGCCGCGGAGAAGATCCATCCCCAGGATTTAAAGCGAGTGCTACGCGCCTTGGAGGTTACGTTGGCAACGGGAAAACCATTTTCTGAACAGCAAAAGGCGGCCCGGACCGCTCTCCCGCCGAACATAATTTATTTGGGTCTGACCAGAGCGCGTGAAGAATTATACACCCGAATTAATGACCGGGTGGATCAGATGCTGGCCCAAGGTTTGGTGGAAGAGGTGGCTACTTTAGTGGCGAAAGGCTATGGTTTGGACTTGCCGGCGATGCAGGGTTTGGGGTATAAGGAGCTAATCCCTGTAGTGCAGGGGTTGGCACCGCTGACCGCAGCAGCGGAATTGATTAAAAAAAGAACAAGGAACTATGCTAAACGGCAAGAAACTTGGTTCCGGCGGGAACCGGTGGAGAAATGGTTTACTTTGAAAGCAGGGGAGGAGGCGAATTGTTTCAAAAAGATCTTACAATATCTAGAAGGTAGAATTAGCATTGTGTCGAATATTAGAAGGTAAACGAATGAATCCTGGTTTGTTGTTATATTATGGAGGTGTTATGTTATGAGTAAGCCGGTTATTAATTTACAGGATGGATTCTTAAATCAAGTACGTAAAGAGAGTGTACCGATCACTGTTTACCTGGTTAATGGGTTTCAGATCCGCGGTTTGGTCAGAGGTTTTGATAATTTTACTCTGATTATCGATTGTGAAGGTAAACCCGAATTAGTCTATAAACATGCGATCTCAACGATTATTCCCTCTCGCCCTTTGCGTGAGTTTAGTGGCGAATCGAGGAACGATTAATTAATATAAAGTAGACTAACATTCGAAAGTTTTTGCGTTGCTCCATAGAAAAGATTCTGATCAAAAGATAGAGAGGTGAGCGTAACGCAAAAACCTTTTCAGCGTGAAAAAGGGTAGCAAAAGCCTGCCCTTTTTTAATACCAAGAACGAGGCGGGTTAGGATGCGGATAGTGACGCTTGGACCAAAAGGAACTTTTTCCGAGGAAGCAGCCCTGCTTTACGGCCGTCGGATGCTGGGCCGAGAGGTCCGGCTGGAGATTGCTTTTTCTACGATTTTAGGTTGTTTGGAGCAGTTGGAAAACCACCAAGTCGACCGGGTGGTACTTCCGGCTGAGAATATGGTGGATGGGATTATTGGTATAACCTTTGATTTACTCATCGAAAAACATGATTTTATCAAAGTCTGCGATGAAGTGCATGTGGCGATTAGACATGTGCTGGCTAGTCGGAGCGGAGAGGCCGCTCAGATTAGGGAAATTTTGTCGCATCCTTCAGCACTTAATCAATGCGCTGCGCATTTGACCGCTGCTTTTGCTGATTTGCCTCAGATCCCGGTGGCCTCGACTGCGGAAGCGGCAGCCCGGGCCGCGCAGGAGGAGCAGATCGCTGCTCTTTGTTCGCCGCGGACCGCCCGCCAGTATGGACTGAAAATCATTAAAGAGCAGATGGAGGATTACCAGACTAATCAGACCCGCTTTTTGGTTTGTGGTTTGACGGATACGCCGCCGACCGGGAATGACCGGACTTTGCTCGCGGTAAGATTCGGGGTCAATCACCCGGGACAACTGTTTGCGCTGAGCAAAGCGTTTATGGAAAACGAGATTGATTTAACTTTTGTTCAGTCCAGGCCGTATAAGATTAGACCCCAGGATTATGTGATCCTCTTTGAGATGGAGGGGCACCGCAGTGAGCCGAGGTTGAAGACGGCCTTCGCCCAAATTGAGGCGTATGTTAGAAAAACAGGTGGTTGGAAGAGAATATTAGGGAGCTATCCACGGAGGGAAAGAGAGGAGCTTTTACTTGATGATTAATCACCAGAGCATCCAAGAGTTTGTACAAGAATCCGAGGAAGCTTTATTACCTCGTTTTACCGAATTTGAAGAAATTGCCCTCTTTAACCAAGCCAAAGTCTTAAATGCCTTTAAGGAGGAGAGGGTTGGTACGCACCATTTTACTTCTTCCACCGGTTACGGTTATGCCGACTTAGGCCGGGAGACACTGGAACGGGTTTTTGCCCGTGCCCTCGGAGGCGAAGCCGCGTTGGTGCGACAACAGATCGTCTCCGGGACGCACGCGATTAACCTTTGTCTTTCCGGGATTCTGCGGCCCGGTGATGAACTGGTTTTTGCGACTGGTCTGCCTTATGATACGCTCCGGACGGTGTTGGGGCTGAGTGGAGAGGCGCCGGGGAATTTACAGGAGTACGGGGTCTCCGTGAAAATAATCCCGCTTCTACCCGGGGGAATGATCGATCAAGAGCGGTTGAGCCAGGCGCTCACCTCCCGGACCAAAATGGTTGCTTTTCAGCGTTCCTGTGGTTATGAAGCGCGGCCGTCTTTCACTCTTAAACAGCTAGCGCCGGTTTTTGCCACTCTCCGGCAGTTGCCCCAACGTCCGGTGCTCTTTGTGGACAATTGTTATGGCGAGTTTGTGGAGCGGGAAGAGCCGTTGGCGGTCGGCGCGGACCTCGTCGCCGGTTCCTTAATTAAGAATCCGGGTGGCGGTTGGGTTCCTTCCGGGGGTTATATTGCCGGCCGGGCGGATCTGATCGATCAGGTTGCCAACCGTTTGTATGCTCCCGGGCTCGGGGGAGAAGTCGGACCATCTTTACTCAATCTCCGTCTGTTTTTCCAGGGTTTGTTTGCTGCGCCGCACCGGGTCTTGGAGATGCTTAAAACCGCCGCCCTTTTTGCGCATGTCTTCGCCCGGTTGGGTTTTACCGTTCAACCGGAGGCGGCGGCAGAAAGGACCGATGTGATCCAAAGAATCGATCTGAATTCGCCTGAACGGTTATTGGCGGTCTGTGCTAGTTTGCAACAGAGTTCGCCGGTGGATAGTTATCTCCGGCCGGAACCAGCGCCGATGCCTGGGTACCAAGCAAAGATTATTATGGCGGCCGGTACTTTTATCAACGGTTCGACCAGCGAGTTAACGGCCGATGGGCCGTTTAAGCCGCCGTACAGCCTTTTTGTTCAGGGTTGCCTTTCTTACCTCCATGCGAAACTAAGCCTGATTTATATTCTTGAGCGGTTAAAAAGTGATGATTTAAGCAGGAATCGGTAGATTAATCAGGAATATTGAATTATTGTTTAAACCTGAGGGAGTGATTGAGATGGAGCGAACAGTGGCGTTTTTACTTATTAGGGTTGCACTGGTGGCAGGACTAGTTTTCTATCTTTATCGGGATGCCAGGTCACGGGATTATACCCCGCTCATGTGGGCGTTCATGCCGGTGATTATTCTTTTTACCCCAGGATTGGGAGGGGCAATCATCGCCGCTTTACTGCTGTTTGTCATTTATATATTGTCCAGACCGAAAGGGGAGTTGGCCGCCTGTCCGCATTGTAAGAAGAAAATCCATACAATATTGGCTTTTTGTCCCTTTTGCCGACAATCAGTGAAAAAAGAATGCCTGCATTGTCATGATATTGTCGAGTGGGAGGCGGAACGTTGTCCGCATTGCGGTTCAACCAATTTAACGAAGAGTTGAACTGAAACCAACTGCTGCCTTCGGGGCAGCTTTTTCTTAATCCGAGAGCAGTGATGAAAATGGAAATAAAAAACAGAAAAGTATTTGCCGAAAAAATCGTAAGATAGTTAGGGGGCGATGAAAATGGTGATGGCTCTGCTGGCAAGGTTTTTATTGGCCGCTTTCTTTGGGGCACTCATTGGTTTGGAAAGAGAACAGCACGGTCGGCCGGCCGGATTACGGACTCATATCTTGGTTTCCTTGGGTTCTTGTCTGATCATGTTAATCTCCCTCTATGGCTTTCCTGGGGTGCAGAGTCGCGATCCAGCCCGTTTGGCCGCGCAAGTGGTCAGTGGATTTGGCTTTTTAGGTGCCGGTACGATTATGAGGGAAGGGACGAGTGTTCGCGGGCTTACGACCGCGGCCAGCCTTTGGGTGGTAGCCGGCATCGGCCTGGCGGTTGGCACCGGGTTCTACCTGGCCGGAGGGGTGGTGACGATCATTGCTGTTTTGGTGCTGGCTTTGTTGGATGATGTGGAAAAAAAATTTATTGGGCAGCAAACCGGAACGATTCAAGTAACACTCGCGGACCGACCCGGAGCCCTGGCGGCTTTCTGTCAAGTTTTAAACACAAATGGGGTTAGCATCAGTAATTTTAATTTAGATATAGAAGAGGAAAAACAAAAGGCGATCATTTCCTTACAAGTAAAGGGACATAATATCGTTAAGGAAAAAATTATTACGGAACTATCTTCGTTGCCTGACATATTCAGTGTAAAATGGGAATAATTGTTTTCCCAGCAGAGTCAAGCAGAAGAAAGCAAAAAAGAAGGGAGACTGGCCGATGGGAAAAGTTATACCATTTCCCACCAAAAGATTGGAAGCCCCAGTGGAGAAGAGACCGGAGCTGACCGATTCTTTGATTAGAGAGAAAATTTTAGCCGGGGAGGCGGAATTAATCGGAGTCTTTAATCAGAACGGTATTCCGTGCTCCTGTTACCACATGGAGTTTGATAATCAATCTTACTATGTCTTTGACTTGACCACCAGAGAGTAAAAAGTCCCGCCGGAAAGGAGGAAGTAACAGAAAAGCAGAGAAATATTAGTATAGATTTAATATAAAGGGGGAATGCGCCATGTTTCCGGTTGATAGGGAAGATCTGGTGCGGGCTTTAAAGCGCTTTAAAAGCCTGGCCAAACAGGATCTTTTAACCAGTGAACTTACTTCTGACCCGGTTTTCTGGCAAACGCACGCGGAAGCTCGCCGGAATGAGTATACCAGATTAATTGATCTGATAGAAAATTTCGGTGTAGAAAAAGCGTGCGTTTATGCTTTTAAGGCTTATCAGGAACAACAGCAGGGCGCGGATGAAGAGCAAACCGGAGAGCAGAGGGGTTCCACCCAAGCGCTCGAATTGTTTTTCCAGATCATGGGCCTCTCTCTCGCCGATCTTAAAAGCATGGGGGAGGAAAAAGAGGAAACCTCTGTGTATAGTTCGCCGCTCAGTCTGGAGTGTTAACTTGCCCAAGAACAAGCTGAAAAGGGCCAACCTTTAACCAGAAAATACCACCGCCGGTTCCGGCGGTTTTTTTATGAGCTTGTTTACTTTTTTCTCCGGACCACAAGCACCTTTTTAGGGACCAGCATATACTGTACTAGTCCTAATCTAATTCAGGACTGGTGCGGTTATCTCCCAGTTTAAATGGGATTTGGTCGGAGAAAGGAGGCAATGGCTTTATGGAGTATGATGCTAACCTGGAAGAGGAAAAACAGCTTGCCAGCATGGAAGAAGAGGAAAACCCGGTTGGGATTGATATTGAGGAGATAAAGGAAGCGGCGGAGGTAGAACCAGGAAAGGTAGAGACTGAGAAGGCGAAACTAAACGGAGCAACAAAACAGAAAACTGGTCCCGAAAAATCTGCTATAAGTAATCAGCAAACCGCCTCCGAAGCAGACGCTGCCGAGGAGACTCCGGAGGAAAATATAGTCCCGGTGGCGGAAGAGGAAACTCCGGTTGGGCAGTCCCCCGTTCAGGAGCGGGAAACAGCGGAAAGACAAAAGTCAACCCCCGACTTACTGCCGTCGGAAGATGCGGAGAAAAATATTATGCTTCCGGATCGGGTTCAGGTTAAGGTGGTAGAAGATACAGCCGGTACAACCGGGAAAGAAGATTTTAATCCAGCGGTGACCAAAATCAGGGTAAATAACACAAAGAACGAGGAATTGCCAACCGAGCAGGGTGTGGTCCAACAGTTGGAAGGTGCGGAGTTAACGGTTGGCGAGACCAGAGCGCGGGTCAGCCCAGTGGTCCGAGCCACTCCCTTGCCAGTTCCGGCGGTTAAAGTCCGGAATATCGTGGGTGAAGTGCGAAATGTCACCGCAGAGGTCATCAAAGACAAAGTAATCGTCCAAGGAATAGTGCATAAACAAGTCCTTTTTGTCGCGGTTGATGGTATTGTCCGGCATTTTTCCGAGGATGTACCGTTCAGTACCTTTATCGATCTCCCCGGCGCGGAGCCAGGGATGAATGTACAGGTCCATCCACGGATCGAAAAAATTCTCTTCCATCTTTCCGCAGACGGCTTATCGGTGATCCAAAAGATTATTCTGGAAATCTTTGTAAAGGTTACGGAGTTTGTTCAAGTAAGCTTAGAGCTTGGAACCGGTCCCCTTCTGCTCTTGCCGCGGGTGATCGGCGAAGGGACGAAGCAGGAGTTGGTGGAGTCGATTGAAACACTGGATACTCCGGCTTTAAAAGTAGAAGAGATCCGAGGCGAACTACGCGCTATACAAACCGATGTGATTCCAGATAAGGTAGTGGTGCAGGGGATTATCCACAAACAGATCTTCTATGTCGATCTTGAGGACCGGGCCCGCCACCAAGCCGAAGAAGTTCCCTTCAGTCTCTTTCTCGATCTTCCAGGGGTCGTACCAGGGGTTGATTTACAGGTTCATCCTTTAATCGAAGGAATCTTTTTTGAACTGCTCTCCCCGACGGAACTACGGCAAAAAGTCGTAATTGAGGTTTTTGTCAAGGCCACTGAAGCTGTACAGGAGCAAGTGGCGGTTGGCCAGGGAGAGCTGTACAAAGTTCAACAGGTGATCGGTGAGGGACAAAAACAGATCTTGAACGAATCGGAACTTGTTCTAGAGCGCCCTGCTCTTAAAGTACGGGAGATCGTGGGTGATCTGCGCAACATTACAGCCCAGGTGATACCGGACAAAGTCATCGTCCAGGGGATTATCCATAAACAGATCTTCTATATCGGGACGGATAATATTGAATACCATCAACAGGAAGAGCTTAACTTTAGCTTATTTATTGATCTCCCGGGCGCCCTTCCCGGCTTGAATGTTCATGTGCGGCCTTTGATCGAAACGATCCTCTTCCACCTGGAAGATGAGACTACCCTACGGCAGAAAGTAATCGTCTTAGTCAATGTTGTGGTCACTGAGACCATACAGATCCCGCTCGTTCTTGGTGATTTTTCCTTATTTAAATTGGAGCGGGTTATCGGGGAGGGTCTGCGGCAACTATTGGTTGAACGGCGGGAGCGCATCCCGGTGCCTCCGGTGGTCCGGAATGTCGTGGTC
>JAAYGU010000060.1 GCA_012727535.1 Bacillota bacterium | reverse complement strand
CTGCGTAGCCTGCGCGGGGTAAAGCCAATTTTCAACCGGCGAAATCTTGGTTATGCCACGGCCTGCAACCTGGGGATGGCAGCCGGCCGCGGTCAATATATCATTTTAATGAACAGCGACCTGCTGGCGACTCCAGGCTGGCTCCCGCCGCTCCTGAAAACCCTACGGGCGCCGGAGGTGGCGGTCGTCGGGCCCAGACTGGTCAGCCCCGATGGTTTCCTGGTCGGTGTCGGGGTGGTAGGTACCAACGAACGGCCGGTCATCCGCGGCTGGGGTGAGCCGGACCGGCCTGACCTTTATAACGAACCGATCGAGTGTCTTAGTGTCTGTGGTGCCTGCTTGGGCTTAAAACGGGAGCTCCTCCCGGAGTTGGGGTATTTTGATGAACATTACTTCCATTACTTCGAAGAGACCGATTACTGTTACAATGCCCGCTGGCACGGGTATAAAGTCGTGTATACCCCGGAGAGCAAGCTGATCCATTTCGTCAACGGCAGTTGTCGTAACCGTCGGCGTTTAAATCAGTATTATATAAGAAGTAAAGCTTATTTTGACCAAAAATGGAAAAGGCGGTTCAGCGCCAAGCAGTTTTAACCCGGTTAAAGCTGCCTACTTCGCTTGTTTTTTGGGGGACGATCCGCTGAATAACAAGGAACAAAGGCTGCTTCGTTAGCCGTTTCTTGTTCGGTATTCATGGATCTTTTAATTGAAAGGCAGGTTAATCATGGCGCTCACTAGCCCGTACTCGATCCTCGCGATGATGGCCGTCCGGAACGAGGCCGATCGTTACTTGCGCCCGGTCCTGGAACGGCTGGCCGCCCTCGTTGACGGCATCGTCATCCTGGATGACGCCTCCACCGACCAGACCCCGGAGCTTTGCCGGGCTCACCCCAAAGTCATACGTTTCCGTCGGTTGGATTCATCCTTATTTTCCCAAAACGAAGCCGCCCTCCGCAGCCTGCTCTGGGAGATGACAGTCGAACTTGAGCCCACCTGGATCTTGGCGCTGGACGCGGATGAACTGTTGGAAGAGAAGGCCAAAACTGTGTTACCGGCGTTAACCGCCCAACAAGAGTTTGAGCTGATTACTTTCCCGGTCTATCACTTTTGGGGCGACCTCCGGCATTACCGGGTGGATCGGCTGTGGCACCCGGCGCTCGCCCGGACGGCTTGTCTCTTCCGCTACCAGAAAAACCGGATCTACCATTGGGCACCCCGCCGTTTACACTGCGGGCGTTTTCCAGCGGAGGCCTATCTTACTCCAAGACTCCATGCGCCGTTACGCCTTCTTCACCTAGGTTATGCCGCCCCCCGTGAACGGAGAGAGAAATACCACCGTTACCTTTCCCTTGATCCGGATGGGTGTTTCTGTCCGCTGGAGCATTACCGCTCAATCATAGAGCCGCACCCCCGCCTCAGAAGATGGATGGGAGAAAACCTGGAGGTGCTTTTTTGAAAACAAGTATCATCATTGTCAATTACAACGCCCAACCTTATTTGGAACGATGCTTGGCCCAGATTGCAAACAACACTGATCGACCACATGAAGTGATCGTGGTCGATAACCACTCTACCGATCAATCCGTGCCTTTTCTTTTAAAGGGCAAGCAACAAGGGCTCCGGGTCATTTTCAACCCGGAAAACAGAGGATTTGCGGCTGCCTGTAACCAGGGGATCAAGGCCGCCACCGGTCACTTTCTGGTTACCATGAACCCAGATGTCTTCGTGCCCCCACAGTGGTTATCCCGTCTCATCTGGCATTTAACCGCCAACCCCCGCTGTTTGCTGGTCGGGCCGAAAGGCCGGGGGATCGGCGGGCGGCAGCGGGCCGGCCTGCTCAATTACTCCCGGAAACTAGAGGCCGCCGACCGTAAGTTTGCCCGCCTCTATCACCGCCAATCGGAACCGACCAAGTTCCTCATCGGCTGCCTGGTCCTGTTTAACCGGCGGTTAATCGAGAAGATCGGTTATTTCGACGAAAACCTGCCCCTCGGTGCCGATGATTTCGATCTATCCCTCCGCATCCGCCAACACGGCTATGAATTGCGGGTCGCCAAAGACCTGCTGATTGACCATACGGTCCATGCCTCCTTCCACCGGAGCGACCCAGCGGAAAACGAGCGGTTGGCCGACGCCAGCTGGGCACATTTCCACCGCAAATGGCAGCAAGAGTTGCAAAAGTACGGTTGGGAAAGACTGTTTGAAGATGACTTGCCGGTTTTTCCGCATGAAACTGCGCTCTTTACCCCCCTCCGCCCGGCCAACACCGTACAATAGCGGTCAACGTTTCTGTTCATCCGTCCAAACCGCTTGGCCATTACGTTTTGGGCGCAAATAACACCAGTTCAGTCCGGTCTTGCCGCCAGTCATGGATCCCAATTTAACCACGAAAACGCCAGATCTCTTCATTGCTAACATATTCATTTCGTAAATTATAGACAGTTGGTTGGCTTAGGGCGGCCAACCTGTTTTTTTTTGGGATGGTTCCCAAATCGGTAAAGATCTGCTTTAAACGCCGTTCAAAGGTGTGTTCCCGGTAAGCCCGTTTTTGCGCGGCTTTCCCAATCTTCTGCCGTAACTTGGGATTGGCAAGGTAATATTCGATTTTCCGGGCTAAATCTCGCGGGCTGGTAAAGAGGACTATCTCTTTATTCTCCACAAAACAGTCCAAAAGATCGGGCCGGGTCGCATCAACCAATTGAAAAGCCCCGCAGCCAGCTAAGGCGAACGTCCGGTCATTCGGGCTGGTCGCCCCTACTTTCCGGCTGTTCCCCGAAGGCGGATTAACCGGATCGCGATGGATATTCAGATTAATCTTTGCTCCATTAAAGTACTTCTGCACCTCGTAAAAGTCATTCTCCACCGGAAGCACGAATTTATGCAGATCCGGGTGGAGTTCCCCCCACCGTTCCCATCGTCCGATTAATTTGACATTCAGCTTCTTAAGCAGCGGGGCGATGGCATTGATGATCCGTAAACGGTTGGGGAAACCCATGCCAACAAAACAGAGATCACTCTGGTACTCCTCACCCACCTCCATCCGGCGATGGACCTCTGGATTACAACACCATGGCAGATACGAGACTTTCACCGGTTTATAATGCTTGACCGCCTGCCGCTCGTTAGTGTAGACCAGATCATAGGCTTCCACCATTTCTCCCCGGTGCAAATCAATCTCGTAGGGGTCTTCCACGATCCATAATACTGTTTTTACGCCTAAACTCCGGGCGTAACGCACATGGTAGAGAGGTGTCCGGGTTCCATGGACGACCAGTAAGACGTCTGGTTGAAACTTCTGAATAAGCTTGGGGGAAAGCTGCGGCGGGCTGATCTGCCGCACTTTATGGCGAAGCTTTTTCAAGGTAAAAAATATGTCAAAAGCATAACGAGAATGAAACCCTTTTGCTCCGGAATCAACAAATAGGATCCTCATCTTCTTTCCTCCCTTAATCTTCAGCGCTGGTCGTAATCTGTCATTCTCCAGACTTGACAATTTTTGTTTATTCACTTTTTCGGTTCAGATCATTATATGAGTCCCCTCTTTGGCGAGTAACCCTCCGCCAGGGAAAGGAGACTTTCTACCGGTTGGCTAGCGCCATGATGGCCGGGATTTGCTTTTCCCGGTCGTCCGCTCGCAGTAAATCCCCCTGGGTACCCAGGGGGATTTGCTGCTTTTTTAGCAACTAGACTGGGGGTCTAGGGGGCACAGGTTCAAATCCTGTCGGTTTTTTCTGTTCCCCACTTCGTATAACCCCCTCTAACAGGGAATATGCCTGAGCAATAACACCCTAACCGCTGTTCGACAGTAAACTAAAGAGAAGGACCAAGCCTGAAAGGGTGAAGATGATGAAATACTCCATTATTATCAACTGTTATAACACGCTTCCCTTGATTCAAAAATGTGTCGAAGCCGCGCTCCTCAGTACCGATAAGCAGAGCGAGCTAATCCTTGTTAATAATCACCCTCCCTATGAGGAGGCTTTAGCTTTTCTAAGAGATTTCAAACACCCCCGGGTCCGGGTCGTCGATCCGGGACGAAATATCGGCTGCATGCCCGGGTTTCAATACGGAGCGGAACGAGCCCGCGGTAAATATCTCGTCAAATTAGATGATGATGTGATTGTCCCGCGCAAGGACTGGACCGGGGCCATGGGCCAAGCCCTACGGGATTATCCCCGGCTGGCCTATGTCGCCTTGTTGCCGGCGGCGGTCAAAAGAATCCCGGGTAACCAAGTGAAAAAACCCGGTTATACCCTAGAATTCCGCCTCCGCACCATCCTCTTTTGGTGCATGATGATCAACAAACAATTATGGCGGCAACACTTTTTCCTGACCAACCTTCCGCTTTATGGGGTCGGGGAACGGGACTACGAACGGATCGCCAATCAACTCGGCTTGAAAAAAGCCTACCTGACTTCCCATGTCTGCACCAGTCTGGGCCGGACGGAGGAGGCCGACCCGCTCTATGGCGCATGGAAACTTTTATACGTCAAAATGAAGAAATACCGCTGCGAATTTGTGGAATGGAAGAAGACGGCACGGATCGGTCCGGAAGAAGCAGAAATTATGAGGAAATTTGGTTACCCGGAGCAGCAGATTGAAGAGATCCGGAATTTATTGGCAAGTAACAGCCAAAAGACCGTTCCTGACTCCAGCGTAGTCAATAAATAGCAAAGGGGGTTTACAAATGTCACTCAGTAATTTCCCCGATCATAAATTACTCACCGAACTGGAGGTCTTACAGAGAATCGAAAAAGCTTTGGCCCATAAAAAACCATTCTCACTCGTCCGGGTCGGCGATGGGGAAAATATCATCCTGGCGCAGGGCGTCTTCTTAAGTGATGAGGAGTTTAAAAAGACTTACTGGGTGCAACAGGGCAAACGGACCGGCGGGAAAGGTGGTCCCTTCACCTCTCCCACCCTCCGGAAACAGGTGCTGGCTGGGATTCGCCAGGCCGATGTGGTCGGGATCTGCCGTAACGCAAATGATGAGATCGCCGCCCCGAGCCGCTTTAAACGGCCCTTGACCAACAAAATTTTTGACCACTACGGAATCAAACCGGCCAACCTCTGTTATGTCTTTTGGAACCGGAAAATTGTGGCATACCGTCAATTCTGGAAGCTCCTGCACAAATACCGGACCTTGCTCATTTCGAGATGGGCTAACCGTTATGCCAACCTGCTGATGAAGAAGTATAAGAGTATGCCCCCCAAGATTGTCGGATGTATTGATTTCCAACATTACAAAGAGATCCCGGGTGTCCTGGAAAAGGTTGGACAATACCGGTTTGATCTTGCTCTCATCTCCGCCGGTGTCAATGCCGTCATTCTCGCGCCGGCGATTGCCCAACGTTACCGCAAAGTAGCGATTGATTTCGGCAAGACCATGATGTATACGGTCCTGCCGAACAAACGGATCAACCCCTGGTATCCTTAAATCAAAAGTTGAGAGGTACGGGGAAAATGTTTTTATAGCCTATCTCCTTTTTCCGGCTGAGGCAATAGGATAAATTGAGCCAAGTTATCCCTGGTATTTATGGATTTCATCCGGAGGAGATAAAGATGAAAGTCACCGTAGTCGGTTGTGGTTATGTGGGACTGGTTACGGCCGCGGGT
>JAAYGU010000059.1 GCA_012727535.1 Bacillota bacterium | reverse complement strand
TGACCGGCGACGGGGTTAATGATGCCCCGGCCCTAAAATCGGCTGATATCGGTGTGGGGATGGGGATCACCGGAACCGACGTGACGAAGAATGTCTCCGACATGGTGCTGGCGGATGATAATTTTGCGACGATTGTTTATGCCGTGGAAGAAGGACGCCGCATCTATGATAATATTCTGAAAGCCATCCAATTTCTCTTATCATCAAACCTCAGCGAAGTGGTGGCCCTGTTTGTTGCGACGTTGATGAATTTCCGGCTCTTTTCGCCGATCCATATTTTATGGATTAACCTCGTCACCGATTCCCTCCCGGCGATTGCCTTGGGGTTGGAGGAGGCCGAACCCGATATTATGGAGAAGGCACCCCGGAAGCCGGAAGAAGGAGTTTTTGCTCACGGTTTAGGCGTCGAGGTCATCTATCAAGGTACGACCATTGCCTTTTTGACCCTCCTTTCGTATCTGTTTGGGAGCCGACAGTCACACCTGACCGGAATGACGATGGCCTTCTTCACCCTATCGATGTGTGAGATCTTTCATTCTCTCAACATGCGTTCGCGGACCAAGTCCATCTTCCGCTTGCCCAAACATAATAAATTCTTATTGGGCGCCATGTTATCCTCGTTTGTCCTGACCATGATCGTCATTTATCTGCCGGGCCTGAACACCATCTTCAAACTTACCGCACTGTCGATCAACAACGCTTTAATCGCCATTGGGCTGGCCTTTTCGATTATCCCGCTGGTGGAAGTGGTGAAGCTGGTCAAGGGTAAACGGCTTTCAATCTGATAACTAAATTTTAACTTTAAGATGCGAAGAGGATAGTTGACTGTGTTAAACTTCTAAGCAGGAAAGGGGCGATTTTGCCCCTTTTTCTATTTTAATTAATAGTTCTTGACAAAATTGACGAATAGCCTTATCCTCATAAGCAGTAAACTACTAAATTACTAAAATACTAAACAACTAAACGGCCCGTATAGTCAACCGGAATAGGGGGTAAAAAGATGAAGATACCAACGGCACTGAAGCATAAACCGGTCATCGTCTCTGAAAATTATGAAAATGTTGACGGAAGGTCAGCTTACCATTCCGATGCCAAAGGGCTATCGCTGGGACTAGCTCAATGGAATGACCGGGGAAAGGTTGATATTTCGGCGAAAGTATGGCGGTACACGGGAGAAAAGTGGTCACGGCAGTCCGAAGAGTTACCGCTCCACCGGGTACTGGATTTGGCGATTCTAATCTGCCGCGCACAAGCGTATTTTCGCGAGGCCTATCGCTTTCCTAAACTATATGATCCCGATAACCCGGTAATTGACCGGGTTGGCCTTCAGGGTGACGCCATGACTATCTCTGTCTGTACGGATAATAAAAGGATCGAAGAGGATCTACAACTGTTCCGGCAAGCGCTTAGTAATGACGATGAACTGCTTTGTGAACGTTTGCAGACTTTAGCCCGGCTCTTAAAAGAGATGGGGTATTAAACGGGTATAAGAAGATTAAAAAGGGTTATTGGTAGTGGACCGAAAGAAGGAACTGAAACAGCAGTATAAAATGATGAAGCCTGCCATGGGGATCTTCATGATTCGTGCAAAATTCAGTAATAAGTGCTATCTGGAAGCGACTCCTAATCTTAAGGGGGCGATCAATAGTGGCAAGTTTAAACATGGAGCGGGTATACAAGTTAACCGCGAACTGCAAAAAGATTGGCATAAATATGGGGAAAACGGCTTTATCATTGAGATCCTTGAAACCCTAGAATACGACCGGGATGAAGCGAAGACGGATTATACGGAGGAGTTAGAGTTACTACAGATGCTGTGGGAGGAGAAAATGGCCGCAGCGAAGATGGAGATGTATTAGAGAAGAATTTAGTGAAAGAAGCTAGATAAGTTTAAGGAAGGTATTGGAGCAATAGTTGGCCGGAGTTCCATAAAAAACCGGCGCCGAAGCCAAGGAGGCAAAGCCCAAGCAGAATAATGAGCACTTTATAAAATTTTAAACTAATAAAGGCTCTGGTCTTACTGACCAGCCAAGAGATGAATAGATACCAGGAAAAGTCGGCGGTGATATGTCCGAGATAAAAGAGGATAACACCAACAAAACCAAAGGCATTATAGGCATTCATGATCAAGCCCAGCCCAACAGCCGCCCACCAAACCGTAAAATAGGGATTGGCGGCGCTGATTAGCGCTCCGCCCATAATCATATTACTGTTCTTGGTGGTCGGTGCCATCGACAGATCAATGTTAATTTTACCGGTAAAGCTTTCCTTAATCATGCTGGCTCCTAAGTAGATTAAAACAATTCCCCCCAAGACACCGATTAAGATCTGGGCTGGAGTGCTGCTTAAAGCTTGGCCCAAACCGAAGAAGATCAAGGTTACCAATAATAATTCCAGCAAAGAGTGGCCGATCGAGACCATTAATCCGGCTTTGACGCCGGATTTTATACTTTGGTCCAAGGTGTAAGTCAGCAGGGAACCGGGCATAACTGCACCGGAATAACCAATTAACATCGATTGGATTAAGATCTCAATCAAAGTGCTCACTTCCATTAGCTTTTACTGAATCTTTTCTCACCATTGTACCAGAAGAAAACAGAAAAAACCACAAAAAAAAACGCGTGTGTTTAACATATAATCTAAAGTATTTTTTTATTACAAGTAGACAAGTGTGATCCTGCCGCTTTACTGGGAGTCTTGCCTGATTCGTATAAATGGTGTTGAATATTATATAATAAGGTAGAATTAAAAGACCTAGGTACCTGGATTATCAGATCTCATTGGGGAGTTTTTGGTAATGGGGGGGGATAGTATGGAAAAAAATGAGATTGTGGTAACAAGTTGGTGTGAGGTCTGTGAACGCTTGTATGACAATGCATGGAAACCCGAACTGGGCCGGTTCCGCAGCGATTATGCCTTTCGTGGGTTAGCCGACCGCCATTATGAGTTGGAGAACAGTTTTACCCGGGTCTGTCGGAATAATCCACATTTGGAATACCATCTACTGCGGAATTTTAAAAAATATGGACAATTCGAGGATCCTAGCATGATCTCTTCCGACTGGCGTTTAATGACCCTGGCCCAACATCATGGTTTACCCACTCGTTTAATGGACTGGACATACTCGCCGTTTGTTGCTTTACATTTTGCGACCGATGATCTTTCAAAATACGACCGGGACGGGATTATTTGGCAGGTTGATTATGTGCAGATCAATAAATTGCTCCCCGAACCATTTAAGGGAGTAATGGAAAGTGTCGGAGCAAACGCCTTTACGGTGGAGATGATTGAAGAGGCGGTGCCAACGCTCAAGGATTTTGACGCTTTCCATAATCAAGACCGCGACCTGGTGATTTTCTTTGAGCCGCCCTCTCTGGATTCACGGATCGTCAATCAATTCGCCTTTTTCTCCGTCATGTCCACGGCGACCGGACGGCTGGACGAATGGCTTTATCAGTATCCACAGTTTTACCGGAAAATTATTATTCCCTCCGAGTTGAAATGGGAGATCCGTGATAAGCTTGATCAGGCCAATGTGACTGAACGGATCCTCTTTCCTGGACTGGATGGATTGGCGAAATGGCAAAAACGACACTATACGCCGCGTTCTTTATGAAGCTAAAGATGATGTAGATCCTTGGAAAACCTGCTGTATGAAATCGGCAGGTTTTTATCTATGCTTGTTTACTTTATAGCAAAGGGCTTCAATGAGTAACACGAAGATTTGGGCAGCTACAATTATCGAGATAAGCTTGCTCTCCATAACAAATAATGATAAAATATATATGACCATAAAAGGTATTATGGTCATATATATTTATACGGAGGGAGACGGATGCCGAAGGGTTTTACGGACGCTGAAAAAGAACGGATTATTTCTTTATTACGGCGGGAAGGGGAAAGATTGTTCGTTCAATACGGGTTAAAGAAAGTTACGATCGAGAATCTGGCACAAGCAGCACAAATCGCCAAGGGTTCCTTTTATTCTTTTTACAGCTCGAAAGAGGAATTATACATGGATATTTTGGATCGCTGCCAAAGACGAATGTACGAAGAGCTGGAAGTGACACTGGCCACCAACCGCAACCGGGGGAAACAACTGATGCGGGAGGTAATCCGGAAATTACTCCAAAGTATGGAGCGTTTTCCGCTTATCTTACGTACTGACCAGGAAACGATCGAACTATTGTACCGGAAGCTTTCCCCCAAAGTACTAGAGGAGCATTTATCGACCGATACGGATCTGATTGAAAACCTAATGCGCCATGGGGTTCAATTTGTTTATCCACCGGTGGTTGTGGCTAAATGTCTGCAACAAGCGGTGCTTGCCGGGTTCCAGATGGACCAGGATGACCCGGACCGGGCGCAAGTGATGCTGATTTTGTTGGAAGGGGTAGTCGAAAAGCTCGTGAGGGATGAAGAATGATTGAGGTTATAGATCTGTCTTTAAAGTATCCTCGCGCGAAGCAAGATGCGCTGAGGGAAGTTTCCTTTCGGGTTGAGCCCGGCGAAATTTTTGGTTTTCTTGGGCCTTCCGGTGCGGGAAAGAGTACCTTACAGAAGGTGTTAACTGGCATTCTCCTTCAGTACCGGGGGAGTGTTCGGGTATTCAGTACGGAAGTGAAAAAGCGTACGGCGGAATTTTACGAACAGATTGGGGTGGAGTTTGAGTTTCCCAATTTTTATGGGAAATTTACGGCCCTCGAAAATCTCAATTATTTTGCTTCGCTCTACAACCGACCGGTGTCGGATCCGCGACCACTTTTGGAGCGAGTGGGACTCAAGGCGGAGGCGCAAAAGCGAGTAGCGACTTACTCGAAGGGGATGAAAATGCGGCTCGCGTTTGTGCGGGCTATTTTACACCAACCAAAACTTCTCTTCCTTGACGAACCCACCAGTGGGCTTGACCCGGCGAATGCACGGATTATTAAAGATCTAATTTTGGAACAGAAGCGAAGCGGGACGACGGTTATCCTAACTACCCATAATATGCATGATGCGGAGGAACTCTGTGACCATGTGGCATTTCTGGTCGATGGGGAGATTCGAGCCTTAGATACGCCCCACGGTTTATGTGCTTACAAAGCCGAGCCTAGGGTAGAGTATACCTATCGTGAAAATGGAGGGGAGAAAAAGGGTACAGCTGCCTTGGCGGCCTTAAAAGATGACCTCGTCTTCCAAAAACATATGCAAAGCGGCAGTTTGACCCGGATTCAGACCAAAGAAGCGACCCTTGAAGATGTTTTTATCCGCTTGACAGGCAGGTGTCTCCAATGAGATTAGCGCGGGTCTTGGTTCAAGATATTCGTTACCAGATGAAGTACGGTTTTTATCTGCTTTATGCTTTGATTAGTCTAATCTATATCGGCTTTTTACGTCTCCTCCCCCTCATCGTCCGGGCGGACATAGCTGCCCTCATTATCCTGAGCGACCCCGTACTGTTCGGTTTTTTCTTCATTGGTGGGATTTACCTTCTCGAACAGGGAGAAGGTCTTCATCGTTATTGGAGTATCCTTCCGACCAAACCGCAGGAATATATTATAGCGAAGCTGATCTCCTTGGCTTTAATCTCCACCATATCCGGGCTCTTGATTGTCGGTTTTTCCGGCATGGAGAAGGCGAATTATCCCCTTTTAGCAGTGGCCTTGTTTCTTGTAGCCGGGATCTTTACTTTGACTGGGCTTAGCCTAGCTACGCTGGCACGAACCCTCAATCATTATCTAGTAATAGCGATCTCCGTCGAAATTAGTTTCTTACTACCGCCCCTTCTCCTTCTTTGCGGGCTTAATTGGCCTTTCTTGTTGATTTTGCCGGGAGCCCAAGGTTTAGCGGTTTTTCGTTCCGCATTGGGTTTAGGGGAAATGATGGATTCGGGGGTACTCCTCATTGGTCTCTTCTTTTGGTTGATGGTTGCTTTTGTTTGGGCGTACGTCCGGGTGCCGGGGGCGCTGCGGGAAGGAGGAAACGGAAATTGAGGATGGTTTATCGCCTGTTTACCGTTGGACTAAAACAGATTAGACGGGATGGAATGTTACTCTTTCTTTTACCGGCCCCTTTCCTCATCGGGATGGTCTTTCGGTTTTTATTACCCTGGGCCGATCAAATCCTGCGCCGCGAATTTTCCCTTACGCTTGAACCCTGGTACCAGCTGTCCGATGCTTTTTTAATAGTGGCTACTCCCAGCATAGTGGCAGCTATCAGTGGGTTATTAATCTTGGAAGAGTTAGATGAGGGTCTTAATCTCTATTATACGGTAACCCCGGCGGGGGGGAGAAAATATTTGACGGCGCGCTTACTGATCCCGATGCTTTGGGCCTTTCCCTGTTCGGTGTTGGTGTTGGTTCTGTTTAGTCTAACGGCTATTTCCTGGTGGCAATTGTTAATTACGGCGTTTCTGGGTACGGTTTTCGGTGGCACTTTGGGGATAATGGTCGTCTCCTTTGCCCAGAACAAAGTGGAGGGTTTAGCGTACACAAAGTTAACAGGGGCATTTTCGGTTGGACTACCGGTGGTTTGGTTGTTCCGGCCACCCTATCAGTACCTGGCTGCCTGGCTCCCCAGTTTTTGGATAGGAAAAATTCTGGTCGAACTGAAACCAACAACAGTTTTTATCGGGATTCTAGTGACGTTTGGTTGGGCGATAATATTTTGGAAAAGGTTTCTGACGAAGACCATAGTCTAAAATAGGGTAATAAAAGGGTTTGCTTGGAAAAACCGGTGACTAGTCTAAGGATTGGCGACCGGTTTTTCTCAACTTTACAGCGAAAAAGGCTAAGGCAAGGCCAAAGGCAAAATGGGCTAGGGCGGTAACGATAATTGCCGTGGGTGTAAGGGAAATAGTGCCTTGCGTAATTTGACTCAATAAGGTCCCAAACAAGAAAACCCAGGCGAGAATGGCAAATCCACACCCCTTAATGTAGATAAAGCGCCAACCGGTCAAAGTTAAAAGGTAAACAAAAGCTACCCCTAAGAAGCCAGCGACGGCTAAATCGGCTATCCCTCCGACCAAGTAAGCCACTGGCCGATGAAGAGCGTTTTTTTTCTAATAAACGGGAGGCGACAATCTGCCAAAACACCACATCTGTAAAGTTTAATAAATACCCAAGGTAGTTGACGAGTAATTTAACCCCATCGGCCAACAGGCCGACCGTCATCCCGAAGATTACTTTGTCCTGCATCTTAGTCCTGCCTTTTATGAGATAGTAATCTTATTTTCCCCCCCAATTAAACATTCCTATGCGACGCCTTACCCCATCGAGGTACGTATTGGACAGAAGCGGCATGGATCTAGGGATAGATATTGACATTTATCTATGTCCTGACCTATAATCTAATACATAGAAAAATGTCTATATGTTTTCCTAACACACCACTGGAGGTGAATCTCTTGGCCACGAACTACGCGAAATATGCTCAATTAATGAAAGCACTGGGGGAAGAGACCAGGGTTAAGATTTTTACGATGCTGTCCGCCGGGGAACTTTGCGCCTGTGAAATACTGGAGGAATTTCAGATTACCCAACCGACGCTTTCTTACCATATGAAAATATTGAGCGAGAGTGGTTTAGTGAACAGTCGACGGGACGGGGTTTGGATGAAGTATTCCCTTAACCGGGATGCTTTGGAAAGGCTCAAACAGTATTTTGACGGGATCGAAGCTACCGTCGAAAAGAGCCAAGTTTTTGTAGGGAGATAAACGAAGGGGCTGATCTATAATGATTGTCTTCACTTGGTTAAACAACCAATTCCTCAAAATGCAGTGGCTGCACGAACTAGTGACGTTATTGGTCACCAAGGTTTTCGGCTTAGACGTCAACAGCAGATTAGGTGGGAGTATTCATTTTTTCATCTATGACGTGATAAAGATCTTTATCCTCCTTGCGGTCTTGATCTTTGGGATTTCTTACATCCAAAGC
>JAAYGU010000058.1 GCA_012727535.1 Bacillota bacterium | reverse complement strand
ATATAGACATCATTCGCCCCGGACTGTAGAACTTCCGCAATCGTACCAAGAAAACAGTCGTTGGGGCCATAAACTTTTACCCCGATCACCTCATCAAGATAAAAGCGGCCCTCTGGTAAGTGCGGTCTTTCTTCCTCCGGTCGCCAGAGAAATTCGTCGCGCAGCTCTTCAGCGGCAGAAATGCTGTCACCCCCTCGAAACTTCACAATCCCCAGCCCGCGCATGAAACGGATATTTTCGATCCAGAGTTCGTTGGTGCAGGTACCGCTGACCCTGAATACCCTAGTCAACTCCAGCCAACGCTCCAGGGTATCAGTCAAAGGAGATACTTTGACCTCCCCTTTATTACCCTGAGTCGTCAGCACCTCACCGACGGCAATTAACCCCGGGGGCGGATTCTGCCACGGATCGGCACGCCGTCCGGCTTTCATTCGGCCAGCTCCACCAAGACTCTCTTGTCCGCCGGGGCGCAAGCCCACACTAAGGTGCGAATTGCCTTTATTACCCGTCCTCTTTTCCCAATAATCTGTCCAAGATCTTCTTTGTTCACAGTTATTTCTAAGAGAATGGAGTCGGCTGATTCTTCCTTACGAACATAGACATCATCCGGATGAGCGACAAGAGACTTGGCAAGCAACTCCACCAATTCTTTCAAGGAATTTCACATCCTTTCATTCGCCAACCGCCTCTTCTCCCGGCAAAACACCGGCTTTTTTAAATAAGCGTTTTACCGTTTCCGATGGTTGTGCGCCTTGGCCCAACCAATACAGAGCCTTTTCCTTATCCACCACTAATTCCATGGGGTTGGTAATTGGGTTATAATGACCCAAAATCTCAATAAATCTCCCATCACGTGGGGATCTTGAATCAGCTACGACAAACCGATAAAAGGGGCGTTTTTTCGCTCCCATACGGGTCAGTCGGATACGGACCATTACTTTTCACCTCCTCCTTGTAGTATCGCTCGTCTATTGATTAAGTTTCAGATCGTCAAAACCTACATAAACGGTAATCTGGGCAGACCGCCTCTGCCGAGCTTCCCCAGTTGCTTCATCATTTTTTTACTCTGTTCAAACTGATTGAGCAGGCGATTAACCTCTTGAATCGGGCGGCCGGAGCCGCGGGCAATTCGCTTACGACGGCTGGCATTTATAATCTGCGGGTTCTTCCGTTCCTCCGGGGTCATCGATTGGATAATCGCGGTCAAATGCTTGAGACTCTTCTCATCAAACTGCAGCCCCTGAAGGTGTTTGGTCTTCATCCCCGGCAGCATGGAGAAGAGCTGATCCAGAGGGCCCATCTTTTGCACCTGACGGATCTGCTCCAGAAAATCATCCAAAGTAAACTGGTCTTTCTGGAGCTTTTGCATCAGGTCTTTCGCCTGCTCGGCCTGGAGGGAGGCTTCCGCCTTTTCAATTAATGTTAAGACATCACCCATCCCCAAAATCCGTGAAGCCAAACGGTCTGGATGGAAGACCTCCAGTTCATCCAGTTTTTCACCCACGCCAACCAGCTTAATCGGGCAGCCGGTCACTTCCCGGATCGAAAGCGCAGCCCCGCCCCTGGTATCACTATCTAACTTGGTTAAGATTAAACCCGTCAGTCCCAGTTTCTCATTGAAACCCTGCGCCACGGTGACGGCATCCTGACCGGTCATTGCATCGACGACCAGTAAGATCTCCACCGGGGCAACAGCCTCCTTGATCGCAGCCAGTTCAGCCATTAATTCCTCATCAATATGCAGCCGACCGGCGGTATCAATTAAAACGACATCGCGTTGGCTTTGTTGCGCCCGGACCACTGCTTGCCGGGCAATCGCCACCGGATCCGCTTCCGTTCCGGTGCAAACTGGAAGCTCAAGCTGTTCACCCAAGACTTGCAGTTGTTTCGCCGCAGCGGGACGATAGACATCAGCCGCCGCGAGCAGCGGGCGACGCCCCTGTTTCTTCAACAGGCCCCCCAGTTTGCCGGCGGTCGTTGTTTTACCAGCCCCCTGTAGACCGACCAACAGGTAGACATAAGGCGCCTGGTCCCCAACCGTTAACTTCTCCGCCTTCTCTCCCATCAGCTTGGTGAGCTCCTGGTGGACAATCTTCACCACCATCTGTCCCGGAGTAAGGCTGCTGAGAACCTCCTGGCCGACCGCTCTTTCTTTAACCCGAGTGGAAAAATTTTTAACCACCCGGAAATTAACATCCGCTTCCAGCAACGCCAATTTTACCTGGCGGAGAGCTTCCTCGACATCTTTTTCACTAAGTTTACCTTTACTCCGTAAACGGCGTAAGGTCTCTTGAAGTTTTCCTGACAAACTTGAAAGCATAATTGCGCCTCGCTTCCCTTCTTACCCTAAAGCATCCTCGTTTCCCAAGGGACTTGCATCCTCTCCCTCAGGCTTAAGATCAAGCTCTGCTGCCAACCGGGCAACACTTTTTTTCAGACGACAAAAAGCCGTTTCCATTTCGGTCGCAGACGGAAGCTGCTTCTCTAGAGATTTCAAAGCCCGGTCCACTTCCCCGAAGGCCCGCTTATGCTGCTGATACTGGTCCAGCAGGTGTAATTTACCTTCCCATTTTTCCAATAGTTTTTCCGTCCGTTGGAGCAGATCATGCACTGCCTGGCGGGAGGTTGCTTCTTCTTCGGCAATCTCACCTAAAGAAAGGTTCTGTAAATAATATAAGCTAAAAACCTTCTGTTGTTTGGGCGTTAACAGTTCCCCGTAAAAATCGAAGAGTAAACCCATCCGTACTAGATGCTCCATCTTGAGGAGCCTCCTTGCTGACAAGGTTCTTTACTTTACACTAGATAAGTATAGGCCGTCAGCCACCGAAAGTCAAGATTTTTTTGTTGGCGCACCACCCAAAAGCAGACACCCGGGTCTTGCCGGGTGTCTGCTTTTGTCCTATTCATAGCTCTAATAACCTTGATAAATATCGCTTGAACTATTACCCCCGCCATAGGTAACCGTTGCGTCAAGTTCCAAACTACTATTGGAGCTGTAATGGGCGACAGGGCCACTATCGGAAGCTGTATTACTACTAAATAATGTGTTTTTGATTTCAGCGGAGGACCCATTACGTAGGGCGAGCGCGCCCCCATATTTAGCCTTATTACCTTCAAAAGTACAGTTGCGCATCGTGATGGTTGAAGCGTAAGCGCATAGTCCACCACCGTAATCATCCGCTGTATTGTTGTTGATCCTGTCACCGTCCATGGTAACTTCACAATTGTGGAAACAAATCCCACCACCAGAAAGTTGTTGCTGATTGGCGGTGATGCTGTTATTATTTAATGTTACTTCTATTTTATCTGAAGCTGATTCTGGATCCGGTGAATATAAAATGTATAACCCCTGTTTGTTCCCGGATATGGTGTTTCCGGCAATCACCAACGGTGTCGGCGAACTGACGCTCACATTAATTCCTCAGCCGAATGTTTCGGTCACGCTATTATTACGGATAATGTTATCAATAATTTCAATTTGATCGGGGATAGTCGATGTGATTGAGATCCCATGCATACCACAGCCTTCGATCACATTTTTACGAATGGTTGCTACTCCTCGGTCGCTGACCGAAATCCCGGAACTTTTTTCGTCACTGATTGTCAGCCCTTCAACGATGGAACGGTTTGGGGTTCGGTAGATATAAATACCATGATCTTTGATGATCGTAGCAGCAACGACGGCGGGATCATCGGGATCGGTGCTTTTTAGATGAATATCCCGAGAAACGATATTTATTGCACCGGATAAATTGTATGTCCCGGGTGGAACAACAATCGTCGCCGCACCGTCGAGACTCACTCGCTTGATCGTTTCCTCAATGCCGTCAAAAGTTACGGTAAAGTCAAGATCGCTGGCTGCACCCGAAACCTCCACGCTAGTACGGTCAAAGGTCCAGCCAAGATTGTCAGTGATGACCCCGACCGTTACTGGGCCAGTCAAGCCGCTAACGGACCACTTACCATGCACATCGGTGGTTACCACTTTCTCACCGACTGCCAGCTTGACGTTTTTAATACCCAGGTTGTTGGCGGAGTTAGTAACAACCCCGGAGATGGTATAGCCCTTCGGCTTTTCTTTCTTACCACAGCCGGTCGTCAGAAAAGCTGCCGTTGTAATTAGCAGGAATAAAAGGATTAATGTTCTCAACTTTTTTGACATAACAATTACCCCTTTGTATAATTTTGGCATTTCTTTTTATTCTCTAATTTTCTATTTTTTCCTGCCATTATATTGAATTTATTATAAAACATGGGTATTTTTCCGATTATAGCCGAAAACTCCATCCCTTAATCTGCGGATCTCTTGCCATTAATTTAATTCTGCCAGGAGTGTTTTTTATTATCCAAGCCATTCCTACTCCACCATTTGCTTTAACTTCTCCAGATTTAAGATCTTAACGGTGGCACGATGGTAATCGATTAAACCTTCCGCTTTCATTCTGCCCAGTTCCCGGGAGAGCGAAGGACGGGCAACATTTAAGAAATCGGCCATTTCATGGCGTTTTAAGGGCAACATAAAAGTGGCCGTCCCGGCTCTTTTGTATTCTTCAAGTAAAAAGGTGGCGACCTTTCCCCGGATGCTTTTCATCGCCAGATACGCTACTTGTTTATTCAGCCGCAGAGCCTTATCCGACACTATCCTGAGCATATTATGGATTAACAACCGGTGCCCGACACATTGTTGCCGGCAGTTACCGATGATCTTTTCCGGCGGTATAAACATAACGGTGCAAGCCTGCTGCGCAATTACGGTGGCCGGCCAGTTCTGCACTTGGGAGAAGGCTACCATCTCCCCAAACAGATCCCCTTCCCCCAAAACGGACAGCACGACCCGCCGGCCGGCAGCATTCTCCTTCGTCACCAGCACCGTCCCAGCCAAGACCACCCCCACCCCGCTGAACTCTTCCCCGGCGACCGTCACACATTCCTCTTTTTTATACTCCTTCAGCGCCGGATTCAGGCACTGCAACATGACATTTAGATCAGCGGCGTCCACACCGGTAAACAACCAACACCGCGATAACGGCCGGCTCCATCTGGAATACACCAAACCATCTCCTTTTGGTAACCTAGGTTACCGCTTTTTTGCCCCTATTTTATTACAATACCATTGAAAACACAATCTAATTCTTGGTTAAGGGAGTAAGGCCCGGGAGGCATCCCGCAGAACAAAGCATCAGCCCCGGCGGAACTGGGAGATAAATATGAGAATTAATGATAAAGGAGGATCTCCAATGAAACGAAATATTATCGTGATTGACGAAGAAAAGTGCAACGGATGCGGTCTCTGTATCGACGCCTGTCATGAAGGCGCCCTGCAACTAGTCGACGGCAAAGCCAAGCTGGTCTCTGAATCCTACTGTGACGGGTTAGGTGATTGTTTGCCTGAGTGTCCGACCGGAGCGATTACCATTGAAGAACGGGAGGCAGCTCCCTTCGATGAGGAAGCGGTCAAACGGCACCTGGCACGTAAAGCGGCCGCCAGTCCCCCACCTTTAGCCTGCGGTTGCCCCGGTCAACAGGTAAAAACCATCCGGCCTTCAACAGCGGCCACGTCCGCTCCATCCACGCCAGCGGAACCGGTGGCCTCCCAACTCCGACAGTGGCCCTGCCAACTAAAACTGGTGCCGGTTAATGCTCCTTATTTTAACGACGCCCACCTGCTGATCGCAGCTGACTGTACGGCTTATACTTATGCCAACATGCATAAGGAGTTTATGAGAAATCGTATCACCTTGATCGGTTGCCCCAAACTCGACAATGTAGATTATGCAGAAAAGTTGACCGCGATCATCGCCAACAATAATTTGAAGAGCATCACCGTAATCCGCATGGAAGTACCCTGTTGTGGAGGGATCGTCCACGCCGTCCAGACCGCACTGGTCAATAGTGGAAAAATGATTCCCTGGCAGGTGGTGACGATTGCCACTGACGGTACCATTGTCGATTCGTAAACCAAAAGAAATCATCTAAATAAAAGAGGAGGTCTAATAAATGAAAAACATGTTCTGTTTCCAATGTGAACAAACCGCTGGCGGAAAAGTGTGTACCATCACCGGAGGCTGCGGCAAGAAACCCGATGTCGCCAATGGGCAAGACGAACTGATCGGCGCACTCGTTGGGTTGGTCCGCGCCGCAGGAAGTCAGACTACCCCACAAGCGGACGAACTAATCATGCAGGGTTTATTTGCCACGATTACAAATGTCAATTTTGACGCTGCCCGCATCGAGGAGCTTACGGCCTTGGTTCGGCAAGAAAAAGACCGTTTGGGAGGGGCTGACGACCTGGATGGCGTCACCCTTTGGAACGGCGCTCCCGACATCGTCTCCCTCCGTTCCACCTTGCTTTTAGGGTTACGTGGGATGGCAGCCTACGCCTGGCATGCCTATGTCCTCGGCAAGAAAGACGAGGAAGTCATGGCTTGGTTCTACAAAGGCCTACGTGCACTCGGTGCCGAGCATACCGTAGAGGAATGGTTGGATCTCCTCATGGAGTTCGGGCAGATCAACCTCAAATGTATGGCTTTACTTGATGAGGCTAATACCTCGACCTTTGGTCATCCCATCCCGACCAAAGTAACCACGGTGATTGAAAAAGGACCCTTCATCATCGTCTCCGGCCATGACTTTCATGACTTAAAACAACTTCTGGAGCAGACAGAAGGCCGCGTGATCAATATCTATACGCACGGCGAAATGCTGCCGGCCCACGCTTACCCGGAACTGATAATATATGCCCACCTCAAGGGGAACTTCGGTACCGCCTGGCAAAACCAGCAAAAAGAGTTAGACGGCATCCCGGGAGCGATCCTTTTCACCACCAACTGTCTGATGCCGCCGAAACCATCATACGCTGACCGGGTCTTCACCACCTCAGTCGTCGGTTATCCGGGGCTGGTTCACATCCCGGACAAAAATGGGCAGAAGGATTTTACCCCTCTGATCAATAAAGCCCTTGAACTCGGCGGTTGGGATGAAGATCAGAACCTGACCGGAATTAACGGCGGCAGCGTGCTGACTACCGGTTTCGCTCACAATACTGTACTAGGAGTCGCCGACCAAGTCATCGCCGCAGTTAAAATTGGTGCCATTAAACACTTCTTCCTCGTCGGTGGCTGCGACGGAGCCCGGGTTGGCCGGAACTACTACACCGAATTTGTGAAGAAAACTCCGGAAGATACCATCATTTTGACCCTGGCCTGCGGCAAATACCGCTTCAATGATCTTGACCTCGGGTCGATCGGAGGACTTCCCCGGCTGATGGATATGGGCCAGTGTAATGATGCCTATTCAGCCATCCAAGTAGCCCTGGCCTTGGCGGAGGCTTTCGCATGCGGCGTCAACGACCTGCCGCTCACCCTCGTTCTCTCTTGGTACGAGCAGAAAGCGGTCTGTATTCTCCTCACGCTGCTCTCCTTAGGAATTAAAAACATTTATCTGGGACCAACGCCTCCGGCCTTTTTCTCGGAGAATGTCCTCAAGGTCCTCGTCGACAAGTTTAACATTAAACTGATCAGCACCCCGGACGAAGATCTAAAAGCGATCCTGGGTTAAGCGAACACTTTACCCTCCCATCCTTAAGCTCAAGGCTTCCACTGGACTGCCTTGGGCTTTTTCTTTGCGCACAGGATCACGGGAGCATCTCCTTTTTCCGTCGTCGCCAAAATTAACTGTTTTTTCATATAATCTTTTCGCTCTTTCCCCGTCTAACCAGTAAATCTTTTCGGCACAGGGTAAAACTACAACAAGGAAGAGCATCTATCCTGCGCTCATCAATGGAGGGAGCTAATGAGCAAGATCGCTTTAGTAACCGATAGTACAGCGGATTTAACCAAAGAAATGCAGAAAGAACTGAATGTTCACGTCATCCCCTTAAAGTTGCGCTTTACCGATGAAGAGTTTATGGACGGAGAAATTACCCCCGAGCAATTTTACACGCGGTTGGCTAATTCCACCGTTCTGCCCCAAACTTCGCAGCCATCTCCCGACGAGTTTATCCGTTTTTACCAACGGTTGTTACCGGAGTACGATGAAATCCTCTCTATTCACCTTTCCTCCGGTCTAAGCGGAACCTTAAACTCCGCCTATCTTGCCAAAGAAAAACTACAGAAAAAGATCCACCTTGTTGACTCCAAGACAATCAGCCTTGGCGCTGGTTTAATGGTCATGGAAGCAGCCCGACTAATTAGAGAAGGATGGCCCATCCCGCATATTTTAGAGAAGCTCGCCACCGCCAGGAAGAAGATCGAAACTTTATTTACTTTAAACACCTTGGAATACCTACATAAGGGAGGCCGCATCGGCAAAGTCTCCGGTTTAGTAGGTTCTCTGCTTAAAATAAAGCCAATCGTCCGGGTCAACGAGGAAGGTATCTATGTACCCCAAGGGATTGCGCGGAGCCAAGACCGGGCACTCCAGGGGATCGTCCACGCCATTCAAGAGCTTGCGCAAGGAAGAAAACCCTCCAAGATCATCGTTGCCCACGGGGCGGCTGAACAAGCCGGTCTCAAACTTAAAGCTGCTTTAGAAAACACCTTTAACCTTAAGGTCAACACCTTTACCCAGGTTGGTCCGGTGATTGGCGTCCACACTGGTCCAGGGACCGTCGGAGCCGCCGTTCAGTTTGCCTAAGGTTCACTGGTTTAAAGTAGCAACCTTATAAGCACAATTCCTTTTAGTAGACCCCTCCCCAGTGTGCCGGCTCTGGAAAATGGCATTAACAAGTTACAGAGACTGGGCGCAAGAATAAAGGGAGAACTACGCATAAGATTAACGAAGATCGAGACGTTACTTTCTAAGTAGCGCGAAAAAAAGTACGAGACTGCCTTGCTTGGGCAGTCTCGTACTTTAAACCCTCTTAGAAAATACCTCTCGTCGATCGATACTCGCCGCTTGTCACTCAAAATGAATGACAGCCTCTTAAGTCGCTCTTTTTAATCAGTAATATGTACCGAGGTGATCTTGAACCCCTTATCCCGCAACGCCTCAAGCAGATTGTCCGGCTCTCGGGTATCGACACGGAGCACAATCTCCCCATGGTAAATCGCTAAATGGGTAATATTAATATCAAAATCGGCAATGCCCCCGGCCAGCTCGGCCAAGACGCCAGGCCGGTCCTCTTGCACCAGGATTGAGATCCGGCTGCCCTGCTCCCGGAAGCCCATGATCTCGATAAAAGCATCAAAAATATTCGATTCGGTAATAATCCCCACTACCTTCGAACCTTCCACCACCGGAAGCCCACCGATCTGATTATCCCTCATCTTTAAGGCGGCTGTTTCCAACAGATCATCAGGAGAGACGGTTACTACATTCTTCGTCATTACCTCTTTAACTTTGGTCTTCGCGAGCAGATAATTAAGCTCAAAAATACTGAGCGAGGTAGCGGAGGATGGTGAGACTTCCATCAGTCTCCGTTCGGTAATGATGCCGACAAGTTTCCCCTCTTTCACCACCGGCACGCGATTAATCTTCTTAACCCGCATCAACTCCAAGGCTTCAGCGATCGTCGTTTCCGGTGAAACCGTAAACGGATCACTGGTCATCCGGCTACGAACATACATGCTTTAACCCTCCATTCGTTTATTTTTAGCCACCCAAATAGGCCTTGCGTACTTCTTCACTATTCGCCAGTTCTTTTGCTTCTCCCTGCAAGACCACCCGACCGGTCTCCAAAACATAAGCCCGATCGGCAATCGACAGAGCTAAGTGGGCATTCTGTTCCACCAGTAAGATTGTGGTACCAGCGGCCTTGATCTCCTCAATGATCGCAAAGATCTCTTTCACCAATAAAGGCGCGAGTCCCATCGAAGGTTCATCCATCAAGATCAACTTCGGTTTAGACATCAAAGAACGGGCAATCGCCAGCATCTGCTGTTCGCCGCCGCTCAAGGTCCCGGCGATCTGTTTTGCTCTTTCTTTCAGGCGGGGGAAACGGGTAAAGATCTGTTCGTAATCCTTTTTCAGCTGGGCGTGGTCTTTTCGCATATAGGCACCCATCTCCAAATTCTCCATCACGGTCAGATTGGCGAAGATCCGCCTCCCCTCGGGTACATGGCCCAGACCTAACTGGACGATTTTATGTGGGGAAAGAGTCTGTAAATCCGTCCCACAAAACTCCACTGTTCCAGCGCTAATCGGGACTAATCCGGAGATGGCATGCAAGGTTGTGGTCTTACCTGCCCCGTTGGCCCCAATTAAAGTAACAATCTCCCCTTCGTTCACCTCAAAACTGACTTCTTTCAGGGCCCGAATGTTACCGTAATAGACATCCAGCTTCTCAACCTTAAGCATCATTCTCCATCTCCTTCCCAAGATAGGCTTTGATCACCATGGGATCGCGGGTAACCTCCGCCGGCTTGCCCTGCGCGATGACGCGGCCATAATCGAGGACGATAATCCGTTCGCAAATCCCCATTACCAGATTCATATCATGCTCAATTAAAAGAATCGTCAAGTTAAACTGCTCTTTAATCGACTTGATGAGCTCCATTAACTCTTTGGTTTCCTGGGGATTCATCCCGGCCGCCGGTTCATCCAGGAGCAGGGTATGAGGCTTCGTCGCCAGCGCCCGCACGATCTCAAGTTTTCTCTGTTCACCATAAGGAAGGTTCTTTGCCAGTTCATCGCTTTTATGCTCGAGCTTAAAAAGCTTTAAAAGCTCCATATTATATTCGTAAATCCGCTTTTCCTCTTGGTAAAAAACCGGAAGCCTTAGGAGGGCATGGATCGACTTATATTGAGCATTGAAATGATTGGCAATCCGTACATTATCCAAGACGGTAAGGTCCTTGAAAAGCCTGATATTCTGGAAAGTTCTAGCCACTCCCAGACTGGTAATCTGGTAAGGCTGGAGTTTTTCGATATTCCGTGGTCCGCCGTTTCGACTCCTCACTATAATCCGGCCGCTGGTCGGTTTATGGATCCCGGTCAGCATATTAAAGGTGGTTGTTTTCCCGGCCCCGTTCGGTCCAATCAGACCGACCAGTTCTCCTTCTTTTAGTTCCATATTAAAACTGGAGACCGCCATGAGGCCGCCAAACTGGATGGAGAGGTTTTCTGCTTGCAAAAGAGTCGTCATCACTTTTCACCAGCCTTTTCTGCCGGATCTTTCCGGAAAAGTAGTTGATTAACCTGCTCAGCCAGTCCCGCCAGGGAGAATTCCCGATTTCCAAAGAGGCCCATCAACCCGGAAGGTTGGAAAAGCATCAACACGATTAAAATCAGAGGGTAAATCACCAACCGGTAGTCTTGGAGGAAACGTAAAAATTCCTGCAGATAAGTTAAGCCAAAACCGGCCAACACGGTACCGGTGAGATTACCCATCCCGCCCAGGACCACGATAATCAGGAACTCCACCGACTTTTGGAAGTTAAACATATTGGGACTCAAATAACCGAAAAACGGCGCATAAAGCCCACCGCCCAGGCCGGCAATGAAGGCCGACAGGGTAAAAGCGAACATCTTATAATAAAAAACATTAATTCCCATCGCATTGGCCGCGATCTCATCCTCCCGGATGGAAACAATCGCGCGGCCGGGAGAGGATTTTAACAAGTTACTAATCAGGGTGATCACTAAAACCAGGAATAAATAAGCGATGGCAAAGGAGACTACCGGACGCCAGTAAAAGTTAGTGGTGAAAGGAGGAATCCCCTTTAATCCCGCAGGACCACCGGTAATCTCAGTAAGATTGATCATAATGACCCGAATGATCTCCCCAAACCCCAATGTAACAATCGCCAGGTAATCACCGCGCAGCCTCAGGGTGGGCAAGCCAATCAACAAGCCAAAGAGCGCGGAGATCAACCCACCGCCAAAGATCGCCGGAAAAATTGGCACACCCAGCTTCATGACTAGCGCAGCAGTTGTATAAGCACCCACCGCCATAAATCCAGCGTGACCTAAAGCTAACTGTCCGGTAAAACCGGAGATCAGGTTCAAACCTAACGCTACAACCACATTAATCGCGCCAATCGTTAAAACCTGAGTTGTATACTCATCAATGATCCGCATGGCCACCAGTGCATTCAGGAAGACAAAGCCCAGGACCAGCAGGATAATTGAAGTAATCGTCTTTTTTTGCCGTTCGCTCTGCAATTAACGTCACCTACACTTTCTCGTCGATCGATTTTCCAAGTATTCCCGCTGGTTTTACCACAAGAATAATGATTAATAAGCCGAAAGCAATCGCATCAGCCATCTGGGAAGAAAGAAAACCCTTCGCTAAAGTCTCGGCGACACCCAGAATAAAACCACCAAGCATTGCCCCAGGAATACTGCCAATCCCACCAAGCACGGCGGCAATAAACGCTTTTAAACCTGGCATAATACCCATATAGGGTTCCACCTGCGGATAAGCACTAGCAAACAGAATACCCGCCGCCGCTGCCAACGCTGAGCCCAAGGCAAAAGTAAAGGAAATTACCCGGTCGACATTGATCCCCATTAAATAGGAGGCTCCCTTGTCATAAGAGACCGCCCGCATCGCTTTACCAATCTTGGTAAAATTAATTATATAATTCAGGATGAGCATCAACCCGACCGCCACCGCGAAGATAATAATTTGTACCCTACTGAGCCCGACCCCAAGTAAATGATGAGTAACCGGGGGTAATGTGGGAAAGACACGAGGGTTGGGGCCAATCGCCGGTAAAACCCGCGCGCCATTCTCCAAAAAGAAAGAGAGGCCAATCGCCGTGATCAACGCATTAATCCGCGGCGCATTGCGCAGTGGTTTATAACAAATCTTTTCCATTGAGACCCCGAGTAGTGCGCAAAGTGGCATGGAAATTAAAAAAGCAATGATCAGAGTCCCGGGGGTTACGCCAATCTTGGTTAAAACGAAATAGCCGATAAAAGCCCCAATCATTAGAATATCGCCGTGCGCAAAATTAATCAATTTAACAATCCCGTAAACCATGGTATAACCCAGCGCCAGTAAAGCATAGATACTTCCTAAAGACAGTCCGTTAATCATCTGTTGTAAAATCTGTTGAAAAACCCCCATCAAACCCCACCTCCTTACATTAAATCAAAAAGCGGCAAATTAAATAATAAGTAATGGGAGAATAACTTCTCCCATTACTTATATTCTTTAAACTTCATCCTGAGTTTTGTTAGGGATTAACCAACCCAACATATTCAGTGGCCAGTTTTCCGTCTTCACCTTTAACAATCCTTAACATCGTCACCGATTTCACCGGATTACGTTGTTCATCAAACTTAATATGACCGGTAACAAATTTGCGATCGGTCTCCATCAGCGCCACTTTAACTTTTTGCGGATCGGTTGTCCCAGCCCGTTCCATGGCTTCCAGCAGAATATAGGTGGCATCGTAACCCAACACCGCCAGGGCGTTCGGGGTCACGTTAAAGCGCTCACGGTATTTACGCACAAACTCCTGCACATCAGGATCATCCGCATCCGGGCTATAGTGGTTACTGTAGTACGAGCCAATGGCCTCATCCCCAGCCTGACCGGTCAGTTCATCCCAACCATCGGCGCCAAGCATGGTAACATCCAAACCTTGATTCCGAACCTGCTTAATCACCAACGAAATCGTACTATAGTAATCGGGGATAAAAAGAACGTCAGGGTCAGCGGCTTTAATCTTCGTAATCTGGGCATTGAAATCCTTGTCCCCACCGGCGTATGATTCAATCGCGACTAGTTGACCGCCTAAGGATTCAAAAGTCTCCTGGAAAGCCTTGGTCAGTCCCACCGAGTAATCATTGTTCATATCATAGAGAATCGCCGCTTTTTGTGCACCTAAAGTCTCGATCGAAAAGCGTGCAACGATACTTCCCTGGAAAGAATCCTTGAAGCACGATCTAAAGATTAAATCCCCGGCATCAGTCACCGCATCATTGGTCGAGGTCGGAGTAAGTAATAAAACATTACGTTGCTGGGCTTCTTTCGTAATCGCCAGAGTACAATCGCTGGTTAAGGCCCCAATAATCGCCGGCACTTTATCCTTAGTCGCCAGTTTAATCAGGGCATTCATCGTCTTCTCCGGATTTTTCTCATCATCCTCGGCGAGCAATTCCACCTTTTTGCCCAGGACGCCACCTTCGGCATTAATTTCATCAATCGCCATTTGAATAGCATCACGGGTTTGAATGCCATAGTGAGAAACAACCCCGCTCATGGACATGATTGTTCCGATCTTAATCGTGTCGCTCTCCCGGCGACCAGTAAAGACTGCCACTAAGACTAAGAGAAGAATGAGAATAACCCCAATGATGACCAGCAGTCTTTTATTCATTTCCATACCTCCTTGCGTTTGAGTTTATAAATATACAGGCGAGATTATGGACAGTACAGCCAATAATTTCTCGCCTCTTTAAGTTATGAAAAATAATATCAAAATCCCTAAGAATTGTCAATCTAAAGTGCACAAATATATTTCCATCATAGCTGTATACAAAATACTTTACATCTATTTTGCCGCGCTCAATACCGCCCGGTTGTGACCGATCACATGATAATAATTATAAGGTATAATATGAATTAATAATAAAAAATATGAACACCACTCCCCATCAACGAACGGTGCTCATCGAAACATCTTTTCCATGATTATAATTGTCACCCCTAGTTACCCTCGACCGGCTCGCCGGGCAGAGCACTTTGTAAAGCGATCTCCGCCTCGGGCGGTAGACCCTCCAGCCCCTCATCCTCCGGGGTAGGCGACTGCTCTCCCCTGGCGGTAGCCGCACCAGACGCCTCCTGCTCCTCCCCCGGGTCGGCAGTGGTCATTTCTGCAGTTTGTTCCAGTACTGTACCTTCATGAGTCGGCTCGTCCGGCCCTACAACCGGCTGCTGTTCAGCCGGATCAAGGACTGGGGTGGGTTCCTCTTCGGCTGGCCCCAAATCCGGGTCGGTAGGGTCGATGGTGGGCGGAAGGGGCAGGTATTTGCTCACTTGATAACGGCAACTCGGATTCCAAAAGAGCCAATCTTTGAGCCCGGCGTCACGGACCGCTTGGATCTGGGCTTGAATCTCCCATTGACCATAGGTGCTTTCCAAAGAAAAATCCTGTAACCAGGGGCGCAGTTGAACAGGGTACCCTTCCAATCTACCCGCCGCATCTTTCAGGCTTTTTAAAACCGTTTCATAAGGGGAGCAATCAGGATTCCGCAACCCGTAACATCCCTTTGCATAATGGGAGGGGTAGACCATGGGCGAGATCACCGGCACCGCTTCGGCGATTTTTTCTAACTTTTGACCGATAAAAAGATCATCAGCCGCCGAACAAGCCAGTCCAAAAATATCCGCCGAGACCACTACCCCCAAGGGTTCGAGTTCTCTCCGCGCATATAAGAGAAATTCCTTAATAACATCCTCCTTACTGTTGCCATCAGCAAACGGATAGATACAATTCCTTAAATCGCCGTCACTGGCAAAACGGACATAATCAAATTGTATTTCGGGAAAACCCAGTCTAACTGCCTCTTTTGCAATTTTAATGTTATATTCCCATACTTCCCGACTATGCGGATCCACCCAGGCCAAGCCTTTATAGTCCCGCCAGATTTCGCCGTTTTTTTGTTTCAAGGCCAGATCTGGACGGCGCTCGGCGAGTAAGGGATCCTTAAACACAACCAGCCGGGCGATCGGATAAATCTGAGCTCGGCGGAGAGTCTGTAACAATCGGTGTGGGTTTTCAATCTTGGCTTCCCAAGCTTCCAGCGCATTCACCATGGGAATCCCGGACCGGTAACTGACCCGGCCGGTATCATCCTTAATATCCACGACCAAACTATTGATCTCAGTTTCCCGGGCAAACTGAAGGATTCGATTTAACAGCGTAGCCGAGCCGGCAGCCCATCCAGTGGCGTAGACGCCTCTAATCTCCGGCGGCATTGGCACTGGGACCACCCTTTGCTCCAATGAATAATCAGGGACCGGGGTCGAGCCCCGCCGGGGAATCGCCGGTTCAGTAAGTTGTTCTCCCTCAACCGGAAGCATAATTCGGTCGGGAAACAACTGCTCGTATGTAAGTTTGAACTTGGTCGCCTGCTCAGCCTCTGCGGCGGGAGTGGTCGGTATTAAGGTGAAAAGTAGCAAGAAAATGGAGACAAAAAGCTTAGAATTGAACATCAAATTTTCCCTCCGCTAAAAGTCCAGATAAGTACATATTCGACTACTGAGTTAAGAGCTCCTTCTAGCTGGGAAAAGAATATTTAAGGTAAACTATGACATCCGGCTGCGCTCGTATAATTCTCCCCCATAGAGGCCATGGACGGTCCCGTCCAGCTCTTCGTAATCACCGGTGAGATAACCAGCCGCCAAATACCCGGGTACCAGTTCAGGGGTTCCCCGGATCGTTGCTTCCAGGGCTAACAAGGCCAACGGTTCGACGGCGTTAAACTCGGCATAAAGACAATCAGGCTGCCGCAAAAAGTAGCCGTGGCGGAATTTACTCCGCAGGATATTATCCCCCACTCTCCGGGCTAAAGCCAGGTAAGCCCGGTGGGGTATTGTCCGGTAAATCTCCAACAAAGCAAAGAGGATCCGATAATCCGCCTCTCTGGTTTCCAGAGCAAGCTGTACCTTATCGCCGGGACGAAAACCCAAGTCGCCTAGGCCAAGCCCCTGCCCGATCTGGCGTACGACCGTCCAGAGATCGGGATCGCCGGTCAAACGATAAGTACGCGCGTAAGCATGTAAAAAATCCCCCCCGGCCGGAGAACGCTGCAGGACCGTTCCCGCGCGGCCGTAGTACCCGCTGCGCGGTAACTTATAACCGGATAGATCCGTACCATTCGCCAACATTGGTTTCAACTGATTGGTCTCCGGAAGGTAGGCATACTTGGCATAAGCTAACATTCCTTCATGCACCCACGCCACGAACTCCCTGGCTTCTGCCCCCAGCTCTTCAGCCAGTTCCAGCTCCATCAGGGTATTAATCACATAAATCGACCGGGCTTTCCTGGGCAGCAGCATATTTCCTTCCAGCGCGTCGGGGCCCAATTCTGGACCCAACTGGCGTTTTGCCCGGTCCCCATAACAGGAGAGGCTAAAACGCGGATCCTCCGGGGCGATCTCCGCCTCTTCCTGCTTTAGAGCCTGCGTGTATTGATAGACCCCAAGCCGGGTTTGAGGGTGTCGTGCTTTAACAAACATCCAGGCCAGCCTCTTGGCCCAGACCAGGGCAGGGAGATAGCCCGTATGCTTATAAAGGCGACCAGCCGCATAGATCAGATCATTACCGGTCGGGAGAAAAGAAAGACCGCGGGTCTCCCTAAACGGCGGCGGATCATGAAAAGGATGCTCCCAGAGTAGGCCAGGCGACAACCCATACCGGCCGTGCCGGCTGAGCTCCAGATTCGCCCAGTCATGGAGGTGGGCATTCCAGATCGCACCAATTAACCTACGCGTAGCTGCCGGGTTGACCGCAAACATCAGATCATAAAAGGGAAAATGGTTTTTTAACTCATGCACCAACCCCTTATTCTCCGGCCCGTCGACCCTCAAGGTTTTCAGGTCAATTACCCGGTGACCGCCCCATTGCAACAAACCACTACTGTCCGTTAGATGAGCAAAATGATAACGTAGAACCGCTTCCCCCGCCGCTTTAAACCCGATCTCCCCCGTGAGGTTGCTCAATCCGGTCAGCACCCGTAACAAAACTTGTTGACTGGCCAGATTGGAGAGGATAATCTCCCTGCCTCCCGCTACTCTCCAGGTGATATGCTCTCCAGTATCAACCTTTAGCCCATCGGCCAGCAGGGGAGTCGGTTTCGCTCGGTAACGATCCCGCCCCTGGGTGAGCACATTATGGGCAAACTCCACTACGGCCCGCAGCCGTTCCTCATCACGCCGCCGCTCGTCAAGTTTCATGCTGTCTCCTCCCTCTTTCTCCTTTCTCTCACCAGTTCCGCCGTCCTCCGGCCCAGATGGTATTTTCTGTTTCATTTTATTATACAATTATACAATTTAAAAAAAGTGCAGCCAAGGGAAGCTAAGCGCCGCACGTAAAAATAAAAGCAGGGAAGATCCCTGCTTTTATTTGTCACTCGATAGATACTCCAGACTCTCAATGATCCCATTCTGCATCCGGTTGATCCTCAGTTTACAGCCGTCCAGTTCGTAAATCTCCCCCTCGCGCAGACTTCTCTTCTCCTGCTGGGCAATATAGGTGACTAATCCCCCGAGCGTTTGGGCTACCTCTGGCAACTGACGACCGATAATTTCACTCGCCTCCGCCGGCGAGAGGGACGCATTGAGCAACACCCCGGTACCGGTACTGAAGTGCGTGGCCAAGAGATACTTGCGGATGATAAACAAGCAACCGATGGCCAGCACCCCAATGAGAAAACCGAGCGGATTTTCTTCGCTGATTATCAATTTCCGGGCAATCGCAAACAATAAGACATCAATCGCGCTGCCCAGCGACTCGCTGGCCACCATCTTAATTAATTCAATCGCGATGATCAGGACCATCGCATAACTTAAAAAATTACTAAAGTAATTGGAATCACCAAAGTTACCCGTGAGGCCAAGTAAGCTTTTCAATAGACCAAAGGAGGCAATCCCCACCCCAGCGAAGAGGAGGATCGAAATCAGAATCTCCAAACAACTGGTTAAGCGAAGAATCGAATTTCGTAGGACAAACTTCATCACACCATCACCCTTATTTATTTATTCCTTACTATGGTGTGGGCTTCGTAGTACGGGTACGGCCGCCTGAAATTTAGTAACTTAACTTTTCTGGGCAATCTCTTCCTGCATCCGCTGGAGCAAAGCCTCCCGCTCCCAAACGCCCAGATCTCCTTCTTTTCTGGTCCGTACCGCAACCTTACCCTCGCTGGCTTCTTGTTCCCCAACCACCAACATATAGGGGACCTTCTGCAACTGTGCTTCGCGGATCCGGTAGCCGATCTTTTCGTTCCGGCCGTCGACTTCTGCCCGGATGCCGTTGGCTTGTAACCAGTGACAGACCGCCTCGGCATACTCCAAATTCGCTGGCAAGACTGGAATGACCAGCGCTTGCACCGGAGCAAGCCATAAGGGAAAAGCACCTTCATAGTGTTCCACCAGGATACCAAAGAAACGCTCTAGTGAACCCAGAAGAGCCCGGTGGATCATATAAGGCTGATGGTCCTGGCTGTCTGCTCCTTTGTAGGTCAGGCCGAAGCGCTCCGGCTCATTAAAATCAAACTGGATGGTTGAACACTGCCATTCCCGCCCCAAAGCATCTTTAATCTTCAAGTCGATCTTTGGTCCGTAAAAAGCGCCGCCCCCTTCATCCACGGCAAAAGGCAAGCCGGCCTTTTCGATCGCCGCCCTTAGAGCAGCGGTAGCTGCTTCCCATCTTTCTTCCGAACCGACCGATTTCTCCGGCCGGGTGGCCAAATATAGTTTAAAATCGGTAAATCCGAACGCTCTCAAAATCTTTAGGCAAAACTCGAGTACCCGGTCGATCTCCGCCGGCATCTGATCGGGGCGGCAAAAAATATGGGCATCATCCTGCGTAAAGCCTCGGACCCGTAAAAGCCCGTGCAGGACACCACTGCGTTCGTAGCGATAGACCGTACCCAACTCAGCCCAGCGGAACGGCAACTCCCGGTATGAACGGCTCCGGCTCTTATAAATTTCAATATGGAAGGGGCAGTTCATCGGTTTAATGAGGTATTCCTGCTGATCAATCTCCATCCCGGAATACATGTTTTCGCGATAAAAGTCTAAATGGCCGCTGGTCTCCCAGAGCAATCCCCGTCCCAGATGAGGCGTATAGACGAGATCGTAACCATTCTTCCGGTGCTCTTCACGCCAGAAGTCCTCGATCACCTGGCGGATCCGCCCCCCTTTGGGGTGCCAAAGGATCAACCCAGCGCCAATCTGTTCACTGGTTGAGAATAAATCCAATTCCCGTCCCAGCTTACGATGGTCCCGCTTGGCGGCCTCTTCCAAGAACTTAAAGTAATTTTCTAGCTCCTCCTTCTGGAAAAACGCCGTTCCGTAAATCCGCTGCAACATCTCGCGCGAGGAATCGCCGCGCCAGTAAGCCCCGGCGATACTGGTCAACTTAAAGACCTTTAGATATCTGGTCGAAGGAAGATGCGGTCCCCGGCAGAGGTCAATGAACTCTCCCTGCTGATAAAAACTGATCTCCTGGTCGTCCAGCTCCGACACTAACTCAACTTTAAACTTTTCCCCCTGCTCCTCCAAGAGGGCTAAGGCCTCCTCCTGCGAGAGTACCCGACGCTGAAACGGCAGATCTTCCTTCACGATCTTCTTCATCTCGGCTTCAATCGCAGCCAAATCCTCCGGCGTCAGCGGTCGGGGCAGTTCGAAATCGTAATAAAAACCGTGCTCAATCGCCGGCCCAATCGCCAGCTTAACATCTTTAAAGATCCTCTTTACCGCCTGCGCCATAATATGCGCGGCCGAATGCCGTAAAACTTCTAAGGCCTCCGGCGCGGACCGTAAGACCAACTCCACTTCGGACCTGGCGGGCAGTGTCGCTGACAGATCCGTTAGGTTACCATCGACCTTTAGGCAGATTACCTCCTTTTTTAAAGCCGGCTCTAATCCGGCCACCAGCTCTTTGCCAGAGATGCCTCCAGCGGCTTGTTCTTCTACCCCATTCGGCAGCTTAAGCCTGATCATACTTCTTCCTCCTTCTCGCCTGGTTTACTCACTTTTTAAAGATGATTCCAAGGTAGATTCTTAACCTTGGTACGCTGAAAGACTCAACCGGGCACCGGACCCCGGCCCCGCTCCTCTCGGTACAGAGCAAAGGCTGCTTTAGCCAGTTTCCGGTCTTTCTCAAAAGTTAAAGTGGTTAATTCCTCTTCGGTCAGGAGTTTGATCTCCGTAAACATCTCCTCCTCCGGCTGCAGCTTCCCGCCGATCGCCTTCATATAAAACCAGTGCACCCTCTTCCGGTGAACAGTATCATTTTCAGTGAAAGAATACCTGGTTTCCCCCAAAGGCGCCCCGATTTCCGCCCGCAGACCAGTTTCCTCCCAAACCTCGCGGCAGGCCGCCTCTTCCAGGGTTTCACCCGGATCGACATGGCCTTTCGGCATTAACCAAACCCCATTTTTCCTCCGGAGCACCACTATCTTACCGTCAACAAAGACGACTCCTCCAGCACATACTTCAACTTCTGGCCCGATCTTTGCTCACCTCCTGTCCCCTACTCTCAAAAAACAAACCCGTCCCTGGTAAGGGACGGGTAAATTGGCCCGCGGTTCCACCCTTGTTGGTCTAGGACCCGGCTTCATGACAGATAACGGTGTCAACCGTTTGGCTTGAATTCACCATCTGCTCCGAGTCGGTCTTCACCGGCAAACTTAGGAAAGGCTTCCAGCCAACGGCCTTTCTCTCTGCGACTAACTTCTACCGGTTACTCACTCTTCATCGCCACTTTCATTCTCTTCTACTCCCCGGAACAGAAACTTGCTTTCTGTCTCCGGCCACTTGGTAAATTAATAAACATTATATCCCACTTCGTCGTAGGGGTCAAGACTATTCGAGCTAAGTTTTTGCGCTGTCCACACCCGGCGGGGCGCACATAATTTTAGAGCCACTGCAAATAGTGTTTGACTAAATACTCTGCCGTTTGGACGGCCCCTTTCGCCGCCCCCAGTTTCGTATTATGCGCCAAGCAAACATATTTGACCCCATTGGGCAGGATCGGATCTTTCCGGATCCGCCCAACCGTCACCGTCATTCCTCCGCCGCAATCCCGGTCCATCCGCGGCTGCGGCCGGAAAGGATCGTCAGTGACTTTGATCAGACGATCAGGCGAACTGGGCAGACCCAACTGGCAAAAATCCCGACCAAAATCAAGCATCGCGGCTTTAACCTCTTCCGGTGTACACGCCTTCTCCGTCTCCACAAACGCCGCCACCAGGTGGCCATCGAGGACCGGCACCCGGGTACAAGTAGCAGTAATGCCGAAAGCAGCGTCTTTAATCCCTTCTCCGGTCAGCGTCCCCAAAATCTTGAGGGGTTCGCTTTCCACCTTTGGTTCCTCCCCCGGAATATAAGGAATGACATTCTCCATCATATCCATGGCCGAGAGACCGGGAGTACGTCCGGCACCGGACATCGCCTGGAGCGAGGTCATGACCACCCGTTTGACCCCAAAGTGTGTTAAGATCGGTTTCAAAGAAACGACTAAACCGGAGATCGTACAGTTAGATTTAGGGGCGATAAACCCTTTCCACCCCCGGTTGCGTTGCTGCACCGCCAGGAGCGATGTATGCTCCATATTGACCCCGCCCACCAGGATCGGAGTATCCGCTTCGTACCGGAAAGCCGAAGCGGTACTGATCACCGGCGTCGTTTTAGCCCACTTGGGCTCCAATTCTTTAGCAATATTCGTATCCACGGTGGAGAAGATCAGATCAACAGACTCCGGATCAAACTCTGCCGCATTCTCCACCATCATTTGCCCAATCTCAGCCGGTAATTCCTCCGGGCACCACCAGCGGGAAGCCCCGTCCGCACCCTGTAGCGCCTGGGCATAAGTCTTTCCGGCGGAACGTTCGGAAGCCGCCAGTTTGGTGACGGCAAACCAGGGATGATTGTGTAGACTAACGATCGCCTGCTGGCCAACGATCCCGGTTGCCCCTACAATTGCCACCTTAATCATGTCAATCCCCCATTTATCCTTATTAATATAAAGACAAAACCAAACGGAAAAATTCGCACCGCGGTTCTGCTTTTATTTTATTCCGTAGCATAATCATCAAAGTACCCTTGGATTAAAACAATTGGTGTTCCCTTATCCCCGCTCCCGCTGGTTAGATCAGAAAGACTGCCCAGCAAATCAGTGAGCCGCCGGGGAGTAGTCCCAAGGCATTGCTCGTCCTCGATTGCTCCCCTCTTTTTCTCAGCAACAACTGACCGTACCTCTGCTTCGAGCGCAGCATCTCCCTCTGCTTCAATCAGCCGATCAGCCAGGTATTTAATCTTTATTTCATTGGGGGTCCCCGCTAATCCGGCGGTAAACGCCGGTGCCACCACCGGATCCGCCAACTCCCATATTTTACTGACCGGATCACGGAAAGCGCCGTCTCCGTAAATTAACACCTCGACATCTTTACCAGTCTCAGCTTTCAACTTCTGCTGGATTGCTTCCACATAAAACTGGCCGTCCCGTGGAAATAACTTCAGCTTTTCTTCGCCGGCCAGGTTCGAACCGAGTAAGCCATATTCAGCGTTATAACCACAGCCCGCACTCGCTTCCGTACAAAACTGATCCAAACCATAAACCCGCTCGGCACCGGCTTCCTGCAAAATCCGCTTGGTCCGCTGGCGAGCATGGACATTGGCCGTCAATACGTTTTTGGTAAAGCCTAAAATATCCCGGGGATTGTTGGAAAATAAAAATGTTAAATTATCATTGACCGCAAAACCTTTATAATAATTAACGTAATCCAGCCCGGTAAAGGGATGCCGTACCTCGGCACCGAAAATTCTCCGGTAATCTTCCTCCGTCAACAGATCGGAGTAAGGGTTAATCCCCGCTTCCTCCATCCGCTCCAGATCCATCAGGGGATTTCCCACCTCATCCGCCGGATAACTCAGTAATAAGTAGACGCGGGAAAAACTCCGCGCGATCGCCTTCAGAATCGGAGCAAAACGGTTCCTGCTCAGCATCGGGAAGACAACACCCAGTTCCTCATGGCCAAACTTCTGATTTAACTCCTTGCTCACCACTTCAAGGGTGACATAATTGCCCTGCGCCCGGGCCACCAAGGATTCCGTAATCCCTATCACATCCCGGTCCCGGAGCGAAAAGCCTTCCTGGGCTGCTGCTTGGAGCACCGCATCAACCACAAAACTGACCAGATCATCCCCTTCTTTGATAATCGGCGCGCGAATCCCACGAACCTGGGTCCCAATCAACCTCAATCCCCTTCACTCCCTTTCCATCTTACCGCCCTACAGTTCAACATCATTAATAACCGATGCGTACCTTGTATATCATAAACGATCAGACCGTTTTTGACAATTCTTTTTTCTTGATTGTGCTATAGGCCTTATAAGTAAAAAAACCTCCGGTCGCCCCATCCAAATGACCGGAGGCTCTGGTCTTTCTTTGCGCTGTTCGCTCCTTATAAAGGAAAACAGCAGACTTTTTCCCCCGCACTAGGCCCAATCTGCGTTCGCCCGGTCGCCTAGCGCTTGCTCTTCCAACCCGGCCAGGAGTATTCCCCCCGGTAGTTCGAGCCATTATAAGCTGGATATTTCTCCGGGGAGTAAATCCGTTCGCCGGTAAACTTCCGGTCTTGCGTATAGATCCACATTTCATGTTCATCCCAGAGCACGATCTCCTCCCGGCAGTCCCCGGTCAGGTCGATCGCTTCCGCACAGCGGACCGGGTGCCCGTCATCAGGGAAGAGTACCACCGGCCGCCCCCAACCGTCAACCAGACCGCCGTATTCGGGATGGCCGTTGAGCAGCATCAACTCCCGACCGTCCCCACTCCAGTTCACCGGGGTAATCATATTACCGTTCGTTCCCGGCTCCCACGAGTGAAGCAACCGGCCGTGACAATCAAAGAGGAGAATAATCCCCTGGTTACCCCAGAATGTCGTTACCGCCAGTTCCAAACCGGGTAAATCGGGACGGTAATTGGCTGCGCTGATCCTTTGCGCATGCCCGATCTCCTGCTTGACCAGGATCTGTCCGGATAGATCAGCCATGATAAAACCTTCATGCCCGGCCACGATGGCAATCAGCTCCTCGTCACGCTCCGGATCAAAGCGCCCGATGATGATCTCATCCGTATGATCGGTCTTCACCGGCAACTTCCAGATGGTTCTGCCATCGGCATCCACTAGGTTATAACCGACAAACATCTCCTCTCGCCCGTCACCATTCAGATCCTTCGTAAACGGAAAATGTCCGGTAATGCCTCCCTGGTACTTCCATAAAAGATTAAGCTCATGATCGTAGGCCCATAACCGCGAATAACGATCTTTAATCAGAATGTCCGTCGGTTGGGACCGGCCACTGAAGTTACAGATCCGGATACAGTCGACATTCACCCGGTCAAAAGCATAGCGGCCGTAGGGCACAGTATGCAAAGACTCGTCGGGATCATTGGCCAGGGGTGTGGGGATACTCTTTTTCACCCGGCCGGTCCGACCATCAAGAATCATCAACTGAAAATCTTTCGCCACGATCACTTCATTGGCGCCGTCCAGGTCAACATCGGCAATCTGGAAAGGCAGGTCCGCAGTGATATAGGCATGCTCCGGGTTAGGCTCCCCGAGCTGCCATAGGATGTTTCCATCCAGATCCAGCGCGGTTAAACAACTGATATTAGCATAAGCATCCTTATAAATCCGTTTCTGACATTGGGCAATCACCAGATCACACTGCCCATTCCCGGTCAGATCCCCAAACCTTACACTGCGTCCGGCACCAAAATCCCGGAGGTCAATCCGCTTCCACAACTGCGGTTGCGGGTACTCCTGCCGCAGCAGCGTTAATTGCTCCTTCTGCCGCTGCCGCTCGGCCTGGGTCTGCCGGACAGTTGCGGCATCCGTATAAACCAAAAGGTTGGCAAACTGCACCGCGGTCTCGGCGGCCAGCGCCACCTTTCCCCGGCGAAAGGTCGCATCACGGACCGTACAGACCAACCGCTCATTGAGATAACAATGAAACTCTTCACCCCGGCACTCCACTTTGAGCTCTTCAAAGCGGTCACAGTTATAATCATAGGGCTGGGCGAATAATTCTACCGTTTCCGCATGGTTACGCCGCAAAAATTTGACCTGGCCCGCCTCCAAACAAAGCGCATAATAACAACGGCTGTTTTGGTAGCGGAAGCCGAGTTCACCGGATAAGGAGGTATCAAGGACCCGCATCTCCACTTCCACTGTATAATCAGACCAGTCGTCCTCCCCGGTCACCAAGACATTACGGTCAAACAGATCATTCCGGCGGAGTTTGGTCGCTTCCATCACCCGGCGCTCACCGGCGTTGGTGATCAGCCACATCGGTCCGCGCCACCCGTGATCGGTGATCGGACAATACCAATTCCCCGTATAACCGGAGGGAGGATAATAATGGTATTCGCCCATCGCCGAATGTTCGGGATCATACGGAAAAGCACCGATTTTGAAATCCTGGAAATCCTCTTTTGCTAAAACTACTCGTTCTTCTGCCGCCATCACTTCTGCCTCCCACTTAAACTTTGCTTCGTAAGCAGTTCCAACCGGAGCAGATCCAGAGCGGTCTGGACCGTCCGCCTTCGCACCGCCGAGCGGGTTCCCGGAAAGTGCAGTTTTTTAACCAAACTGATCTCCGGCCCTTCCAACCCAACATAAACCAGGCCAACCGGCTTTTCGACCGTTCCCCCGCCAGGGCCGGCAATCCCGGTAATACCGATGCCCCAATCGGTACCGGCTTTTTCCTTGACGCCGGCGGCCATGAGCCGGGCAACCTCCGGACTGACCGCACCGCAGGCAGTGAGCACTTCCTCCGGGATACCCAAGAGCTCTACCTTGGACCGGTTACTGTATGTAACCACGCCGCGTTCGAAGACAGCTGAAGCCCCGGGAACCTCCGTCAACCGTCCAGCTAGTAACCCGCCGGTGCAAGATTCAGCCACGGCTAGCGTCTCCCCGCGGTTGGCCAACAGCCTGACCACCACCTCTTCCATCGTCTCGTCATCAACCCCGAAAATGGAAGACCCCAACCGCTCGCGAATCTGGGCCTCCAGTCCGGCAATGAGTTTTTCTGCCGCCGCGGTGGAGTCGGCCCGCGCGGTCAAGCGTAGCTTCACTTCACCCGGGGAAGCCAGGGGCGCAACCGTCGGATTACTCTGCGCGGCCAGTAGATCCGCGAGTTCCTCAGCCACCGCACTCTCCCCCCGTCCACTGATCTTCAGCACTCGGGAGAAGATCACCCCGCTTTTTTCTTGTTGCAGCATCGGGAGGACATAAGTACGGAACATTGGTTCTAGTTCGTGCGGTGGACCAGGCAGACAGATTACTAACCGTTCCTTCCACCGCACGGCTACCCCCGGTGCCGTCCCGTGCGGATTCGGCAGCGCCTTGCCGCCCACCGGAATGAGTGCCTGTTTATAATTGTTCTCCGTCATTCTCCGGCCCAGCTGCCGAAAGTAGGCTTCCATCCGCTCCAAGGAAGGCCGGTCCAAAATCAGATCTAAGCCAAGCGCCTCTGCTACTATCTCTTTGGTCAGGTCATCGGCGGTCGGGCCCAAGCCCCCGCTGGTAATGACTAACTCCGCCCGGCCCAAAGCCGCCTCGAGCGCCTGCCGCAAGCGCTCCGGGTTATCCCCGACTGTGGTCCGGTGATACAGATCAATCCCTAAGTTGGCCAGCTCCCGCGAGAGAAAAACCGCATTTGTATCAACAATCTGTCCCAGTAATAACTCAGTGCCGACTGAAATGATTTCCGCACGCATCGTTCAACCTTCTTTTTGTCAAAAATTATTTTAATACTCCGTTATAGTCCACTACTTTCTTGGGCACCGCAGAGAACAACGGGCTGACCGATTCCCGTTTATGAATACGGTCAATCGCCTCGGCAAACAATGGAGCAACCGAAACAATCTTGATCTTATTTGCCCCCTTGATGTAAGGGTTATAAACCGTGTCCGTGCCGATCACCATTTCAATCGGGCTCTCTGCAATTTTGGCCAAGGCTTGCTCGTTTAATAAAATATGGGATAAAGTGACCAAGATCCGGCCCGCACCGCGCCTTTTCAGCTCCTCGGCCAGTGTAGTCAAGGTTCCCCCAGTAATGCTAAAATCATCGACAACCAGGACGTTCCGGCCGTTCACATCCCCCAAAATCTCCAGAACCTCTGCCTGTTCGTCATGGCCTGTTCTGGTTTTATCCCCAATCGCCACCGGTACGCCAAGATAAGAGGCAAATTTCCGGGCTTGCTTAGTAAAACCGGCATCCGGAGATACCACAATCAAATTTTCAAGCCCTAAACTCTTAATGTATTCACACAACACTGGTAGGGCATAAAGATGATCGACCGGTTTTTTGAAAAAACCTTGGATCTGCGGACTATGCAAGTCCATCGTTACGATCCGGTCAGCGCCCGCCAGCTCAATACATTCCGCACAGACCCGAGCCCGGATGGAAACCCGGGGTTCATCCTTCTTATCCCCTTTGGCATAGCCAAAATAAGGAATAATCGCCGTCACCGAGTTAGCACTCGCCCGTTTGAAAGCATCCATCCAAAAGAGGATTTCGACAAACTCCTTGTTGGGGTAGAGGCCAATCGGCTGCACGAGATAGACATCTTTGTCCCGGACCGTCTCACCAACCCGGACAAAAATGTTGCCCTCAGTGAAAACAATCGTGTCAGCCTCCCCCAGTTTAATGCCCAAGTAATTACTCATTTCTTCAGCAAACGCCCGTCCCGAACTGCCGGCAAAAATTTTTATCTCCCCGGTATCGATCTCCTTCTCCCCCTCATCTTTGTATTTGCGATAAGTTTAAATCCCGGATTTGTCGATGGCGAAAACAAGCGCTGATATGGTCATTCACCAAGCCAGTCGCCTGTAAATGAGCGTATATAATAATCGGCCCCACAAACTGAAAACCGCGTTTTTTTAAATCCTGAGCAATTGCAACCGACAATGCGGTCTGGGCCGGGATCTCTTTCTCGCTTTGCCAGTTATTTACAACCGGACGGTGATCAACAAACCGCCACAGATAATCACTGAAACTGCCAAACTCCGCCTGCACTTCCAGAAAGCACCGCGCATTATGGATAGAGGCGCGGATCTTCCGCTCGTTTCTAATGATTCCCTGATTTTTCAATAAAACATCAATCTCTCGCTCGGAGAAGCCCGCGACGACCTCCGGCGCAAAGTCGGCATAGGCCTCCCGGTAGTTTTCCCTCTTTTTAAGGATAGTTAACCAACTTAATCCGGCCTGCGCCGCCTCGAGGACTAAAAACTCGAAATGTTTCCGGTCGTCAAAAACCGGAACCCCCCATTCCTGATCATGATATTTCATATACAGCTCATCACCGAGACACCAGGAACATCTACTCATTTACTTTCTCCCTCAACCGGCTCCGCTTTCCGGTACGAGCCTCAATTCATTGTACCTATTCGCTATTTTCCTCCAGTTTCCTCTCTCTTAACCCTCCCTGATCATTTCCTCATCCCCGGTGCCAAGCAGCCACTTTATCTTCAAAGACGGCAAAATTAAACCGCCTGAGGATCAGGCGGTTTCCCATAAACTCTGTTTCAACCAGGCGCTCTTTCCGACCATGATCGAAGCGGCCGCCGTTTTTACACCGGTGAGGTGTCCGGAGCGGTCAAGGGCACTGGCGCGCTCTCCGTGCCTTCCAGGAAGACTTTACGGAAGTGAAAGCCATAAATACTACAGGCAATCGCCCACGGGAAAACCCGGGGCTTCTTCAGCAGCGACCACCCGACCAGGCGCCAGAAATACGACCTTTCCTTTCCACAGAGGCCAATTAGAAAGAGGGCCTTAAAAAAGGCAGTGACATGGTAGAGCCGGGGATGAAGTTTCTTGCTCGGCGGAGGGTTAAACTCGCGTAAAAACTCTCTTACCCTGCGGTAAAAATATTCCGGAGCATAGATCGTCGTCATCACCTTTTCGTAACCATTCAGCAAAACCTCCCAGGGCATCTTGGGTAGATAATTAATCCGTCGTTCGGTGTTTTTTCCCCTGCTTTCCTCCAAAACGCGCCCTTCTTTCTCCAACCGGTGGTACAGTTTGGTCCCTTTGAGCACATTCAACAACCCAACCATCGCGGTTACGATCCCGCTCTGTTGGATGAACTCAATCTGCCGGTCAAAGATGGTCGGCGGATCATGAGCAAAGCCCACAATAAAACCGCCTTGGACTTGCAACCCGTGACGTTGGATCTTCTTCACCGCAGCCACCAAATCCCGGTTCTTATTCTGCACCTTGCTACATTCGGTTAAGCTCTCCTCATGCGGGGTTTCAATGCCAATGAAGACTGATTCAAACCCAACCCGGACCATGGCGTCCAGTAATTCGTCATCATCCGCTAGGTTAATCGAAGCCTGAGTATTAAAGGAGAAGGGATAATCATGCCGCCGCTGCCAATCGGCCATCGCCGGCAAGATCTCATCCTTTAACTGTGCTTTATTTCCGATAAAATTATCATCAACCACAAAGACCCCGCCGCGCCAGCCCTGTTGGTATAAGGCCTCCAATTCAGCCACGACTTGTTCTTTGCTTTTCGTGCGCGGACGTTGCCCGTAAAGCATCGTAATATCGCAAAATTCACAGTCAAAAGGGCAGCCCCGCGAGTACTGGATCGCCAGCGCGTTATAGTCTTTAAATTCCAGGAGATCCCACCGTGGAATGGGTGTCTGGCTTAGGTCTGCCCATTCCGCGGGGCCGGCGGTGTAAAGATGTTGGGGAGTCCCTTGTTCCAGGTCGGCCAGGAAACGGGGGAGGGTAATCTCCGCCTCATCGAGCACCAGATGATCGATCTCCGGAAACTCCTCTGCGTCCACGGTAAAGAGGGGTCCTCCGGCAATCAGCTTTTTCTCGTGTCTTTTACAGCGTTCAATGATGGTCCGCACGGCGTCTTTCTGGACCGCCATGGCGCTGATCATTACATAATCAGCCCATTTAATGTCGGTCTCTGTTAAAGGCGTGACATTCTCATCAACCAGCTTCAGCTCCCAGTGGCGGGGGAGAAATCCCGCCACGGTCAGCAAACCCAGCGGGGGATTCCCTGCTTTTTTCCCGATGAATTTTAAAGCATGTTTAAAGTTCCAAAAGGTCTCCGGAAACTGCGGATAAACCAGCAAAATCTTCATTACTCTTTTCTCCTTTTCTGCTTGGAAAATACTACTCGTTGCTCTAGTTTGCCACCCGTTCTCGTCACTCACCGCTCGTCAACAGTAGTGAATAACAGCCTTGGCAAGTCTTTACTTAACCGAGCAGAATGGTGTCCACCGCTGACTTGATTTTCTTGGCTAAGTATTCTAAGCGAGGCGAGATTATAACGCCTACCCAATCTCATGAGCCGGCGCTTTTACCCCAGTACGCCGGGGAGCATCCTTGCCAGATTGTTGGCAGCTAAGCTTCCTCCTCATTATGAGTAATCCGAAGCCGCTTTATCCGCTGGCCATAGATTTTTTCCCTACCTCTTCCTTTTATGCCACCCGTCCCCCCAAAATCCTGCGGTCGCTCAGACCCAAGCTTATAATATTGGGCAGAAAAAATCCCGTTTCTCGGCTGCTTTGGCCAAGAAACGGGATCAGACTCTTTTCGCAATCAATTTCCGCAATCTACAGTCCTTGCGGCCTCAAAACTGTTACTCAAAACCGACCGCCTTTCTCCTAAAGGCCTCTACCTCAGCGGTTAAACGATAATCATTCGCCGCCAACACGGTCAGGTACTCTTTCATCAGCGCCGAGAAATCCCCCTTTTGCGGATCCCACTGCCGGTTCAGATAAGCCTCTCGGGCTTCTGGCCTCATCTGTCTGGTCCGGTAACTGAATAACGGCGTATTGTCGCATCCAAAAAGCGCAAAGTACCGGTAACGCTCTAATAACCGGCGCACTGGCTCAATCTGTGGGGAAGAGGGATACTCCGCCAAAAACTCTTCCTGCCGTAAAGCCCTCTCGACAAGCTCCTCCCAGCCAATCAGCAAAGCCGCATCCTTAACCGGGAGCGCTTCAGACTCCACCGTCATCAGGTCAAGATAGGATGAGAGGTCCGGTGTGACGGCAGATTGGTAGCGCGCATAAAAGGTATAGTCGATGATCGGAAAGAAAGAACCCTCAGCCGTCTCCACTTTAAAGCCCTGGTCTAAGGTTGATAATAAAACCATACGTGTTTTCTCATCCGCAAGGCGCGCCATCTCCTCCCGCGTCCAACTGGGGTGATAAAAAGAACGGATCCGCTCCTGCAACTCAGGTTCAGCATAAAGTTCCTGCCAGTCCGGCAAAGTTTTCTGTTGCACCTGTTCAAAGGCGCGAACCATGTCAGCGGCTGTCTCCGCCGAAACCTCACCTAAATGCGCATCGAGATATTTACTTACCTCCGCAGCGGTCACCGCTTCTTGCGCCAGGAGGGCGGTCAACCCGTCGCGGATGGTCTGCTCCTTCACTTTCTGCTGATAGTTGGAGAGTGAGAGACTGAGCGGAACGAAAAGCGCCAATAAGCCGATGACGATTCCAGTTATCTTCAAAGTTCGTTGCATTCTGCTCCTCCTTTCAGCCAGCAACGCCCGTTTCGCTGTAGCTACAAACTTACTTTTTTCCGCTAAAAAACGCTTTGACCTGCAACCTTTCCTTCTTCATAACGTTTATTATAACAGAAAGTTACGATCTCTAAGGCGGTAATAAACCCCAGGCCTTATAATTCACCGCTCACCCAGTGCCATGCTACCGCCCCGGAGCCGATGCCGGTTGTTTATACGGCCACCGCCAAACTGAAAGAAGCAATATTTTCCCAGAAAAAAACGTGTACTTTTGTGTTAAAATTACTAATGTCTATTCTCTTTTCATATGATCTAAAGAATTGCTTAATCTTTTAAGATCTGCAGTATCAACTCTCCTAAGTTGACCACGTTCTTCAGTAATCAGCGATTCCTTTTGCTTATTATTTAAAAATAAGGTGAAGCTGCTCATCACAACAGAAGGTGTGTGACATTAGTGACTAAAAAAAGGGTAATAGCGCTGCTCATCACTCTCCTCCTTGTTTTTGCCATTATCCCCGGTTTAATCAGCTTAGCCGATGCCTTAAAAAAAGTTAAAGCTTATCAGTTTGTCGTCGATGGTGAAGTCTGGTTTACGATTGCCGACACCGATCGCGATGCACTGGAAAATATGTTAAGCGAATACCAGAAGAGTTACCTAAAAAACGTTGACCAGAATGCCCGGATCAAAAAGATCTCTTTTGTCCAAGCGGTCGAGTTAGTGAATGTAGAGGTTAAACCGGAAGAGCTCGACTCCTTAGACACGGCACGGGAGCGGATTTACGCCATCGAAGAAGAAGCGTTGGAAATCGAGATCAAAAGCGGTGATAATTTTTGGAACCTGGCCCGTGCGCATAAGATGAGTGTCGCCGATTTACAAATCTTAAATCCCGATGTTAACCCGGATAAAATATACCCCGGGGACATCTTGTTGCTCAGACCCTTAAACCCGGTTTTAGATGTGATGATTCAATTCGAAAACATGATTATCGAACCGGTCCCCTTTAAAGTTGAGACGCGGAAAGACAACACCCTTTATACAAGCCAGAAGTATATCATCCGCGAGGGGGTTGAAGGGGAAAAAGAAGTCTTGTATGACATTACCCTGCTCAATGGGTTTCAAAATTCTTTAGTCGTCATGAACGAAAACGTGATCAAAGAACCAGTTAATGCACTGGTTCGAGTCGGGACCAAGACAACGGTCTCGCGCGGTGGCCGGGTGAACTACGGAGTGGTCCAGGGTAAGCGGATCTCCAGCCATTACGGTTGGCGGATTCATCCGATCACCGGTCGCCGTAAGTTCCATGACGGGCTTGACATCGCCGCCAACACCGGCACCCCGGTCTATGTCTACACCGACGGAAAAATAATCCAAGCCGGCTGGAACGGGGGTTACGGCCTCTCGATTCTGGTTGACCATGGCAACGGGTTACGGACCAGATATGCCCATCTCTCTAAGATCTACGTCAAAGTCGGACAACGGGTCAAAACCGGAGAGCGCATCGGCGCGGTCGGTTCGACCGGCAATAGCACCGGCCCGCATCTCCACTTTGAAGTGATCAAGAACGGTCAGACCAAAAACCCGCTGAATTATATTTAAACCATCGCCCTAAACCCTTGCCAAAATAGTAAATGTTAACGTAAAAACCGTCGTCAGACGGTTTTTTGTTTTTCATCAACCACAAAACATCAACTGACCGGCTAACATAAAAATACTATTTTCTGGCAGAAGCGGCCCCGCCGGTTTATTACCATTACCTTAAAAGCAGCGTAATCTATCAAGCTTTATTCCCCTAACGCCGATATTTAAAGTAACGTTGCCATCTTTTTTAGTTGCCCTAATGTTCACCGGTTTTATCCTTAAACCAATCCCCCATCTGTTAGCCTCGTTCCGCCAGGCTGCGCAGGGCGACCTCACAGCTGAGCTCCCGGTCTCGAGGAAAGATGAGATCGGCCATCTGGCACTCGGTTTTAATCAAATGTTGGCGCGACAGAGAGACGGGCAACTAAATCAGGTTACTCAGGAAAATGCGGCAATGGTCCAGGAGCTATCTTCCTCTTGTCAATTGCTCAATGAAGAAGCCGAACGCCTGCGCAACATGGTAAATCATTTTAAAGTAGATCTTTAAGCACAGAATATCTTTGCCACCCGATCACCAGGAGCTTGATGGGCGCGCCCCCGGTTTTGGGGAGACTGACTTAACCCGTGGCACAGTTTAGGCCGGGCCTGACCGGCCCGGCCTTCTATTCACCGATGATCTTAACTAAGACTCGTTTCGGCCGCCGACCATCGAACTCCCCATAAAAAATCTGTTCCCACGGACCAAAATCCAAGCGGCCATCGGTGACGGCAACCACCACTTCCCGTCCCATCACTTGTCTTTTGAGATGGGCATCGCCGTTGTCTTCCCCAGTTCGGTTGTGCGCATATTGAGAGATCGGCTCATGGGGGGCTAGTTGCTCCAACCAGCGGTAGTAGTCCTGCCACAAACCGCTTTCGTGGTCATTAATAAAGACACTGGCCGTAATGTGCATCGCATTGACTAGGCAAAGACCCTCTTTAATCCCGCTTTCCGCTAACGCTTCCTCCACCTGATCCGTAATGTTAATAAACTCCATCCGGTTCTTTGTGTTAAAGACCAACTCTTTACGGTATGATTTCATCTTCTTCATCCCTTTCTATGTAATCTATTTATAGGAGCATCAGTGTCAAGCTGATTGCCCGGCCTCCCTCACCGCAAATGGTCGGCCCCAACCGAGCCCCTTACACTACACCCCAGTTGTCGTTTGGTAGTTAATTACCATTATACCTGTTTTCACGGATTATTATAAGAGATAAGAACAGTGTTTTCTCCCCCTCCCACCTCCCCTTCGCTTCGGTATTAGTTATAGTCGGCCGTATGTTCCAGGCAAAATTCTAAAGTATCGCTATACAGTCCACACCGCAAGGCTTCAAGGGTCAACGCATCTTCCGGCGCAATATTGCCGAGATTGACGTTGGGCCCGAAGCGTTTAATGAGGCTCACCTGTTGACTTTTCAAGGGCGCTTCCCAAAACAGAATAGCTTCGGGGCAGGAGAGTT